>CAIYDK010000627.1 GCA_903924955.1 uncultured beta proteobacterium | reverse complement strand
CCTGATCGATAACATGGTGCGATTCCGCCACTTCAATCAGTGGATCGCCGATGTTGCCGCCGACAAACGTGCGGTAGCCGTTATGTTTGAAGATTGCTCCGAGAATGGTGGTAGTCGTCGTTTTGCCGTTGGTGCCGGTTATAGCAGCCAGAGGAACATCGATAAAGCGTGCCGCCAGTTCAATTTCGCTGATGATTTCCAGTCCGGCGTGCTGTGCCGCGACCAGTTGCGGCAAATCCATAGGTACACCGGGGGATACCACGATCAGGTCGCTGGCAAGGAAGGTCGCTTCGCTGTGACGCTCCAACTCACGCTTGACCCCGAATCGCGACAGTTCTGCCAACTGGCCTGCAAGAGCGGACTCGCTGCGCATGTCGGTGACTGTTACCTCAGCTCCCTTCGAAGCTAGAAAACGGGCGCAGGCCACGCCGGTTTTGGCAAGGCCGATAACGAGGATTTTTTTATTAGCGAGATTCATGGCAACTTACCTTATCAACGCCGTTGGCGCTCACCTGACGGCCTTATTGGTCAGGTCTAGCGGTCTTGTTATGTTGCATCAATAGTTTGAAACTTCGATCAAATTCATATCTGGATCTCTGAAGTAAAATGAATTAATTGGTCCTGTAGCGCCAGTTCTTGCAACAGGCCCTTCAATAATTTGAACCCTTTTGCTCTGTACGTGATTCATGGCCTCATCCAGTGTGACTTCAGTAATGAAGCATAAATCAGCGGAACCTGCGGTTGGTTTGTCTGCTTTGGGTTCAAACTCTTTGCCTACCTGATGAAGATTGATTTTCTGATTGCCAAATTTAAGTGCCAGTCTTCCTGCACCAAATTCTTCTTTTTCCATTCCAAGAACAGAAACATAGAATTGGACAGTGATTTCGATGTCCTTCACCGTTAGCACCAAGTGGTCAAGTCTATTGATGTTCATTTCATCTCCATTTTTCGCATAACGGGTTGGGAGAGCACCGGCAGTTATAGGTCGGTGCATCTTCCTGGCTGGATACTCGCTCTTTAATTCATCTAAAACTTAGGTTAACTTTTTGTTCTCACCGTCCCAAGCAATATCTCTTTCATGTCCCCTTTTGCTTTAAAGCTCACAATAAGGAGATATGGGGCTAGTATCATTGTTCCGCCAAAAACACCCAGCACACCCAGTGCAAGTCCTCCTGTCGAGAAATGATGGCGCCAAGCAAGCCACAATCCTGAAAACATCAACAAGCACACAAAATCAAAATTGAACTGACCCGGCCAGGTCATTGCTGCCATATCTCCAAAGAAAACTGGAAGCAGGTTCCAGCCGTGATTGACGCCCACAACTCCCGTATAACCAAGAATACCTGTAATCATAATGGCCAAGAGAATTCGAAATGCCACCATAGTTTTTCTTCTTTCATTTAATTTGGATCTGGCGGCGCCATCAACTGCCTAATCGGATCAAAAACCATCTTGAACTGTGAATCGTACTTCTGCTGCAAATCCTCCAACATTATATTGCGCTTTGATACAGAACCGCAGCTATCAGCGTTTCTCCCCCCTCCCTAACCCTCCCCCGCTGGGTGAGGGGACTTTAAAACACCTCCCCCCAGCGGGGGTAGGTTGGGAGGGGGGAGAAAACAGCAGTCGAGGAACTCGTGAAGTATGCTTTGTTTTTCTTGCGAGATAACTTAATTTATTTCAAGATTTGAAATAATAATCTGTTACCTCAAATTGGTAACAAAATGAAATTACGATCTATCTTTATGATCACAATCTGCGACCTCAAACATTACCTCATCTTAAGTGTCGAAATCGCCACCAGCGCCAAAATGATGCTGATAATCCAGAAGCGGACGATGATCTTCGGTTCCGCCACCCCTTTCAATTCAAAATGATGATGAATCGGCGCCATGCGAAAGATCCGTTTGCCGCGATATTTGTACGAGCCCACCTGAAAAATAACTGACAGTGCCTCAATGACAAAGATGCCCCCGACTATCACCAGCAGAATCTCCTGTTTGGTCAACACCGCAATGGTTCCTAGCGCCCCCCCGAGCGAGAGCGAACCGACGTCTCCCATGAAAACCTCGGCCGGATACGAGTTGTACCAGAGAAAGCCGAGTCCCGCACCGACCATGGCACCGCACAACACCGCCAGTT
>CAIYDK010000626.1 GCA_903924955.1 uncultured beta proteobacterium | reverse complement strand
GTACTTGGTAAGTAAAGTAGCCCCCGCCACCAGCCGTGCGTGCGCTGTTGGGTTTGTCGATTTCTTCGGCCCATTTGACAACGTGCTGCAGCACCGCTTGGTCCACCGCAAAGACAATGATGGCGTTGACGCCCTGGATCGGGATCAGGTTGATCGGGTACATGCCAAATTGCCCCGCCGTTGTGGTGACGCCGTAGCCTTCGGCCGTCAGCAGTTCGCCGAGTTTTCTGCTCAGATCGTCTGCCGACCAGAACACCGGGTTGATGCGCAGGCTTTGGCGGCCTTTCATCAGCGGTTGGTCCAGCACCTCAATGGCCGCCATGACCGCAGCCACGTCGTCGCTCTGGCCGCTCAGAACCAGGGTGTTGCGGGGGGTATCGTCGATGATGCTGACTTTGGGGCCGAATATCTTGGTGAGCCAGCCGGCAATGTCGCTGCTGCGCACGGCGTTCAACTCCACCAACTGGTAGATCGGGCGCAGACGCAAAGGCACTTCGGGCAGGGTGCGCCCACGCATGATCTCGGGGGCGTAGCCACTTTGGGCATTGTCGGGCGTGATACGGTAGTTGCCGGCGCCCAGGTTGGTGACCGCGACGCCGAAGGTTTTCAGGAGCAGGCGCGCGGCATTCTCAAGCTGGTCCGGAGTTTGTGGTTGGGCTGCGCGCAGGGTGACCAGGTCTTTGCGGGAGGCAACCTGGGGGTCAAGGCTGTAGGTTTTCTTCAGGATGAGTCCGTATACGGCCTGCACAAAATTGGGCAGGGGCATTTGGTCGAAGGCAACCGTTATGACCGCGTCCTCTTTTGTTGAGGGCGCTGGCGCTGGAGGCTCTGGCTTCAGGGTGCTGATTCGTGCCGCTGCCGGAGGGGTCGGGGTACTCTGCCCTGTGGCGCCGCCTTTGTTGGGGCCCTGCGGGTTGTCGCTGTCAGGCGCGTCTGCCAGCATCTTTAAGGTTGGTGCTACCGCTTCGGCACGCGGTTTTACCAAAGATTCCGGGATCGTTGGAGGCGCTCCTACGCAGGCGACCAACAGAAGGGCGGTCGCAATAATTGGAACTCTATTGAGGCGGATCATTTTTGTACATTCCAAATACCATTTTTTTCTTGTCGGCCGTTATCACCAGAAAACGGTCGTCGTCAATTGACGCGATCTTCAGGCCATCGGGCAGGGCGTCACCCACCTTCAGCACGGTGACCGGCTTGTCTTCATAAGCGAGCAGGATAAACCGTTCGCTTCCGTTGCGGCCGATACCCATCACCTTCCATTTGGGCGCTGGCGGTGCGTTTGCCGCACTGGCCACTACCACGCCCCACAGGTTGCGACTGGTGATGGCCTCTATCGCTTTGACGCTGTCGTGCAGGCTTGCTGCCGGCAGACGCCAGGCTTCGGCAGCCAGGGTGCCGGTTTTGGGCGCGGCGGGTTCAGGCAGGGCAAACCAGCACGTGCTGGCAATCACCAGCAGCAGGGCCGCAAACAGTGGGTAAATGTTGTCGTTGATGAATCGCATGGTGGGCTCAGGGCTTTACGCTAGCCGGGGCCGGGCGGTCAACCACGGCTGTGTCTTTTGTGGCTGGCCTGGTCTTGTCGGTGGCGGCTTGCTTTTGAAAATAAGCCAGCAGTTCCACCTCGACGTGCGACATGGGTTCTTTTTGCACTTTGAGTGAGCTGACGATGATTTGCTTGTCGTGGTTTTCGATACGGTTCAAGAATTCAAGCAGGGTGGGTGCAGTGAAGTCGAAGCCAAGCTTGGCCTTGATCTTCCACAGATCAGGTGGGGTTGCCGGTGCGCCATCGACCGAAACCGATGAAGCGGGTGAGGTCGTGGGTGCGCTGCCATCGCCGCCTGCACTGCCCGCCTCATCGATTACCGAGACGGTGATTTGTGGCCTGGTAACCTTGGCGTGCGCCAAGGCAGTGTTGAGCCAGTCCTGCAGCGCTGCCTGCGCCAGTCCCGCAGTTTGCGCTTGCCACAAACGGCTTTCCATCTGCACCGCCAGCGTCTTGGCCGGCGCCACGCGCTGCACCCACTCGGTTTGCGTCAGTTGGGCGCGCAACCGGGTAACTCCCCGTGCTATTGAACTTTGCTGTTGTTCTGCGCTTTGCAGTGCTTCGCGCAGCGTCAATAAGCCGTAAAGCCAGATGACTACAAGAATCAATGCCAACCACAGGCGCAAGCGGGGGTTGTTGCGCAAATCGTTCAAGAAGTCGTTCAGCATGTCTTGCAACTTGGGTAAGAGGACTTCATGGGGCGATGACATTCATCTGGAACATCACGCTTTTCGGGTCGCGCCCCGGCAGGGCCTTGACGTCGCTGAAAGGGCCAGCCTGTTGCAGCACGGCAATGATGGGCGTGGTGGGGACGTCGGTGGTGGCGCTGAGCGTTATCTTGAGTTGGCGATCCATGTATTCCCAATCTTTCAGGCTCGCGCCGTTCTTGGGCAAGACCTCTGCAATTCGCCCCATCAGTGCAAGTTGGTCCGGATACCGTGCCAGCGCCCCTAATGCATTGATTCGCGCCAGGGCGTCCAGAGAGTCGGTGCGGGCCTGCAACAGGG
>CAIYDK010000625.1 GCA_903924955.1 uncultured beta proteobacterium | reverse complement strand
TGGACGCATCCATCATGCCGCAGGTGGTGAGTGGCAATACCAATGCGCCCACCATCATGATTGCTGAAAAGGCAGCCGATCTGATCAAGGCTGCACAGTAGCGCCAGTTAAGGCGTTCGTTCAGTACAAACAGGCCCGTTACTGAAACGCGACCTCAGAGAAGCTTCGCAATTTGCGGCTGTGCAACTGATCAGACCCCTGGGCCCGCAACAACTCCACCGCCCGCATGCCAATACGCAGGTGCTGGTCCACGCGCTCGCGGTAGAAGTGGTTGGCCATGCCGGGCAGCTTGATTTCGCCGTGCAATGGCTTGTCACTCACGCACAGCAGGGTGCCGTAGGGCACGCGAAAACGAAAGCCATTGGCGGCAATGGTGGCGCTTTCCATGTCCAGCGCGACGGCACGGCTCTGACTGAAGCGCCGCTGCGGCTGGTTATCGGGCAGCAGCTCCCAGTTGCGGTTGTCGGTACTGGCTACCGTGCCGGTGCGCATGATGCTTTTCAACTCCGGGCCCTTGAGCTGGGTCACTTCGGACACCGCAGACTCCAGCGCCACCTGAATCTCTGCCAGCGCAGGAATGGGCACCCAAAGCGGCAGCTCCTCGTCCAGCACATGGTCTTCTCGCACATAGCCGTGGGCCAGCACGTAGTCGCCTAATTGCTGGCTGTTGCGCAGGCCCGCGCAGTGGCCCAGCATGATCCATGCATGGGGCCGCAGCACCGCGATGTGGTCGGTAATATTTTTGGCATTGGCCGGGCCGACGCCAATGTTGACCATGGTGATGCCCGCACGATCGGCGCGCACCAGGTGGTAGCCCGGCATCTGGGGCAGGCGTGGGGGCTCCTTGCCCAATGCGTCAAGGGCCTCGGGGCTCAACCCTACGCGTCGTGTGACAACGTTGCCCGGCTCGATGAAGGCGATGTACTCGCTGCCCGGGTCTCGCATGGCCGCATGGCCCATGGTGATGAATTCGTCGATGTAGAACTGGTAGTTGGTAAACAGCACAAAGTTCTGAAAATGCTCAGGTCGGGTGCCCGTGTAGTGGCGCAATCGGTGCAACGAGTAATCGACCCGGGGTGCAGTAAACAGAGCCAGCGGCTGGGGCTCGCCCGGACGAGGTTGGTGCGTGCCGTTGGCAATGCCGTCGTCCATGGCGGCCAGGTCGGGCAGGTCAAACACGTCGCGCATCAGCGTGCGGCGCTGCGCGGTCATGCTCCCCTCGACGTGGTCATTCTCCGCAAACGAGAAATGCACGGGGATAGGTTGCGAGCTGGTGCCCACCTCGAGCTCCACTTCGTGGTTTTGCAGCAACAGGTTGAATTGCTCCAGGTAGTAGTCGTAATACAGGTCGGGACGGGTCAGTGTGGTCTCGAAACGTCCGGGGCCTGCCACGAAGCCGTAGCTCAGGCGCGCGCTCTCCGGCGTGATGGTGCGCGACACGGTGTCGGTGTGGATGCGCACCAGCGGGTAGCACGCCCTCACATGGGTCATGCTGTCCTCGCCGGCGACAAAGCGCTGCATGGCAAGACGCAAGTGCGCGATGCTGCCGTCGTAGATGCGCATGACCTGGGCCAAAGCCGAAGTTGCGTCAGTAAATCGTTCGGGGGCAATAAAAGGAGGAAGATTTGGCATGGGCCTATTGTGCCGTGGACCACACTTGGTTGCACTTGCGGAATAATACGGTTCGGTGGCCCTTCCCCTTTCCAGGAAATTCAGTCAGTGCACGATCCAAACGACTCGCGGTTTGTTGAGACCGGTTTTCCCTCATTGCAATGGGAGGAGGATGACTTGCCTACGCGCCCCATGCCGATGCATGAGCGGCCCCTGCAAGCGCGTATTGACCACGAAATGGCCATCATCGCCGAGCACCATGTGCGCATTGCCCTGGCGATCGAGAAGTTTTGGGGCCACCGCGATTGTGTGGAGTACCTCCAGAAACTCATCATGAGCGGCGGGCATCAGGATGGGCAACGACGCGTGGGCTTCAAGTCCGACGTGGTGTCGGCACTGATCAATCTGGCATCTCTTCATAAAATCGAGGGGTAGCCCTCGTGCAGGCTGCTTAAGTAGCTATAAAAATAATAGCAATTGAATGACTTCAACACCTCCGCCAGCGCAGCACGCGTTTGACGTCCTGATCGTTGGCAGCGGCCTGGCGGGCCTGTCTGCCGCGCTCCATCTGGCACCTACCCACCGCGTGGCCGTACTCACCAAGCGCGGTATGCGCGACGGCTCCAGCGCCTGGGCGCAGGGGGGCATTGCTGCCGTGCTGGCCGCTGGGGACACCTTTGACGCCCATGTGCAAGACACCCTGGTGGCGGGGGCGGGACTGTCGGACCCCGCAGCCACCCGGTTTGTGGTGGAGCATTCGCCGCAAAGCGTGGATTGGTTGCGCGCGTTGGGCGTGCCCTTCTCCGAAGAAGACGGCCACTTGCACCTGACCCGTGAGGGCGGTCACAGCGCCCGGCGCATCGTGCATGTGACCGATGCCACTGGTGCTGCCGTGCAAAAAACGCTGATCCAGCATGTGCGCAGCACACCCAATATCACCCTGTTCGAGAACCACACCCTGGTGGACCTGATCACCCGCAGCAAACTGGGCGTTTCAGCAGCGCATGGGCAAGTGGCCAACCAGTGCCTGGGCCTGTACGCTTTGGACGAGTCCACCGACCAGGTGCACACCTTCAGCGCCCCACATACCATTCTGGCCACCGGCGGGGCGGGCAAGGTCTATCTCTACACGACCAACCCCGACACCGCCACCGGTGACGGCATTGCCGCGGCCTGGCGTGCCGGATGCCGGGTCACGAACATGGAGTTCATCCAGTTCCACCCCACTTGCCTGTACCACCCGCATGCCAAATCCTTCCTGATTTCTGAGGCAGTGCGGGGTGAGGGCGGGCGTCTGCTGCTGCCGGCATCGGCGGGGGGCACCCGTTTCATGCCCCAGCACGATGCGCGTGCCGAGCTGGCGCCGCGTGACGTGGTGGCACGCGCCATCGACTTCGAGATGAAGAAGGGCGGCTTTGACTGCGTGTACCTGGACATATCGCACCAGCCGCTGGCCTTCATTCTGGAGCACTTTCCGAATATCTACGCCCGCTGCCTGGAACTGGGCATCGACATCAGCAAGCAGCCCATCCCCGTGGTACCCGCCGCGCACTACACCTGCGGGGGCATCCATACCGACTTGGCGGGCCGTACCGACCTGGACGGGCTGCACGCGATCGGTGAGGCCACCTACACCGGGCTACACGGCGCCAACCGCCTGGCCAGCAACTCGCTGGTGGAGTGCATGGTGTTTGCGCGCTCGGCAGCCACCGACATCCTGGCTACTCCGTTGCCAGTGCCTGCGGCCCTGCCGGCTTGGGATGACAGCCGCGTGACCGATGCCGACGAGGCGGTGGTTATCTCCCACAACTGGGACGAACTGCGCCGCTTCATGTGGGACTACGTGGGCATTGTTCGCACCAACAAGCGGCTGGAGCGTGCCGCCCACCGCATTGCCCTGCTGCAAGGCGAGATTCATGAGTTTTACGCCCACTTTCACGTCACGCGCGACCTGCTGGAGCTGCGCAACCTGGTGCAGGTGGCCGAACTGATCGTGCGCTCGGCGCAGGCCCGCCATGAGAGCCGGGGGCTGCACTTCAGCAGGGACTATCCGGCGATGGCTGAGCAGGCACTCCCGACTGTTTTGAAGCCGGATTGATTTCGGTCTTGGAGGGTGCGGACGCTCAGGTACTTGCAACATGGAACCGCACGGCATTGCGCCCCGATTCCTTGGCCAGGTACATCGCCGAATCGGCACACTTGATGAGGTCGGTCTGGCTGGCCTCGTGGTCGACAAACACCACCACGCCAATGCTGGCGGTGCAACGGTGCTCTACCGTGGTGTCGCTCTCGCCCGGCTGTGCAACTGTCAAACGGTAGGGCGCAGCCAGACTGAGGCGAATTTTCTCGGCGACGCCCGCGGCCTGCTCGGTCGACAGGGCCCGGTCCGCATCGAGCTCGCTGAGCATCACCACGAACTCATCGCCGCCGATGCGCCCCACGGTGTCGACCCCGCGCACACAACCGATCAAGCGCCTGGCCACTTCGATCAGCAGCAAGTCGCCCACGCCATGCCCATGGGTGTCATTGAGCGGTTTGAAGTTGTCCAGATCCAAAAACATCAAGGCACCAAAAAGCCCGCTTCGTTTGCTGGTCGCCATGGCCTGGTTCAAACGGTCATCCAGCATACGACGGTTGGGCAGGCCGGTCAGGGGATCGTAAAAGGCCAGTTGGCGCACTGCTTCGCGTTGTTGCGCCAGGCTGTCGAGCATGGTGTTGAACTGGCGGGCCAGTTTGGCCGCCTCGTCACGGCCCGACAGGTGGACGCGCAAGTCGGCGTCGCCGGTTTGTACGGCGTCAGCCACTTGCTGGATGGCGCGCAGGCGGCGCGTCAGGGCGTTGGCGACCACCGCGGCAAACAAGGCGCTGCACGCCATGGCAACCAGCACATAGATCAAGCCGTTGCGCCGCACCTGCACCAGCTTGGCCGTTAGTGTGTCGCCGCCCAGTCCGATGCGCGCCCAGCCGATCGTCTGGCCCCCGAGCACGACAGGGCTTGCCACATCGACCAGTTGATCGCTGCGATGCAGAATCTGCATCTTGATACCCTGCGGCAAATCGGTCAGGTACTGGCCTCGTCGGATCGCCTCGCTGTGGGCCAGCACCTGCCCGCGCAGGTCAAGCACCATGGCGTGTCGTAAATCGGGGTAACCGGCAAGCCCGCCGACGATCTCCTGTAGCCCCGCAAAGTCGCGCGCGGCCAACCAGACGGCCGATGAGTGGGCCACGCTTTCGGCCAACTCGGTGGCCTGCACCGATTGCTGCTCCAGCACATAGGCCTGCTCGCGCCGGGTCGTGTCAAACACGAACAGCAGCAAGATGGCCGCCACCATCAGGGTCATGCCCACGGTGAGCTGGCGGCGTAATGTGCCGGTGAGCCAGCTTTGGATGGTTTCGAGCACTATTTACTCTCCACGGGCCGCACGGTCTTCTCGAACACGGCCACGTAGTCGCGCACCGCGTCGTAGCTGGCATCGTCGGCAGTGTGAAAGCGGGCGGTGGCCATGCCGGCCAGAATTGCCTGGCCCTGCGCCGTTGCCGTCAAATCAAGCAAAGTGGTGCGAATGGTCTGCACAACGTTGGCTGGCACGTCATCGCGCACCATGACCGAGTTGTTCAGCAGCGCCGGGGTCTCCCAGGCCACCTGCAGTTGAGCGGCCTCGGCTGGGTGATCGCGCTGGAACAGACGCCACGGCGGCGGCCAGGTGGCACCGGCGGCAGAAGTGCCCAGGTAGGCGTTCATGATGGACGACTCCTGCGAGCCCACGTAGACGTTCTGGATGTCGCGGTTGACGTTGATGCCATGCTGGTGCAAAAAATACTGCGGCATGATGCACGCCGCCAGTGCGGTGGGCGAGGGGTAGCTCACCACCCGGCCCTTAAGGTCCGCCGGGGTCTTGATGCCAGAGTCCTTGCGCACGATGAAGATGCCCCTGAAATCAGCCGCATCACCGGCCATGGCGATGACGTGGTAACCCACCTTTATGGCCTGCAGCGTCTGCCAGGGGTTGGGCAGAATGATGGCGGGCTCGCGTGCGCGAAGCTTCTGCTCAAAGGCCTGGTAGTCGCGCGAGGCTTCGAGCTCGATGCGTGCGCCGCTGAGTTGGCGGTTCAAGTGTTCGACCAGCGGCCAGTAAGCCTCGGCCAGCAACTGCGGGTTGTGCAGCGGGTGGACCGCAAAACGGTACACCGGTACCTCAAGCTTGGCCGGCTCCATGCTGTATTGCAAGGGCTTCTCAGCGGGCGCGGGCTGGCAGGCTGCCAACAGCATGGTCAGTAGCGCGGTGACAAGGGCGATCAGCTTTGTCATCGTCATATGACACCGCCCAGCCACGGCAACTCGCACCATGCGTCATCGGGCTGCCAGCGGGCGGCCCAGGCGGGCATTTGTTCGGCTGGCATGGGCCGGGCAATGCCGTAGCCCTGGGCCAGTTTGCAGCCCAGTTGCAGCAGCGCAGTGCCATGCGCAACCGTTTCTACGCCTTCAGCGATCACCTCGCGCTTGAATGCGCCGGCCAGGCCAATCACGCCT
>CAIYDK010000624.1 GCA_903924955.1 uncultured beta proteobacterium | reverse complement strand
CGTCTACCGTTCCAAAACCTCCACTGCCGGCCGCAACATGGCGGGTGCCCGTTCACTGTGGCGCGCCACCGGCATGAAAGACGAAGATTTTCAAAAACCCATCATTGCGGTGGTCAACTCATTCACGCAGTTTGTGCCCGGCCACGTCCATTTAAAGGATTTGGGCCAACTGGTGGCGCGTGAAATTGAAGCGGCAGGCGGCGTCGCCAAAGAGTTCAATACTATTGCGGTGGATGACGGCATCGCCATGGGACATGACGGCATGCTGTACTCGCTGCCCAGTCGCGACATCATTGCCGACTCGGTCGAGTACATGGTCAATGCGCATTGCGCTGATGCGATGGTGTGTATCTCCAACTGCGACAAGATCACCCCCGGCATGTTGATGGCCGCCATGCGCCTGAACATCCCCGTCGTGTTTGTCTCCGGCGGGCCGATGGAAGCCGGCAAGACCAAATTGGGCGTCATCAAGCTCGACCTGATCGACGCCATGGTGATGGCTGCCGACGACAAGGTGTCCGACGATGAACTGGCTGAGGTGGAGCGCTCTGCCTGTCCGACCTGCGGCTCCTGTTCTGGCATGTTTACTGCCAACTCCATGAACTGCCTGACCGAAGCGCTGGGCCTGTCCCTGCCCGGCAATGGCACCGTAGTGGCCACGCACGCGGACCGCGAGGCATTATTCAAACGGGCAGGTACTCTTGCCGTAGAACTGTGCAAGCGTTATTACGAGCAGGATGACGAGACCGTGCTGCCGCGCTCCATCGGCTTCAAAGCGTTTGAGAACGCCATTACGCTGGACATCGCCATGGGCGGCTCCACCAACACCATCCTGCACATTCTGGCCATTGCCCAGGAGGCCGAGATCGACTTCACGCTGGCCGACATTGACCGCCTGTCACGCGTGGTTCCCCAGTTGTGCAAAGTTGCGCCCAACACGCCAAAATACCATGTGGAAGACGTGCACCGCGCAGGCGGCATCATGGCCATTCTGGGCGAGTTGGACCGTGCGGGCAAGCTGCACACCGGCGTACCCACCGTGCATGCGAAGACCATGAAGGATGCGCTGGAGCAGTGGGACATCATGCGCAACCCCACGCCCGAAGTGCAAAAGTTCTACAAAGCCGGCCCGGCAGGCAAGCCAACCCAAATCGCGTTCAGCCAGGCCACTCGCTGGCCCAGCCTGGACACCGACCGTGCAGAGGGCTGCATCCGCTCGGGCGACCACGCGTTTTCGCAGGAGGGTGGCCTGGCCGTGCTGGTCGGCAACATTGCGCTGAACGGTTGTGTAGTGAAGACCGCTGGCGTCGATGACGCGCTCATGGTGTTTGAAGGCCCGGCCCATGTGACCGAGTCGCAAGACGAAGCCGTGGAACACATCCTGGCCGACAAGGTCAAGGCTGGTGACGTGGTCATCGTGCGTTACGAAGGCCCCAAAGGCGGTCCTGGAATGCAGGAAATGTTGTACCCCACTTCGTACATCAAATCCAAGGGCCTGGGCAAAGCCTGCGCGCTACTGACGGATGGCCGCTTCTCGGGTGGTACCTCTGGTTTGTCGATGGGACACGTCTCCCCCGAGGCTGCCGCCGGTGGCGCCATTGGGCTGGTGCGCAATGGCGACCGTATCCGAATAGACATCCCGAACCGCAGCATCAACGTGCTGCTGTCGGACGATGAGCTGGCCAAACGCCGCGCAGAGCAGGACGCCAAAGGCTGGAAGCCCGCAGTTCCCCGCAAACGCAAAGTGTCCGCAGCACTCAAGGCCTACGCCATGCTGGTGATGTCGGCCGACAAGGGCGCCGTGCGAGACCTGTCACTACTGGAAGATTAGCGACTTGGCGACGAGACTAGCCCATTCGGGCCAGCATCGTTTCCATGTTCTTCAAAAGGTCGGCGACGTCCGGCTTATCGCTGTCCGGTCGCATGCAAATCTCCAGTTCCTGCTCCATGTAGCAGACTGTCATGCGCAAGTAGGTGCTGTCCAGTGCGCTGCGCACGGCGGAGAACTGCTGCCCGATTTTCAGACAACTCTCGCCCTGCTCCACCATGCGTTGAATGCCACGAATTTGCCCTTCGGCGCGGCGCAAGCGATTCAGAATGTCGGTCTGCGCGTCTTTGGCTTTGAGTTCGGTCATCGCTTGGTTCCGGATCAGTTAGCGCAACCAATCTGCGACTCTGGCACGCCCAGCTTCTTCAGAATGATGCCCAAGGGACAAAAGTTGGTGAAGCCGGATTGAAACAGGTTAACCCCCACAAAGGCGGTAAACGCAAGCGCCCATTTGCTCACAAACAGCGGGCTGCCTTCGACGCCCAGCGCCAAAGAAATCATAATGAAAAGACCCGCAAAAACGACGATATAGCGTTGAACAGTCATGGTGTTACTTTCAAAGGTTACGAAAAATTAAGCCTCAACGGGCTGGGAAGAAGTTGCGTCAGGGCGCAACTCCATACGGCGCCGGTATAGCGCGTAATACAGAACCGGAATAACCACCAGCGTCAGCAGCGTTGACACCAGTATTCCGAAAATCAGAGATACGGCAAGGCCATTGAAAATCGGATCATCCAGGATGAAGAAGGCACCAATCATGGCGGCCAAACCGGTCAGGGCAATGGGTTGCGCCCGCACGGAAGCGGATTGCAAAACAGCCGCCTTGAACGCCATACCCTGGCTCACCTGTAGTTCAATGAAATCCACCAGCAGGATGGAGTTGCGCACAATGATGCCGGCCAGCGCGATCATGCCAATCATGCTGGTCGCTGTAAATTGCGCACCCATCAGGGCATGGCCCGGCATCACACCAATGATGGTCAGGGGAATGGGCGCCATGATGACCATGGGAGTCAAGTAGCTCTTGAATTGCGCCACCACCAGCAGGTAAATAAGCACCAGGCCCACGGCGTACGCAGCGCCCATGTCACGGAATGTATCGTAGGTAATTTGCGACTCGCCGTCCCATTTGACGGCATATTGCCGATAGGTATCGCCGGGCTGACGAATCCAGTATTCACCCACAGCATCCACCTGTGTCTTTGCGGCGTCTGCGATTTTTTCACGAATGGCGAACAGCCCGTACAAAGGTGAGTCGAGTTTGCCCGCCATGTCACCATAGACATAGCTCACACCCTTGAGGTCTTTGGTAAACAAGGGCTTATCGATGACGCCCCGCTCTACCTTGACCAGTTCAGACAAGGGCACAAGTTGACCGTTGGCTGCACGAATGGGCAAGGCAAGGATGGCGTCCAGACCCACCTGGCTTTCCAACGGCAACTGAAGGCGCACCGGCACCGGGTACTTGGATTGACCGTCGTGCAGGTAAGCTGAATCAGCACCCGACAACGCGGCAGAAACGGTCTGCGCTATTGACGCCACCGGAATGCCCAGGGACTCCGCACGTTGGCGACGCACACGCAGGAACGCACGGGGCGCATCTTCACGCAGGCTGGTGTCTACACCAACGATGTCGGGCGTATCGCCAAATGATTTGGCAATGTCGGTGGCGAGCTTTTGGCGACCCGCTTCATCAGGACCATAGACTTCCGCCACCAGCGGGGACATGACCGGAGGGCCGGGCGGCACCTCGACTACTTTGATCCGCGCAAGGTGTTTGGCAGCGATTTTTTCGAGTTCCGGGCGAAGTCGCTGCGCAATGGCGTGGCTCTTGTCACTGCGGTGGTGCTTGTCAACCAGATTGACTTGCAGGTCACCCTGCTCGGCATCCGCACGCAAATAGTATTGGCGCACCAAGCCATTGAACGTGATCGGAGAGGCCGTTCCGGCGTAGGCCTGCAGGTTTGTCACTTCAGGTTGCTCGGCCAAAAATGTGCCGAGGTCTTGCAGTGTTGCCGCGGTGTCTTCCAGCGGCGTGCCAGCCGGCATATCCACCACCACTTGGAACTCACTCTTGTTGTCGAACGGCAGCATCTTCAGCACCACCCCCAGCATGGTGGAGGGAATAAGCGTGAGGCCAACCGATATAAGCAGCGCACCCAAAATACCGACCAGTAGCATCCAGCGATGGCGCGCATTGTTTAAGAACGGTGTTAACAGTTTGGAGAACAGTTTATTGATTTTTCCCTCACCAGGCCCCGCTGGATGGTGTGCGCCATGCGTATCTGTAGCACTGTGTTCACGCATCAGTTTCAAGGCCAGCCACGGGGTCACCGTGAACGCGATCGCCAATGAAATGGCCATGCCTAAACTGGAGTTGATTGGGATGGGGCTCATGTACGGCCCCATCAGACCCGATACAAAAGCCATCGGGAGCAACGCGGCAATCACGGTCAGCGTCGCCAGAATGGTGGGGCCACCCACCTCATCGACCGCGCGGGGGATGATCTTCTTGAGCGGAACATCGGGCGTTAGCTGTTGATGGCGGTGAATGTTTTCCACCACCACAATCGCGTCATCAACCAAAATACCAATCGAGAAAATAAGCGCAAACAGCGACACGCGATTGAGCGTAAACCCCCAGGCCCACGACGCAAACAGGGTCGCGGTGAGGGTCAGGATGACTGCGGCGCCCACAATCAACGCTTCGCGGCGGCCCAGGGCAAAACCCACCAGCAAGATCACCGAGCCCGTCGCGAAGGCCAGTTTCTGAATCAGCTTATTGGCTTTCTCTGCGGCCGTTTCGCCGTAGTCGCGCGTGATCGTGGCCTGCATGTTGGAGGGAATCACGGTGTTGCGCAGAGCGTCCAGCCGGCTGCGCACGGCACGTGACACATCGACCGCGTTTTCACCCGGCTTCTTGGTGACCTGTATGGTCACCGCAGGGAATGTTTGACCGGCGGCGATTGCTTCAGGAGAAGGCGTTTGCGATTGGGGTTGCTCGGCCGCCATCGCTGCGCCGGGGGTAAACCACACATACCGGCGGGCTTGCTGTGCACCATGGCTGATACGTGCAACGTCGCGCAAAAAGACAGGCTTGCCCTGGCTGATGCCCACCACGAGATCGCCCACATCATCCACGTTGCGCAGGAACTCACCGGCTTGCACACTCAGCAATTGGGCGTTGAGACGGCCACCCCGGTTGTCCACCACGGCACCCGCAGGCATTCCAAAATTGGCTGCGGCCAATGTCTTTTGCAGGGTCAATGCGTCCACCCCGCGCTCGCGCATACGGCTCGGATCCAGTTCGACCTGAATAGAGCGACCCGGGCCACCCAGGGTTTGCACCTCACGGACTCCGGCAACGGACTTGATTTCCGTTTCAATCGAGTGGGCCACGGTCTCCAATTCCACCGCGGCCTGTGCATCCTTGCTCCACAGCGTGACAGCTACAACCGGCACATCATCAATACCCTTGGGCTTGATGATGGGGGTCAGCGTGCCCAAATCACGGGGCAGCCAGTCCTGGTTGGCGTTCAAAACATCAAACAGGCGCACCAGCGCCTCCGAATGGGCAACGCCCACTTTGAACTGCACAGTCAACACTGCAGCGCCGGGACGGGCTACCGAGTAGGTATGCTCGATGCCGGCGATCTGCCCCAGCACCTGCTCGGCCGGCCGGGCGACCATGTTCTGCACGTCAACGCTGCTGGCCCCTGGAAAGGGAATCATCACGTTGGCCATGGTCACGTTGATTTGCGGCTCTTCTTCACGCGGCGTAACCAGTACTGCGAATGCACCCAGCAGCAACGCGACCAAGGCGAGCAAGGGCGTCAGCGCATTGGACTGGAAGGCGGCGGCAATACGGCCCGAAATTCCCAGGTTTTGTTTTGCAGTCATGCTTTGCTCACTTGGCTGCTTTGGCCGGCGTGGCGTTTGCAAACCCGGCACGAACCGGATCTAAAGCGACCACATCTCCAGCGTTCAGACCCGACAGCACTTCCATGCCCTCGCTGCCCTGGTTGACTCCCACCCGGACCGCGCGCAATGCAAAGACATTGCCAGTGACTACGTAAACCGCAGTCAGTTCGCCGCGACGCAGTACGGCTTGTGCGGGCAACATCAGCTTCGCCGGCGAACCCCCTTGTGCTTGAGAAAACTGCACTTGTACCTGCTGCCCTGGCAACAAATTGGCTGCGTCTTGCGCGGCAAGCTCAAAGCGCCACTCGGTGGTTTGCGAAACCGGATCGGCAGATGGCACGGCTGACTTGGAAACCGGAGAGATGCCGCGCATACCGTCTTGGGGCTGCCCGACCTGGACCAGAGTCTGCGTTGCTGCACGAACCGCCTGGGTGCGCGACGTGGGCACCTGAACCACCGCGCGCAAGGGCTGCGGCGCATACACCGTCAGCAGCGGCTTCCCCGGTAGCGCCAGATCGCCTGCTTCGGCAAAGGTCTGCAATATCCAGCCATCAAACGGAGCGGTCACCCGCGTAAAACCTTGCGCCAATGCCGTCTGCTTGGCCCCGGCGACTGCCTGCTCCCGCGCAGCTGTAGTCACATTGAATTGGGAAAGTGCTGTGTCCAGCGCAGCTTTGCTCACAAAACCTTTGCTTTGCAAGTCTTTGGTTCGCTCCAGCTGCGCCTGCGCGTTGCCCATCTCGGCATCGGCCTGACTGATTTGCGCCTGGCTGCGTTGGGCGGCGGCATTGGCATCGCGGTCATCGATGGTGGCCAGGATTTGTCCGGCGCGCACCTTGTCGCCCGCCTTAACCAGCAGCGTGGCAATGCGTCCGGAGGCCTGTGCAGCAATGGTGCTCTGTTTGACAGCCTGGATGACTCCATCGAGCGAATACGACGCACCTACTTGTCTGGATTGCACAGCCACCGTCGGCACTTCCGCAGAAACCGCGAAGGTTGAAAATGCAAGCAGGCAAGCCCACAGCCCCAAAGCACGGGGACGGATACGGTGGCCATTTACGCGATAGACGAGGTAATTCATGCTACTCCTTGGATACTGGCCGTAGTATATCAAATACTATGGGGTGTATGCAAGCGAGATGAAATTCGCACCCGTTGACAGGATAAAACGCGGAGAAAACGGGCAGATCGGCGCCAGGACCCGCCCGAGATTAACTAAAACACTGCCAGGACTAGGTGCCCGACTCAACCTGCAAGCAAACAACGCGACACAAATTGACAATTTGTTCGTTTGCAATCCGGTAATAGATCTGCACCCCGTCGCGGCGTTTGGCCAATACGTCAGCCTTGTACAGCGTATTGAGGTGCTGGGACATGTTGGGCTGGGTGGTTGCGATCTTGCTCAGAAGATAGGTGACGTTCTGCTCCCCGTCACACAGGCAGCTGATGATTTTCAGCCGCATCGGCGCTGACATGACCCGAAACAACTCGGCGGCCTTGTCGAAGACATGGTCTGGCTTGTCGAGTTCGGTTAACCTTTTTTTGACAGTGCGAGTAACCATAATGGGTGTGACAGTGAGTGCGCGAGGTCGACCGATCGTTGTTTTTGTTCCGGAAGTGGGCCAGTGTAATGCAGTCGGCCCCGACCTGCTGAAAGCCTTCAAAGTTCAGAAAGTTGGGCCATCGATTAGACTTAAAACCGCAAGCCGTGCAGGCTACATACTCCCGCAATCTCTGCGATTTGCCACTGCCAATTTGACCCCACACCGCCCCATGCCCCGAACCGAAAATACCCGACTTTCCATGCTTGACCTCGTTGCTGTGCGCGAAGGCGGTACGGTAGCGCAGGCGCTTGCATTGGCGCTACGCACCGCCCAACACGCTGAAAAATTGGGTTTCACCCGCTATTGGCTGGCGGAGCACCACAACATGCCGAGCATTGCCAGTTCTGCAACGGCGGTATTGGTCGGCCATATTGCAGGGGGAACCCACCGCATTCGTGTCGGGTCCGGCGGCATCATGCTTCCAAATCATGCGCCGCTGGTTGTGGCAGAGGCCTTTGGGACGTTGGCAGAGTTGTACCCCAATCGGATCGATCTGGGACTGGGCCGCGCACCCGGCACCGATGCGCACACCATGCGTGCGCTGCGGCGCAACCAGGTTGAAACGGAGCAGGACTTCCCCAGAGAAGTGGCGGAGTTGCAGGATTTGCTGGCAGACGCCCGCCCGGGGCAGCGACTTGTGGCCAACCCCGGTGCGGGAACCCATGTACCGATCTGGCTACTCGGGTCCAGTCTGTTTTCTGCCCGATTAGCAGCCGAGCGTGGGTTGCCCTATGCCTTTGCATCGCATTTCGCGCCGCAAATGATGATGCAGGCCATTGATGTGTACCGAAGCAACTTTTGCCCTTCTTCCACGCTTGCAAAACCCTATCTGGCCATTGGCGTTCCGCTAATAGCGGCCCCTACCGATGAAGAGGCCCAATTTCTGGCCAGCAGCGTTTACCAGCGCGTGCTGGGCATTTTGACCGGCGAGCGAAAGAAGTTACAGGCTCCGATAGAGAACTTTGCCTCGCACCTGACAGACCGAGAGCGATCAGCCATAGCCGAGTTTTTGGGCATGGCGGTTATTGGAGGGCAGGAAACAGTGGGTTCTTCATTCGCCAAGCTACAGGAGGTCACCGGGGCCGATGAATTCATCCTGGTCTGCGACGTATTTGAACCCGAACTGCGATTGCGTTCACTGGACATCGCCCGGAAGGCGTGGGCCTGACGCCCCAATGCACCACTAGGGAGTGTGTGACTCCCTGGTGGTGTAGTTTCAGCTTAGGCCGATCTCAGGCCTTGGCGCCTTGCAGCACCGCGTTGAACGTTGCGCTGGGGCGCATGACTTCGGTCATTTTCTGGACATCGACCATGTAGTAGCCACCAATGTCGACTGGCTTGCCCTGAACGGCCTTGAACTCTTCGGTGATCTTCTGCTCGCTGTCCGCCAATGCCTTGGCCAAGGGCGCGAAATGGGCTTGCAGCGCCTTGTCCTGCGTCTGCGCGGCCAGTTCCTGGGCCCAGTACATGGCCAGGTAGTACTGGCTGCCACGGTTGTCCAACTGACCGGTCTTGGGCGATGGCCCCTTGTTGTTGTCCAGCAATTTTCCTGTGGCGTCATCCAGGGTCTTGGCCAGGATCTTGGCCTTCTCGTTGCCGGTCTTGATTCCCAGATCTTCCAGCGACACGGCCAAGGCCAGGAACTCACCCAATGAATCCCAGCGCAGGTGGTTTTCTTCGACCAGTTGCTGCACATGCTTGGGTGCCGAGCCGCCAGCACCGGTTTCATACATACCGCCACCCGCCATCAACGGCACGATGGACAGCATCTTGGCGCTGGTGCCCAGTTCCATGATGGGAAATAGGTCCGTCAGGTAGTCACGGAGAATGTTGCCGGTCGCGCTGATGGTGTCCAGTCCACGCACCACACGCTCCAGGGTATAGCGCATGGCGCGGACCTGGCTCATGATCTGGATGTCGAGTCCGGCGGTATTGTGCTCGTGCAGGTACATCTTGACCTTGGTGATCAACTGCGCTTCGTGCGGACGGTACTGGTCGAGCCAGAACACGACGGGCATGCCAGAGTTGCGGGCACGGGTAACGGCCAGCTTGACCCAGTCACGAATGGCAGCATCCTTGACCTGGCACATGCGCCAGATGTCGCCGGCTTCCACGTTCTGGCTCAGCAGCACTTCGCCAGTGTTGATATCAGTGATGTTGGCCACGCCGTCTTCGGTGATCTCAAAGGTCTTGTCGTGCGAGCCGTATTCTTCGGCTTGCTGGGCCATCAGGCCCACGTTGGGCACGGTTCCCATGGTCTTGGGATCGAAGGCGCCATGCCATTTGCAGAAGTTAATGATTTCCTGGTAGATGCGGGCAAAGGTGCTCTCAGGCATGACGGCCTTGACGTCCTTCAGGCGGCCATTGGCGTCCCACATCTTGCCGCCGTTGCGGATCATGGCGGGCATGGAGGCGTCCACGATGATGTCGTTGGGCGAATGGAAGTTGGTGATGCCCTTGGCCGAGTCCACCATGGCCAGT
>CAIYDK010000623.1 GCA_903924955.1 uncultured beta proteobacterium | reverse complement strand
GCCAACGGCCTGCAGCATGTTGGCCACCACTTTGGCAGTGATGGGCACGCGGGTGGAGCGGGGACGGCGGTCTTGCCGGGCATAACCAAAGTAGGGGATCACGGCGCTGATGCGCTCGGCCGATGCGCGCTTCAGTGCATCCACCATGATGAGCAATTCCATCAGGTTGTCATTGGTGGGTGCGCAGGTGCTTTGCACCACAAAAACGTCGCGTGCACGCACGTTCTGGTTGATTTCTACCGTGACTTCGCCATCGGAGAAGCGTCCGACCGTCGCAGCCCCCAGCGAAATGCCGAGGTGACCCGCAATATCTGCAGCCATGCCCGGATTGGCATTGCCGGTAAAAACCATGAAATCTGGGGGGGGTGAAGCCTGCATACGGGTTCCAGCGATTGAAGTAGGTTTATGCCTGTACGTTGCGCGTGCTGTCGTCGGAATGTTCCGGACAACAGATTTGGCAGGGGAAGAAGGACTCGAACCTTCGCATGCTGGAATCAAAATCCAGTGCCTTAACCAACTTGGCGACTCCCCTACACAGGTCGACAGCAATACGCTGCCAACCGTTAAACCGTCAATAATCGCTAGCTGCCCAACCCACCAGGGGGTGAACATCCAAATTGCTACATAACCTGACTTGCATCGCGTCCGGCGCGCTTAAAAGATCAATGTCATGTAACAGTTGTGCAAACACTGCACTTCCAGAGCCTGTCATCCTGCCACTCAACCCTTGGGACTCCAGCCACAAAAGGGCTTGGGTCACACCAGGACAGAGTTTCTGGGCAACGGCTTGCAAGTCATTACGGCCATATTCAAAAATATTTCCGTCTGCAGCGAAGCCTGAAATTATAGCAGTTTTGGAGTCCCGCTTCAATGCGGGGTCAGAAAAAATCAGCTTGGTTTCCAGTCCTGCGTCGGGCTTGGCAACCACAAACCTGGCGCAAGGCAGTTCCAATGGGGTAATTTGCTCCCCAATGCCTTCAACCCAGGCGTTATGGCCATGCAGGAAGAAGGGTACATCGGCGCCTAGCGATAAGCCTACTATTGCCAGGGTTTGCAAAGGCAAATTTAGATTCCACAACCGGTTTAGCGCCAGAAGCGTAGAAGCGGCATTGGATGAACCGCCGCCCATGCCAGCTTGTGCCGGGATAGATTTTGCGATGCCAATGTGGACTCCCAGCGGGCACTGGCAGTGGCGTTGCAGGGCTTTGGCTGCCCGGGTAATGAGATCGTCCTTCGGCAACGCCCAGGTCAAGTCCTCACGGCTAATCTGGCCGTCGCTACGCACCTGGAAATGCAGCGTGTCGCACCAGTCGATCAACATGAAGGCGGATTGCAGCAGGTGATAGCCATCGGCACGGCGACCGGTGATGTGCAGGAAGACGTTGAGCTTGGCGGGGGCGGAGATGTCGTAAAGCGACTGCATGGACCGATTATCCGTTGGCCTCAGCGGTCCAGGATGATTTTGAGTTCTGCAGGTATCTCCGGCGGCATACGACGTGCATTGATCCGGCCATGGGGAAGGTCCTGCAAGTCCACCTGCCACCCGGGTGTCAAGGGGTCCATGCCACTCAGCCATTGAAACAGACTCGCAATGGGCAAAACCGCACCGGAAATGTGGCGGGTTAGTGCTTCAATGGATTCAAACCGCTGTGGTTCCCCGGTTGTTTGCAATTGGGCGCCCTGTGCGTTCCAGTCAAGACGGGCCGCTGTGGTCCCCAGAGGTGTGAAAAATGAGAGGCGACCGTCGCGGGCATCGCCTTGAAGGTCGAAGTCAGCCGAAAAGGCCTGCATTGGCTCGGACTGCACTTTTAGCACCAGGCGACCCTGCCAGTGTGCATCCTGCATATGAAATGACGCGCCAGCCCCCGTGTTTGTTGCACACCCAGCTATCAAAAATATAGTGAATGAAAATAGCAACCTCACGCCGGGGAAAAGAAAATTACTCACGGATTGCCACGCAGGCGCCGCATGGTTTCCATCAGGGTTTCGTTATTCGGGTTCAGCCCTACACCCTCTTTCCAGACCGAACTTGCCCGCTCGCGCTGCCCCGTTGCCCAAAGCACTTCACCGAGATGTGCCGCAATTTCCGCATCAGGACGGGACTGAAAGGCGTCGGTCAGCAGGCGCAAAGCTTCAGCCAAATTGCCAGACCGAAACTCGACCCATGCCAGGCTGTCAATGATGAACGGATCGTTTGGCGCAAACTCCAACGCCTTGCGGACCAGTTCGCGTGCTTCAGTCAAGCGGATATTGCGATCCGCTAATGAATAACCCAACGCGTTGTATGCGTGGTGATAGTCAGGTTTAGCCTGCATCACTTTGCGCAACAGACTCTCCATTTCATCAGGCTTGCCCACTTTTTCCGCGAGCATGGCCTGGTCATAGACGAGTTCTGTGTCCTCGGGGTATCGCGCCACGGCTTCTTGCAGCAACTGATAGGCCGCGGCGTACTGGCGACTGTCACGCAGCAACTGGACCTCGGCATTTATTTTGTCCAAGGCGTCGGATGCCTGCAATTCGGGAACGGCGCGAATTATCTTGCGCGCTTCATCGATTTTTCCTTGGCGGGCCAGAATGCCGGCATAGCGCCTTTGCACCCGCAGGGCGTCGGTAGGACTGTCAATCTTTTGCAGGTAGGCCTTGGCTTCATCGAGTTTATGACCCTGCTCGGAAACTTGCGCCAGAAGCAAATACGCTTGCACCAGACCTCGGCTCATGGTGTTGCCATGCGCAGTTTCGTCAGACGGTAGGTTGAGTGCCACATAGGCTTTGAGTGACGATTCGGCCATTGGCAAATTGGCTTCTTGCAGTTCCAGTGAGCCTCGCATCAGCCAAGCGTCCGCAAAGTCCGGCTTTTCGTTGGTTAAAACCTGCGCTTGCGCGTAGGCCTCGGCGTATCGCTGCGCATTGATCAGGCTGCGCGCGTAGGCCATTCGCACTTCTGCTTCAGGCTTGCTCGC
This sequence comes from uncultured beta proteobacterium, assembly GCA_903924955.1. GTDB lineage: Bacteria > Pseudomonadota > Gammaproteobacteria > Burkholderiales > Burkholderiaceae_C > Allorhodoferax. Next base: position 12,232 of record CAIYDK010000623.1, on the reverse strand, counting down.
CAAATAGGTGCGTACCATCGCTTCAGCTGCGGGAGATTTGGGCCCAATCAGGGCGGTTGCCAGCAGTACCGGACCCTCTGCGGCGGGGTCCAACGCTACTCCCTTGCGCGCAGCGTCCAGTGCGCCGTCCATATCCTCGGCCTGCAATCGCAGGGCACCAATGGCAGCCCATGCGCTGGGGCCGGTGACGCGGTTGGGCAATTCGGTTGCCAGACTCGACTCCACTACGCGAGCGGCCAGTCTTTTGTCTGTCGTTCGGGAAAAATAACGTGGAAGCAGACTGATGGCTGCAGCACGCTCGCTCGGGGTAAGACTGGCAAGCTCACGCTTGATCGGTTCTTGCGTTTCTGAAATCTTGTTGAGTCCCAGCAAAATCTGGAGGTGAAAACGGTTAGCCTCTCGGGAAGACGGAAATGCGCGAGCCCAAGCCTGCGCGGCATCCAGCGCAGATTCGCCGCTGCGTGCGCGCAAGGCAATTTCTACCGCGCGTTCGTAAAGCCGAGAGGAGTTGGCCTTGCGGGCCGCATTGAGCATCAGCGCATAAGCTGAGCCGTTGTCGCCTGACTGCGCCGACATTTCACTCACCAGCATTTGGTAAAACAACTCGCCATCCAGGGAGGAGTTGTCGGGGGTTTCCACTGTGGGAGGTGCGCCGAACACGGAGCCGCAAGCGCAGGCCGCAACCAGGGCCAGAGTAAGGAGTCGGTTGGGTAATGACATCGGACCATAATAATCCAACACGAAGAGACCTTTTGCCATGCCCGAACTGCCCGAAGTTGAAGTAACGCGATTGAGTATTGTCGACCGCATCTCCGGTGCACAAATCAGGGCCGTCAGCCTCGGCAAGCCGCTGCGATGGCCTTTACAAACGGACCCCAAAAGCTTGGTGGGTCTTCATGTGGTGGCTGTGCGGCGGCGTGGAAAGTACCTGCTGCTGGACTTGGATAAAGGTCTTCTATTGATTCATCTGGGCATGTCGGGCAGTCTGTCGCTTGTTACTCGACCGCCACCGGCTGGCAAGCACGATCACTTTGACCTGGATACTACGCAAGGTGTTTTGCGTTTGAGTGACCCGCGACGTTTTGGTGCGGTGGTCTTTGCGCACAGTGAGCAAGACCCGGTGGCGCAAAGACTCTTGGGTGGCTTGGGTATGGAGCCGCTGGGTGGCGACTTTGACCTTCGGCTGTTTCAACAAGGTTTGGCTCGGCGCAAGGGGCCCATCAAGCAGCTCTTACTGGCGGGCGACGTGGTGGTGGGTGTAGGCAATATTTATGCCTCTGAGGTCTTGTTTTTGGCCGGCATTCGCCCAACCGTAGCGGCTTTGCGGATCAGCCGACCGAGGGTAGCTCGACTGCACCAGGCGATTCGTGACGTGTTGGCCCGAGCGGTGGAAAAAGGAGGCAGCACCCTGCGTGACTTTTCAAATGCACAAGGCGAAGAGGGCCATTTTCAGCTTGAGGCTATGGTTTATGGACGGGCAGGTCAGCCCTGCAAGGTGTGTGGGACGACGGTCCGGACTGTTCGTCAGGGGCAGCGATCGACCTTTTTCTGCCCTCAATGCCAAAAACCATGAGGGTATTCAGCAGGTGCAGTGCTATATTGGACGGCTAGACGGGGGCCCTCTTGACTACTTCATTTAACGAACAATTTGACCAGCTCGGCACTTGGCGGCGGGAATTTGCGCTGCGGCTGAAATTGCTAGCAGAATGGATGAAGGACAACGAACTGCTGGACGCGGCGGTCGAAGAGCGGTTGCGTCGCTTGGGAACCCAGGTGCGGTCGGATAAAGTAATGGTTGCCTTTGTGGCCGAGTTCTCGCGCGGAAAATCCGAGATGATCAACGCCGTGTTCTTTGCCGGATATGGTCGGCGCATCATGCCCGCCAGCGCAGGACGCACCACCATGTGCCCCACCGAAATGGGCTACGACGCCGATGTGCCGCCATGCCTGCGTTTATTGCCCATTGAAAGCCGATTGGAGCCCCAGGCTTTGATGGAGTGGCGCATGGTGCCCGAGAAATGGACGCGCATTGATCTGGATGTGAACAACCCGCAACAGTTGGCGTCGGCCTTGGAGAAAGTCGCTGAAACCCGTAAAGTGACGCAGGATGAGGCTCGTGCTTTGGGCTTTTGGCACAACCAGGCGCCTGAAGACAACCCAATGGTTGACGCGCAAGGTATGGTGGAGGTACCCAAATGGCGTCATGCTCTGATCAACATTGCGCACCCGTTGCTTAAGCAGGGGTTGGTAATCCTGGACACACCCGGCCTCAACGCTATTGGCGCCGAGCCGGAGTTGACCGTCAGTTTGATCCCCCAGGCGCACGCCGTTGTGTTCATTTTGGGTGCTGATACCGGCGTTACCAAATCAGATCTTGCCATTTGGCGCGAGCATTTGACAACGGAGACCGATACCGCAGAAACACGCCTGATCGTATTGAACAAAATTGACACGTTGTGGGACGACCTCAGTACGCCGGCACAGATTGCAGCGCAGATTGACCGCCAGAAGATCAGCACTGCTGATATTTTGGGTGTTCCGCGTGACAGGGTCATTGCCGTGTCCGCACAAAAGGGTCTGGTGGCCAAGGTTACTGATGACGCGGAGTTGTTGCAACGCAGTTGCCTGCCGATACTGGAAGACGCGCTGGGTCGCGGCATGATGGGCAAACGCCAGCGAATTTTGGGCCATGCCATGGCGGCGGGCATTACCGACTTGCGTGCAGAGACGGCACGCGTCATCAACATACGCAAACGCGACCTGACCGAGCAGATGATGGAGCTCAAAGGCTTGCAGGGTAAAAATGCGACTGTGATCAAGCATATGCGTTCGCGCATCTCGCAGGAGCAGGCCGAGTTTGATTTGGGCGGCGCCAAGATTCACGCCGTGCGTTCGGTTCACCTGAAGTTGCTGCGCGAAGTGTTCGGAATCCTGGGTTCTACCGCACTGAAGAAGGAAATGGCCCAGCTCAGCGGCAGATTGCTTGAAAAAGGCCTCAAGCTGGGTGTTAAGCGGGCCTATGGTGAAACCTTTGACCGGCTGCGTGCAAATCTGCAAAATGTGCAAACGCTGTGCGGCGAAATCCAGGCCATGCTGGCGGCAACCTTTCGCCAACTCAACGCAGAACACGGTTTTTCACTGCAAGCCCCAACCGAGCCACAAATGGCGCAATATGTGACTGATCTGGACGTGGTGGAGCGCAGTCACATCCAGTATCTGGGCATTGGCAACGCGTTCAAGCTTGCACAGCCTGATTTCGCGGACCGCCTGGTGCGGGCATTGTCGACACGACTGCGTAGCATCCATGAAATGGCGCTGGGGGATGTGGAACTGTGGAGCAAGTCAGCCGCTGCCCAGCTGGATGCCCAGTTGCGCGAGCGCCGCCGTAACTTTAGCCGTCGCATTGAAGCCATTGACCGGATCCAGCAAGCTGCCGGAGGCTTGGAAGACCGTATTCAGGACATCGACCAACAGGAAGCAGCCTTGAGCCAGGTTGAACTCAAACTGATTGAGTTGACCGACTACTTAATCGCGGCCAATCAACCCGTCAGTACGCCTGTAGACATTGAGTTCGCTTGAGGGTGCGACCGTTTGATGGAGCTTTTGCGGCCCGGGTCGTGGCGTGGCAACAGCAGCACGGACGCAATCATTTGCCATGGCAAAACACGCGGGATCCGTATCGTGTGTGGTTGTCGGAAGTCATGCTGCAACAAACCCAGGTGGTCACCGTTTTAGCTTACTTTGAGCGGTTTGTTGCCCGCTTTCCGGATGTGAATTCTCTGGCTCAAGCCACTTTGGACGAGGTCCTTGGCTTGTGGAGCGGTTTGGGCTATTACAGTCGCGCCCGCAATCTGCACCGCTGCGCACAAAGCGTTATGGAATTGCACGACGGTGTTTTTCCCAACACTGCGGCTGCTCTGGAGAGTCTGCCTGGCATTGGACGCTCGACTGCGGCGGCTATTGCCTCGCTGTGTTTTCATGAGCGTGTTGCAATACTGGATGCCAATGTGAAGCGTGTCGTCACGCGGGTGGTCGGGTTTGATGCCGATCTCGCCCAGGCTGCCAACGTGCGCGCACTCTGGGATGCTGCCACCGCGCTTCTACCAATGACGCGCACAGCGGCAAACGACATGGCGCGCTATACCCAGGGCATGATGGATTTGGGCGCTATCGTGTGCCTGCCAAAGAAACCCGGCTGTGGCAACTGTCCGGTGCGTATTGACTGCGTGGCTGCGAATGCGGGCGACCCGCAGCGCTACCCGGTACGCACGCGCAAACTCAAACGCAGCAGTCAAGCTATCTGGTTGTTGTGTGCACAAACCGATGAAGGTGCGGTGTGGCTGAGCAAGCGGCCCACACCGGGTGTTTGGGCGGGTTTGCATTGTTTTCCGTTGTACGACAGTGAGGTAGAACTGTTGATGGAAGTGCCGCTTGGGCTGCGCAAATACCTGCAGCCTGTTCCGGCATTTACCCATGTGCTGACACACAAAGATTTACATTTGCATCTATGGCGTTTGGTTCTGCCTGCAGAGGTTGCAAGGAATGTTCAATGGCACGCTGGGCGTTGGGTTACTGAAGATGCCTGGCCGGCTTTGGGCCTGCCAGCGCCCATTCGAAAGTTGCTGTAGCAGGCCACGCTGCACTGATGGAGAACTTCAGGTCGCGTCAATTTCCCGATGGCGTTTGAGTGTGACCCAACCGGCGGAAAAACGTTGAGCGAGGCACTCAACCAGGTACACAGATCGGTGCTGGCCACCGGTGCAGCCAATGGCAACGGTCACGTAACTGCGGTGATCGCGAACCAGTGCGTCGAGCCAGCTCTCCAAAAAATTCGCGACATGGTGCAGCATCAAATCGACTTCGGGCTGTGCTCGCAAGAACTCTTTTACGAGTTGGTCCTGACCCGTCAAATGCCTTAACTCTGGCTCGTAATGCGGGTTCGGCAGCATGCGCACGTCAAACACGTAGTCGGCATCTGTGGGTACACCGCGCTTGAAGGCGAAGGACTCGAATACCAGAGTCAGTTGCGCCGCAGGAGCCGATATCAGTGCCTTGACACTGCCTTGCAACTGGGATGCGCGAATGATGCTGGTATCAATAACATGCGCCTGACGCCGCAGCACCACCAGTAGCTCGCGCTCCAGCTCGATCGCATCGACAAGCGCGCGACGTGCATCCTGTTCGCCGTGGCCAGGGTCGGTCTGAGACAGTGGGTGCTTGCGTCGGGTCTCGGAGTAGCGTCGCACCAGGGTGTCGGTATTTGCGTCCAGAAAAAGCGATTTGATCGCAATTCCGCGTAGATGCAGTGCATCGAGTTGTTGCGGCACCAGCGGCAGCGATGTTGCACTGCGCACATCCATGGCGATGGCCACCCGGTTGGCGCGATGCTTTTGTTCCAGTTCAACAAAAGGCAGCAGCAACTCGGGTGGCAGATTGTCAACGCAGTAAAAACCTGCGTCCTCCAACGCGTGCAGCGCAACTGATTTGCCCGAGCCCGACATCCCGGTGATGAGTACAAGTTCCATGGAATGGTTGCCGCTCTCCATCGTGTCAGCTACCCGATTGCAGCATTTCTTTGGCATGGGCCAGCGTGGTGTTGGAAAGCTTTTCACCTCCCAGCATGCGTGCAATTTCTGCGACCCGCAACTCGCCTCTTAACCTGGATACGCTGCTCAGTGTGGTAGTGCCGATCAACTGCTTTGCGACGACCAGATGGTGGTCCGCGCAGGACGCTACTTGTGGCAGATGGGTGACTGCCAACACCTGGCGGTCCGCGCCCAGTTGGTGCATGAGTCGTCCCACAGTTTCGGCTACCGCCCCGCCGACCCCAGAGTCCACCTCGTCAAAGATCAGGGTTTGCGCGGTGCCTAACTGGCTGGTGGTCACGGCAATGGCCAGTGCCATGCGCGACAACTCACCGCCAGAGGCTACCTTGCCAACCGGTCGCGGCGTGCTGCCGGCATGTCCCGCTACCAGGAAGCTCACGTCCTCCAGGCCGCTTTGCATGGGTTGTGCGCTGGTCTCCAGCTGGACCTGAAACTGCCCGCCCTGCATGCCCAGACCCTGCATCGCCTGAGAGATGGCTTGCGCCAGCAAGGGCGCCGCCTTGGTGCGGGCTTTGGTAATAACTTTGGCCTCTGCCAAATATGCTGCCTGGGCGTTCTTCTCGCTTGCCTGCAGGCCTTCCAGATCAGATGCGGCATCGAGCTGCGCCAGTTCTGCCTTCCATGACGCCAGCAGTCCGGGTAAATCGGGCGCTGCACGTTTATAACGTCGTGCAAGAGACACCCAAAGCGCCATGCGTTGGTCCAGCTCAGCCAGGCGCTCGGGGTCCAGCTCGGTGCGGCGCAAATACCCGCGTAATGTGTGCACGGCGTCTTCTGCTTGCGCCAGACTCGACGCCAGTACCTCCACCGGGTCCTTGAAATCAACCTCCAGATGGGATTGACTCTGCAGTTGCTGCAGGGCGTTGTTGAGCAGGCGCAGTGCGTTGCTGTCATCATCCTCTAGCACCTGTAGCGCGCTCTGTGCCGCGTCCAGCAAGGTTTGGCCGTTGGACAGGCGGCTGTGACTGTTTTGAAGTTCGTCCCATTCGTCGGGTTGGGGGTTAAGTTTCTCGAGCTCACCAATCTGCCAGGCCAGCCGGTCGCGTTCGCGCTGCAGTGAGTCTTGCGCGCTCATCGCTTGATTCAATGTGGCTTGCACTTGACGCCACTCCAGCCAGCGTGCCGTAACCGAAGTGGTGGAAATCTTGGCATAGGCGTCCAGTAGGCCGCGTACTGCTTCGGGGCGGGTCAGGCTTTGCCAGGCATGTTGCCCGTGAATGTCAAGTAGTTGCTCGCCCACCGTGCGCAACTGCTGTGCGGTGGCGGGGCTGCCATTGATCCAGGCGCGGCTTTTGCCAGCCACGTCCACGGTGCGCCGCAGCAGCAGCGTGTCGCCGTCATCAAAGCCGCCTTCCTGAAGCGTGACATGTACGCAGTCAGGCGTATCAAATTCCGCACTGACCTCTGTGCGGCTGGCGCCTTCTCGAATCACGCCGGCGTCGGCCCGGGCGCCGGTGACCAACTGCAGCGCATCGATCAGGATGGACTTGCCCGCGCCCGTTTCGCCCGTCAACACGGTGAAGCCACAGTCCAAGTCCAGCTCCAGTTCGCTGACGATCACGAAGTCCCGCAAAACAATACGTTTCAGCGCCATCAAGCTACTCCCTCATTCCAATGCAGCTTCTGGCGCAAGGTGTCGAAATAGGTCCATCCCTTGGGGTGCAAAAACCGCACCTGGTACTGTGAACGGGTCACCACAATGCGGTCGCCGTGCATGAGTGACGCCAGGGACTGCATATCAAAGTTGGCGCTCGCATCCCTGCCCGCTACTATTTCAATAGCAACCTCAGAAGCATTGGCGAGGACGATGGGGCGATTCGATAGTGTATGTGGCGCAATGGGTACCAGTACCCAGCCCGGAATGGACGGATGCATCAAAGGGCCACCTGCCGACAGTGAATAGGCAGTAGAACCTGTAGGTGTGGCAATAATCAAACCGTCTGCCCTTTGGTTGGCCACAAAGTGGCCGTCCACTTCCACGCGCAGTTCAACCATGCCGGCGGTAGCGCCCCGGTTGACCACGACATCGTTCATGGCCTGAGCAGAAAACACGCAATGCCCATCGCGCATGACACGCGCCTGCATCAAACTGCGGTGATCCTCTTCATATAAGCCAGCCAGCATGGGCTTCAAGGTCGTCTGAAAGTTGTCCAGTGGAATGTCGGTGATGAATCCCAGACGACCCTGGTTGATGCCGATGAGTGGCACGCCATACTGAGCCAATTGGCGACCAATGCCCAGCATGGTCCCATCACCGCCCACCACCACGCACACGTCTGCGGTGCTGCCAATGCCGGGCACATCGGCCGTTGCATAGTCGCTCAGCCCCATGTTGGCGGCTGTTTCTGCTTCGACCATCACCTCGCAACCCTGGTCCATGAGAAAGTGTGCGATACGTTCCAGGGCCTGTCGCGAAGAGGCACCGGTGGCGCCACTGGAGACAGCCTGATACTTGCCGATAAGAGCTACATTGCGGAATTGGGTCTGCATTGTCAAATTACATCACTAAAATGTCTCAATGCTCGATGATCGTTCCAAGTTGTTGTTGAAAGCGCTGGTAGAACGCTACATCGCCGACGGTCAGCCCATTGGGAGTCGGACTTTGTCCAAGGCGTCTGGCCTTGAGTTGTCGCCGGCCACTATCCGAAACGTGATGTCGGACCTGGAGGACCTGGGGCTTATTGTCAGCCCGCACACCTCGGCAGGTCGGATACCCACGGCGCGCGGGTATCGTTTGTTTGTCGACACTATGCTCACCGTGCATCCCAGTCAATATGGGTCGCACATCCTGGCGCCGGATCAACCGCAAAAGGTGATCTCTAACGCGGCGAATCTGCTATCCAACCTGTCACAGTTTGTGGGTGTAGTGATTGCGCCAAAACGTACGTCAGTGTTTCGGCACATAGAGTTTTTGCGCCTGTCGGAGCGCCGGGTGCTGGTTATCATTGTGTCGCCAGACGGGGACGTACAAAACCGCGTCATTTTTACCGAGATGGATTACTCACAGGCGCAACTGGTGGAAACTGCAAATTTCCTCAACAGCCACTATGTGGGGATGGATATCGACAACGTGCGCGAGCGTCTGCAGGGAGAAGTGGAATCCCTGCGCACCGAAATTGCCACACTTATGCAGGCGGCAGTCACAGTTAATTCCGAAGCCATCACCGAGTCTCAGGATGAGGTCATCATCTCGGGGGAACGCAATCTGCTGGCGGTGACCGATTTTTCCAGCGACATGGGCCACTTGCGCCGTGCATTCGAGTTGTTTGAGCAAAAAGCCCAGTTAATGCGCCTGATGGACATTGCCGGTCAAGCCGAAGGCGTGCGCATCTTCATTGGGGGCGAGAGCCAGGTTGTGCCCTTTGAAGATCTCTCCATCGTCACCAGTCCCTATGAAGTAGATGGCAAGATCGTCGGCACTCTAGGCGTCATCGGTCCCACGCGCATGGCTTACGACCGGATGATTCAGATTGTGGACATTACGTCAAAATTGGTCAGCAATGCGCTGAGCCATCACAAATAGTTACCGTCCAAGGCCATTACAATCCCCGCTGGTTCGGGCCGTTAGCTCAGTTGGTTAGAGCAGAGGACTCATAATCCTTTGGTCGAGTGTTCAAGTCACTCACGGCCTACCATTTAATTTCTCACGTCATCATTGAGTCGCTAGCTACTTTACTTGTAGCAACGCAGTTTTCTTGAGACTGTTGTTTTTCGGGATGTAACGGCGGATGTAAGCAGATTTTTGCAATCCAGCCCCATACGGTCAACAATAAACCCAGCGAGTTAGGTTGTGTTTTGGCGTCAACTCCTTGGTGTTACCTTGGGGGGTGCGACCGCTGATTCGTTGGTGCGAGTAGCACCTGAGGCAACTGTGTCACTTTCAATTCGTATTCGTTTTTGCAAAACGCTTCGCTGCCGGTGCAGTCTGCTTTTCTGCGCTCTCTTCGGCTGACTTCTTTGTTCGGTTTATGTTTGAACCTTGTGATCATTTGAGGGTCGCATAATCAAGCAGCTACGCAGTACTTCAACCAGGGGTGGTGCAAATCGCGACAACGAAAAGAGAACAGGATTTTTATGAGCCGGATTCAAGGGCTAAAACGCGCGAGCGTAGTAATTTGGTCGATGGTTACCCTTTTCAGTTTCTGGATTGTGTATGCGGCGTTCCATAACATGGGGACCTTGGTAGGGTTTTTATCCCTCCCAGCGTTGGTGGTGCCTTTCTTCATGCACAAAATCATTTGTTGGTTTCTTGACGGAATCCCCACGTAGACGTCGACCGCGCCCTCAGGCTTTCTCGACCCGCTGACGTGCTTCCAGATGGCTGCGGCAAGTGGCGTTGATCACGCGTAGTTCGGCCAGCGTTTCGTCAATGTGGGCGCGCTTTTTCTCCAGCTCGGCAATCTCGGTGTCGGTGCGTTCGATGACGTAGCTCAGTTGCTGCGCGCGACCTTCGCCCTGGTCGCCATATAAATCCAGGTAGCGCTTGATCTCTGACAGGGGCGAGCCAATGGCCTTGGCGCGCAGGATCAGCGTCAGGCGGGCACGGTCGCGCCGGGTGTAGACCCGCGCGCCGTTAATCCGCCGGGGTGAAAGCAGCCCTTTGTCCTCATAAAAACGGAGTGCCCGTAGCGTGATGCCGTGTTCACGACATAGCTCGGTGATGCCAAACAGTTCGGTCGTGGCCTCGTTGCGGTGCGAGTCCACAAACGCCTGCGCGTCGGTCAGGGTGTCGGGCAGATTTTCCACAGCAAACAATGGATGGTCGACTTAAATGACGCGTTGGAGGCGCATCGCAACGCCCATGTCACCCGAGACCTTGAGCTTGCCCGCCATGAAGCCGGTGGTGGGCTCCAGGTCGCCGGTCAGCAGGGCGTTCAGGTTTTCTAGCGTGATTCCCACGGTGCAGTCAGAGTCCACGTTGTCGTTGCTGACGCTGTTGGGGGTGGATGCTCCGTCGATGCGGATCACGCCGTCAGCGCCGCAATCAAACTTCAGGGTCGCTGCGAGGCCGCTGTCGGCGCCCACTTTGGTACGGATGGCTTGTGTGCATTCTTCGAGGTTCATGGTCTTACCTTGCAAAAAGTGATTGAGGCGAATGGGAGCCACCGCTTGCGGCAGGGGCTATTTAGATTCGGGCTGAATGCTAACAGTCGTATCTCCCGTAAACATCAGTATAAACACCTATACGACATTTAGTTGACGTTAACGTTACCTTCATTTCTAATGCGGGAAGTTCAAAGCAAGGAAATTTGCCCATGCCTGTCATTCGTTCCAAGATCAAGCCCCGATCCGATGCCTTTGCGGTCAACAGCCAGCGCATGCAGGGCTTACTGGCCGAAGTCCAGCGCCTCGAAGGCCTGGTGATTGCCGAGTCCGAGTCCAAACGCGACAAGTTTGAAAAACGCAAGCAATTGCTTCCGCGCGAGCGCGTGGCCCGCCTGCTCGACCGTGGCACCTCCTTTCTGGAGTTGAGTCGTCTAGCCGGCCTGAATATGCACGACGACGACGGCAAGAAGTCGGTCATGGGTGGCGGCTCCATCGTGGGTATTGGCTTGGTGGCCGGCAAGCGTTGCATCATTTCTGCCAGCGACAGCGCCGTCAAAGGCGGCACTGTGGCGCCCATGGGCCTGAAAAAGGGCCTGCGCGTGCAGCAAATTGCACAAGAGAACAAGTTGCCCCTGATCTCGCTGGTGGAGAGTGGTGGTGCCAACCTGATGTACCAGAGCGAAATCTTCATCGAAGGCGGGCGCACCTTTGCCAACCAGGCGCGCATGTCGGCCATGGGTCTGCCGCAGATAGCGGTGGTGCACGGCTCCTCAACCGCAGGCGGCGCATATTTGCCGGGCTTGTCGGACTATGTGATTCTGGTGCGTGGGCGGTCCAACATCTTCTTGGCCGGCCCACCCCTTGTTAAGGCGGCCATTGGCGAGGACTGCACCGAAGACGAGCTGGGTGGCGCCGAGACCCATGCGCAGGTCACCGGTCTGGGCGAGTACCTGTGCGAGGACGATGCACACGCCATTGCCATGGCGCGTGAGGTGATGGACAAGCTCCGCTGGGACGTAGCCCCTGCCGATGGCGCCTACGCCGAGCCGCTGTTTGACGAGCAGGAACTGATGGGAATCGTCCCTGCCGACGAGCGTGAGCCCTACGATGTGCGCGAGGTGATTGCGCGCTTGGTGGATGGCTCGGACTTTCTGGAATTCAAGGCCGAATACGGCGCAGAGATGATGTGCGGCCACGCCCGGGTGCAGGGGCAACTGGTGGGCATCCTGGGTAACAACGGGCCGATACAACCGGCAGGCTCGACCAAGGCGGCGCAGTTCATCCAACTGTGCGACCAGACCGGAACCCCGCTGGTCTTTTTGCAAAACACCACCGGCTATATGGTCGGATCCGTGGCCGAGCGCAGTGGCGCCATTAAGCATGGCTCCAAGATGATCCAGGCGGTGGCCAACGCGCGGGTGCCCAAATTCACGTTCATCCTGGGCGGCTCCTATGGCGCGGGCAACTATGGCATGTGTGGGCGCGGGTTTGATCCGCGCTTCATCTTTGCCTGGCCCACGGCCCGCACCGCGGTTATGGGCGGCGCCCAGGCCGCCAAGGTGATGGATATCGTCAACCGG
>CAIYDK010000622.1 GCA_903924955.1 uncultured beta proteobacterium | reverse complement strand
GTAAACCCCGTCATCATCAATAAGACCGCGGGCAAGAACGACAGTGCAGTAAAGAATAGCAGTGTTTGAACGGGGACCGAATAACTCTGGCCCGTACTACCCGTTCCCACCAACAAAGGCAATTGCCCGGCGGACTGTGCTTCGGCAACACCGTGCAAAAAAATCGCGCAGATACCCAGGAGCAACCTCCATAAAAATCCGGCTCGCGGCGTCACCTTCCAGTTCAATTCAAATCCTTATTTACCAGTGGTAGTGCTTGCCTCATCTTGTCATCAAGGGGGCTCGGGGAAATCGACACACAATGAAGACAGGAAATTCCCTGTCCCGTGACCCCGAGCGTCAACCACACCCGCTGCCCCTCAGGGCCTACTTCCACGGTCACGACCCGCTGATGCGGCCCCACGGCCAAGGCCGAAACAAACTTTGCTTGTCCGCCAACCTGACCGGTTGTCCCTGAAGTACGCTGCTTAATCCATTTCAGCGCAAACGGCAAACACCCTAGCAGCAGCAAAAAAATGCCGACCGGAACCAGCGACTCTGTCATATCCAGTCATCACCCTTTGCTGACACGGCGCAAACGTTCTGACGGTGTGACCACATCGGTTAGACGGATGCCAAACTTGTCATTGACCACAACCACCTCGCCTTGGGCAATCAAGTATCCATTGACCAACACATCCATGGGTTCGCCGGCCAAGGCATCCAACTCCACCACGGACCCCTGCCCCAACTGCAAAATATGTTTAATCGGAACTTTGGTCCGACCCAACTCGACTGAAAGCTGGACTGGAATATCCAGCACCATATTAATGTCATGAATCGGTGCATCGCCGCCAGGCGGCATGGATGAAAAGGGCCTGGGAGCTTCCCCGGCCAACACCCCTCCGTGCCCGTCCCCGCCAGGTTCCGTTGCTTTTTGCTCAAGTAAGGCCTCAGCCCAATCAGCCATGCCATCATCGGCGGCTGCCTCATCCGGCTTATCTTCAGATGCCATTTCTTTCTCCCAACCAGTTTTGGTCATTCCCACGCAGGGCTTTGTCTATTCGAATGGCGTATTTGGCATTATGCGTGCCGTACTGACACTCAAAAATTGGCACACCGTCAACGGTGGCTTGAATGGTGGGCTCCCGGTCGAGCTCAATGAAGTCACCTTTTTTCATCTTTAGCAACTGTTCCACGGTTGCATCAGCCCGGGCCAACTCCGCAACCAACGTAATTTCTGCTGCCTGAATTTCGCGAGTCAACACATTCACCCATCTGCGATCCACTTCAATGGAGTCGCCCTGCGTTGAAGAATACAAAACGTCGCGAATGGGCTCAAGCGTCGAATACGGAAAGCAGAAATGAATCGCGCCCGTTATATCCCCAATTTCCAGCTGAAACGAAGTCGATATCACAATTTCGCTGGGCGTAGCAATATTCGCAAACTGAGGCTGCATTTCGGAACGTTGGTATTCCAACTCAAGCGGGTAAATACCCTTCCACGCTTTCTTGTACTCTGCAGTGATGACATCCACCAATCGATTGATAACACGCTGCTCTGTAGCAGAAAAATCGCGTCCTTCAATTCGTGTTTGAAATTTTCCGATGCCTCCGTAAAGCGTATCAATCACACCAAAGACCAACGCCGGCTCACACACGATCAGGCCGCTGCCTCGCAACGGACGGATGGCCACGATATTGAAATTGGTGGGCACTGCCAGTTCGCGCAGGAAAGCGCTGTAGCGCTGCACGGTAACTGGCCCAACGGATATTTCAGGGCTACGCCGAATAAAGTTAAACAGCCCCACGCGCAGGTTACGGGTGAATCGCTCATTAACGATTTCCATGGTGGGCATACGCCCGCGAACAATTCGCTCCTGGCTGGAGATGTTGTACGCACGAACCTCACCATGCTCGGCCGCCTCCTCCACCGTCTTCTGGCTTTCACCAGTGACTCCCTCAAGTAGAGCGTCAACTTCTTCTTGGGAAAGAAACGACTCACTCATGGTCGGCAATCTTTAAATACATCATTGAACGATGAAGCTGGAAAACAGCACCCCAACCACTGGTAGATCCCCATGGCCTGACTTAGCAGCATTTTTCTTTTTCTTGGCAGCCGCAGCGCTGTCACCATGCTCATCGTCGCCACCTCCGAATGGCAAAGCGGCCTCCCGCAATATGTCCTTAGCCAGCTTTTGCTTGCCCTCTTGTGTCAGCAATTCCTCCGCGGTGCGCTGCGAAATCAACATCAATATGCCACTTCGAATAGTTGGCAAAAATGCTTTGACCGTGTCGGCAGCGTGCGCATCCAAAACTTCCAAAGTGATGCCAACTTGAGCAACTCGCTCCCCTCCTGGGTCAGACAGATTAACAACCATATTGTCCAGTGGCAAATAGGCCGGCGCAGTCTTGGGCCCGGCATGTGAGGCCGACTTGGCTGGTGCTTCCCCATCAGCCTCCTCGGCAGCGGCACGCTGCTTGCTAATATAGAAAAACGCGCCCCCACCGCCTAGGGCCAGCACTAAAACGACCACCAAACCGATGATCAGCATCTTCTTGCTTTTAGCAGGCTTTGCCACATCGCCAGCATCGCCAGCGTCAGGTTTCGCAGACACATTCACTCCTTAGTTGGACAAAATAAACACTCATCCTTACGGGCCAATTTTGCTGCATGGCACAACCGCCAAGACTCAAAAATCATAAATTAACACCGATAGTGACACATTCCTGCCAGTCAGACAAAAAGATCCAGCGTCCCACCGGCGATACGGCCCGCCACACCCCCTCGGTCAGCTCGCACAGCAGTGACCGAAGCCACCGTAGATTGCCGTCCATCTTGGCTGGATTTCCCGTTCTTGCCACTCGAATCCCCTGTGCCGGCCGTGCCAACAGAAACACCTGTCAGAACCAGCCCTTCACGCTGAAGCAACTCTTTCAAATGGGTGCTGGCATTTTCCAGCGCAGCCCGTGCCTGTAGTTCATCTGTTCGAAAGGCAACGTGCGCTTCATTGCCGTGCATTCGAATGCTGACCTCAACAGGGTCCAAACCTATTCCATCCAATTTCATCTCGGCATTCTGAACGTCATTGGATATCCAATACGCTACCTTTTCCGCTACAAACAGTTCTGGCGACGTCTGCAATTCCGCAGTGTACTGAACTGAGGTAATGGGCACTGTTGACACTAAGGATTGCCCCAAAGCAGAGCCCTCTGTCACGTCCGATCGAATGGCAAAGCGATCACGCGCCTGATCCTCTCGCCGTGTGGGTGCCATGGTATTAGCCGTAGCAAGGGGCATCGCAAGCGCGGCTATGGGGTTCTGAATGATCGTTTTCTCGCTAAGCAACTGCAACCGACTCTCGGTCGCCTCTACGGGCTGTGTCGCCACCGCCAATGGTACTGGCTGTTCAGACTTGGCTGCAGTGCCACGCGTTAGTTTGTCAGCCTTGCCAACCGCTTCAGTGAGAGATTCAGGAGCCAAAACGGGACCGAGCCCTAATCCATCTGATTTAGCGAGAAGGGGGGGCGACTTGGCGCTAGCTGATGCCAACTGCGGAAATCCCTCAATAGCTTTTTGACTATCAGGTTGAATACTTTGCACCGGAACGGTCGACCATTGAGCTGACTGCGACAACAGTGCGGCCGCGTCAAGGGGACCCTGCGGTGACACAGCCACGGTGTCCGCCGCGGGCAGCATCAGTGCCACCGCCTCCGATGGATCCTTTAATCCTAGACCCTTGCCGTCAACTGGTTCGACTGACACATTGGGCTCAACTATTTCGAAATCGACCATCCCTTTGCCAACCCGCCGAGTGGATGAAGCGACAGCCTGACCCAAGTCCTTTGCCGAGGCTTCAAAGCCGGGAGTTACAGTGGGTGGAGCACCCTTTGACAAATTTGCATTGCCTTGTGCATCGCCCGGCTCTAAAACAGCCTGGTCCATCGCATCGGAAGCGTCCAGTGAGGCCAGAATGGCACCAAACCCGCCCCCCGGGCCCTCCATTGCAGCTGATTTGTTCTTTTGGTTCCTTGCATCCGCAGTTGCGGGACGGACTCCATTCGGCTTGGGGCCAGCTTCAATAGTCATGTGTTTCTCCACTCATAGGCTGCGATCGGTTGCGGGCGTGCTGCATCGCCGCGAATTCATCCATCTGACGTTGCTCACGCAGTTGTTCAACCCGAAAAATGACGCCCTTGCGTTTCTTCAAAATTTGATTCAGTCCTGACAGACGAAATTCTGCCTGCAACAAATTGGCTTTAGCTTGATTCAGCTGCTGCACCACACCCGCAATGACGCCGGTCTGCATGACAATGGCCTGCTGAAGTCGGTCCATAAACTGGTACTGGTGACAAATTATTTGTGCCGAAATCTCCCTTGCCGCGGACCCGATCCAACGCGCATCCACATCGGCGGCATAACCCTCAAGCTGCGCCAGCTGCTGTCGTGCGAATTGCAAATTTCGCTCAATTCTCGCTGCGCCCTGAGCCAACTCATCACGGCGAATAGTTGCGTGCTCAATCGCCAGAAGAATACTTTTCAACTGCGACATGGAGTTTCCTTGACCGTTCGTCTAGTCATGCCACACCGCCGTTGAGTTCGGTCGCAGCCGCCATCTCGCCCACGACGTAATTCATAGGGGAGGACTCGTACATATCCTGCTGTAAAAACCGGCTCATGCCATCGTGCAAAGCGATAGCCTCGTCCAACGCGCGGTCCGAACCCTGGGCGTAAGCACCAATTTGCACCAGATCACGGCCGCGTTCGTATTGGGAATACACCGCGCGGAACCTCCGCGCCAACTCAAAGTGTTCGCGCGAAACCACGTTGTGCATGACCCGCGAGGCGGACTGCTCGACATCAATCGCCGGATAGTGCCCCGCCTCCGCAAGACGACGTGACAGCACAATATGTCCGTCCAAAATTGCGCGCGCAGCATCTGCAATGGGGTCCTGCTGATCATCCCCCTCCGTCAGCACTGTATAAAAGGCCGTAATGGAACCCACCCCGTTCAGTCCGTTGCCGCTGCGCTCAACCAGTTGGGGCAGTTTGGCAAAGCAGGAAGGCGGATAGCCTTTGGTTGCAGGAGGCTCCCCAATGGCCAATGCAATTTCTCGTTGTGCCATCGCGTAGCGGGTTAGCGAGTCCATAAGCAGCAATACATGCTTGCCCTGATTTCGAAAACTCTCCGCTATGGCGGTTGCATACGAGGCACCTTGCAAACGCAAAAGCGGCGGTGAATCCGCTGGTGCAGCCACAACGACTGACCGCGCGCGCCCCTCTGCGCCCAAAATATCCTCGATGAATTCCTTCACCTCTCGTCCACGTTCGCCAATGAGGCCCACGACAATGACATCGGCCTCCGTGTAGCGTGCCATCATGCCCAGCAGTACGCTTTTACCCACGCCGGACCCCGCAAACAACCCGATACGCTGACCACGCCCGACAGTAAGCAGTGCATTGATAGCCCTAACCCCCGTGTCAAGCGGTTGGCGTACCGGCGCACGGTCCATGGCGTTGATGGGTTTGCGGTCCAACGGGCGGGAAACGATATCCGCGATGGGACCCATGCGGTCCATGGGCGAACCTTGTGCATCCACAACGCGGCCCAGCAAGCCGTCCCCAAGGGGCAGCCTCAGCAAGCCGGCATCACCCTGAGTCGCAAATGTGGCAGGTTCACCGAAACGGGGCACTGGAACATAAGCGGCAGCCGGCGCAACGCCAGCCCCGCTGGACAGGCCATGCACATCCCCAGCTGGCATTAAAAACGCCCGATCCCCCGAAAAACCCACGACTTCAGCCAGCACGCTAGGGCGCGACTTCATCGTCACAACACACTGAGAGCCCACCGGTACCCGAATACCGCTGGCTTCCAGCACCAAACCGGTCAGCCGTGTCAGAGTGCCCCGCACTTCCAGCGTGCTGTCGTACTCCACGCTCTGGCGAACGCCAGACAGGTAATCCGCCCACTTGTTGCTGGCTTCAGTCTGCAACATTGGCTGCCTCCCACGATGATTCCAAGCCCAGCTTCGCCACTGCACGGCTCCAGCGCTTTTCAATTGTTCCGTCCACCACCGTTCCGGCAGATTCCACCAGGCAACCACCGCGTGTCACCGTCGTATCGGACAACAACGACAGGGCCAAGCCAGAAAACTCTTGCTTCAGCACATCTTCCAGAACATCCTTGTCGACGGGGTTCAGCCGGACAAACGCCGCCTTGCTGTCGATGGACAACACGCTCAGTGCCTCACGAATCACGGGCTGCAGAGCATTGGGATTGCTGGACAGTTCGTGGCGTAGCACCTGCCGCGCCAATTCACAAGCCAATTCCAGCACGCCTTGGGCCATAACCTGCTGCGACTCGGCGATTTGTGCATTGGCCGCCTCGAAAAGTTGACCAAACTGTCGTGCGGCCTCCTGCCCCTGCGTTTCAATGTATCCGGCAATGAGTCGCTGCCCCTCCAAGGTGGCCTGCGCATGGCCCTGCGCGTAGCCATCGGTAAAGCCACGCTGATGGGCTTCGTTCTCGCGCGACTGCTCTTCGGCGAGCTCTCTCGCTTTAACTTTGGCAGCAAAGCGCACCGATGCTTGATCGACTGCGCCAAATTCCCACCCCGCAACGGTGCCAAGTTCTTCGCCAGGAATGATGCGATTGTGATTGCGTACCATCAGACCATGGCGTCGTCGCCACCTCCACCGCCAATGACAATCTGGCCCTCGTCCGCCAGCCGGCGCACGGTTTTGAGAACTTCCTTCTGCTGAGCCTCGACCTCGGACAGGCGCATGGGACCGCGTGACTCCAGATCCTCCCGAAGGGTCGCGGCAGCGCGCGACGACATATTGGCCAGTATTTTTTCCTTCAGCTCAGGTTGTGCGCCTTTCAATGCCACGATCAGCACATCGGAGGACACTTCTTTCAGCACCATCTGAATCGCTTTGTCGTCAAGTTTGAGCACATCGTCAAACACAAACATCTTGTCCATGATTTTCTGTGCCAAATCCGCATCGTGGTTGCGAATGGACTCAATGACCGTCCCTTCGATCGCGGTCCCCATCAAATTGATCATCTCTGCCGCCGTCTTGACGCCGCCCAGCGACGACTTGCGAATCTTGTCACCCCCCGCCAGCACCTTGAACAGCACCTCGTTCAGGTCTTTTAAGGCAGTAGGCTGAATACCCTCCATCGTCGCGACCCGCAACATGACCTCATTACGTTGTCGCTCAGTCAGGTTTTTAAGCACGTCGGCTGCCTGGTCGTAGTCCAGGTGGACCAAAATGGCGGCCACGATTTGCGGGTGCTCATTGCGCAGCAGTTCGGCGACCGACAGCGGATCCATCCATTTCAGACTTTCGATCCCTGAAACATCACCGCCCTGCAAAATTCGGTCAATCAGCAGCGCAGCCTTGTCATCTCCCAGGGCCAGCTTCAATACCGAGCGCACATAGTCACCCGAGTTAGATACCAACAAACTTTGTGACGCAGCAATACCGGTAAATTTGCCAACCACCTCGTCCACGCGCTCACGGGTAATCTGGGTGGTCTTGGCAATCGCCTCACCCAGTTTTTGCACCTCTTTCGGCGACAGGTGCTTGAACACCTCTGATGCTTCTGCCTCTCCCAGAGACATCATCAGAATTGCCGCGTCTTGTAGTCCGTCGTCTTGTGTCATGGTGCTATTTTGCGTCCGGCGTCAGGCCGGCGCCTCGCCGTTCATCCACGTTTTGATGATATTGGCCACTGCGGCAGGATTGTCCCTCGTCAACTTGCGTGCATCCTCAAGTTGCATTTCGCCTGCCGATGCTTGAATGGAGTCAATGCTTGCACCGGGTCCACTCAACTGGGGCCGCTCTGGCATTTCCGACTCCATCGCATCCAGCTGATTAATTCTTACATTGCTTGCTGCGGTGCTGGCCACTGGGGCTTGTCCCAATGCCTTCATCGCCGGTCGCAAAACGCCCATCAACACCAATGCACCAAACAACAACGTTCCGACCGGCCAGGCAAAGCTTCGCAACAGGTCAAGTACCTCGGGCTGCCGCCACAGGGGAACATCAATGATCTCCACCTTTTCAGGGGCAAAGGCGGCATTTAACAGGTTAACCGAGTCGCCCCGATCCTTGTTAAAACCTACGGTTTCCCGCACCAGTGCCGTCATCTTCTCAATTTGTACGTCGGTCAACGGTGTGCTGGTGGACTTACCCTTGTCATTGACAGTCACATTGTTGTTAACCACCACCGCGGCGTTGATGCGCTTGATGATGCCCGTGGCCCCTTTCACCACCCGAATGGTCTTATCCACCTCATAGTTGGTGATGGATTCACGCTTTCCGCCACCCGCTGCACCTGCCTGCCCGTTCGCAGCCAATCCTTGGGCGGCTCCGTTGATCGGGGCAGATGCCTGTGCAGGCGGCTGATTCGTCGTCGCACCGGGAACGCCAGAGGGCGGGGTGGCAGCCCCAGCATTGGTGCTCTCAATCGTCTGCTGGCTGCGCACGGCGCTGGCGTCAGCTGACTGGTTGGGCTTGTGCGATTCTGTGGTGGACTCGGTTTGCGAAAAATCCAACTCAGCCGTAACCTGCGCCTTAACGTTTTGACGGCCTACGATGGGCTCCAGAATATCCAAAATGCGCTGGCTATATTGCTGCTCAAGCTGGCGCACGTGCTGAAGTTGCTCAGCGTCTGCGCCCATGATGCTGCCAGACCCATCGGTCGGCGTGGACAGCAATTTTCCCGTGTCATCCAGCACGCTAACCGCGGTCGGGCTCATTTCGGGGATGCTGGATGCCACCAGATGCACGATTCCCGCCAATTGGGTGCGGTCCAGCGTGCGCCCGGGGTGCAAACTCAGCAATACCGAGGCAGACGGCCTCTGTTGCTCACGGAAAAAACCATTCTGGTTGGGCAGCGCCAGGTGAACCCGGGCGTTCTGAACCGAGGATAAAGCCTGAATGGAGCGGGTCAACTCGCCCTCCAGCCCACGCTGAAATGTCAACCGCTCCTGGAACTGGGTCATACCAAAGCGATTCGACTCCATCATCTCAAAGCCACTGACCGAACCCTTGGGCAACCCCAAAGACGCCAGCTTAAGTCGAACATCATGAACCCGGTCCGCAGGCACCAGAATCGCGCCACCGCCTTCGGAATGCTTGTAGGGCACGTTCAGGGTCGCCAACTGCGCAATCACCGCACCACCGTCTTTGTCAGCCAGATTGGTATACAGAATGCGCCATTCCGCCTGGCGCCCCATCACCAGGCCAACGATGCCAATGGCGACCAACAACACCACGCCCAAAGCCAACCGCAACCGCTGTCCTTGCTCCAGGCCAGCAAGTCGCTGCGAGATGGTGGGATTGACGGGGATAGTTGCAACTGCAGACATTTTGTTTTCCGGTGCTATAGGACGCGATTCGCCATAAGGATGGGATTGATTATTCGACCCACCCCCAAAAACATTAGGGTAATAAGCACCCGATTTACCCGCCAATTCAAAATAATGACCCAAGCAAGCGGGTAATAGGATTGCAGCACACCAAACAACGAGGGATATTCCCTATGGACCTCAAGCTTTCTCCCGTATCCATGCCAACGACCGTACGCCCAAGCGCTGGTGTGCGCCCCAGCGCGTCGACGTCCGCGCAAGGTGTGGGCGGCGGTTTCTCAGGGGCGCTGAAAACGGCCCTGAACTCGGTCAGCGCATCGCAAAACGAAGCCACCCGCTTACAGCAAGAGGTGCAAATGGAAAACCCGAAGGTCAGCCTGGAGGAAACCATGGTGGCCATCCAGAAGGCCCAAATCGGGTTTCAAGCTAGCTTGCATGTCAGAAACCGCATGGTTCAGGCTTACACTGACATTATGAATATGCAGGTGTAGCCCAGTTCGGGAAACTGGCCATCCACCAATTAGTTGTAGCCAAATAGGCCTTTAGCCCTCGTAGAATGTGCACAAGCAGCTATCAACTCAATAGCATATTCCATCACATGAAAGCAAATTTGCAATGAAGGCAGTCATCCTTGCAGGTGGCTTGGGGACCCGGATTTCCGAGGAGACGCACCTCAAACCCAAGCCCATGATCGAAATTGGCGGAATGCCCATTCTGTGGCACATTCTCAAGATGTACTCCGCCCACGGGGTAAATGATTTCGTCATTTGCTGTGGC
>CAIYDK010000621.1 GCA_903924955.1 uncultured beta proteobacterium | reverse complement strand
GTGGATGCCCAAGATCACCGCGCTGGCTTATGACCATCGCAACATTCCCATGGAACAAAAATCCGCCATCACCGTGGGCATGGCCATGACTGAAAAGCAGGGGGGCTCCGACGTGCGGGCCAACACCGTGCGCGCGCACGCGCTGGGGGCAGGTGGGCCGGGCCAAGCCTATGAGCTGGTGGGGCATAAGTATTTTGTGTCAGCCCCGATGTGCGATGCTTTTCTGGTGCTCGCGCAAACGCAGAGCGGCCTGTCCTGCTTCTGGTTGCCACGCTGGCGCCCGGATGGCAGCAAGAATCCCATGCAAATCCAGCGGCTGAAGAACAAGATGGGCAATGTGGCCAACGCCTCCTGCGAAACCGAGCTGCGGGGTGCCTGGGCGCAAATGGTGGGTGCCGAGGGGCGTGGTGTGGCCACCATTTTGAAGATGGTCACCATGACACGCTTTGACTGCATGATTGGCTCCAGCAGCGGCATGCGCCAGGCGGTCGCCCAGGCGCTGCACCACTGCAACTACCGCTTTGCATTTGGCAAGCGTCTGGTCGAGCAGCCGTTGATGCAAAACGTGCTGGCCGACCTGGTGATCGAGTACGAGGCCGCGCTGGCGCTCACCATGCGCATCGGCCGGGCACTGGATGTAGGCGACGCCAGCGAACACGAAAAAATGCTGGTTCGGGTGGGTACGGCGGTCGGCAAATACTGGATCTGCAAACGAACCCCCGCCCATGCCTATGAAGCCATGGAATGCATAGGCGGTAGCGGCGTCATGGAGGACTGCATCATGCCCCGCCTGTTCCGCGAGTCCCCCGTGAACTCCATCTGGGAGGGCAGCGGTAATGTGCAGTGCCTGGATATGCTGCGCGCGATGAGCCGCAACCCGGGTTCGGTGGACGCCTACATGGACGAAGTGAAGGCCGCCGCCGGTGCCGATCGGCGACTGGATCAGTATGTCAGCAACTTGGGCCGCGAACTCAAGGACGCCGAAGATATTGAATACCGTGCCCGCCGCGTGGTGGAGATGATGGCGCTGGCCTTGCAAGGTTCCCTGTTGGTGCGGTATGGCAATCCGGCCGTCGCGGATGCATTTTGTACTGCGCGTCTAGGGGGCGACACCAGCGGGCTGACGTTCGGCACATTACCGCGAGGGGTGGATTGCGCTGCCATCATCAAACGCGCTGCTCCGGTGTTGTAGCTTGGCGCATGCGTAGTCAAGCGAAGGGCATGATCCCCGAGGTCTTGCAAAAGTACATGGCCTGATCCGCGACATCCAGGATGTCTTTCAGGTTTTCGCCGTCCTTGGGATACCAGGCAATGCCGATGCTGCCACCCAGACTGACGACCTCACCCGAGTCAAGTGGGACTTCATCAGTCAACATGTCAATCAGCTTTTGGCCCAGCGTGGCGATCTGGTCGCGGTCTGAGACGGACTCGATGATCAACGCAAACTCGTCGCCACCGAGTCGGGCCACGGTGTCGGACGCACGAACAGCGGACACCAGGCGATTGGCAACTGCCACCAGGACGGTGTCACCCGCCGCATGGCCATAGGTGTCATTGATGGCCTTGAATTTGTTCAGGTCAATCATCAGCACCGCAAATTGCTTGCGGCTGCGCTTGGCGTGCTGCATGGCCAGTTGAAAGCGATCAACCAGCAGCAATCGGTTCGCCAGTCCGGTCAGTGGATCAAAAAACGCGTGCTGCTTGAGTGATTTTTCCGCGTTTCGCAGTTTTAAGGCATATCTCTTGAGACGCTTCTTCTCGTCAAGTGCGCGCCGCAACCGCACGGCCAGCACAAAGGCAGCGATTGCCAGGAGGACAGCCACAGTAGCGAGGATGTAGGCGGTCAATGTGAACTCTCATGTAGTTCAAATATTCTCCATTCACTATTGCGGGATCGCTAGTGATTGAACATTCTTTTACAAAGTTGCAGGGTGTCGGTTAGGGGCGAATGTCACCAGCATCCAAAGCGGGCGCTGACGCAGGGACAGAGGGCGATCATCGGGGTCAGTTTATGAACTTTGAGTGCCAGGAATGCGAATAAAAGGAGGCAAATTACGCCAAGGGCGTGGCCCGCTTGCGAAACTCGGCTGGTGACAGACCGGTCCACACCTTGAACGCGCGAATGAAGCTTTTTTCGTTCTGAAAACCTGACGCCGCTGCCACCTGCTTGACCGGACGCTCGGTTCGGTGCAGCAACTCGATGGCGCGTGCCTGGCGCACTTCGTCTTTCAGGCCTTGCAGCGTAGCGCCTTCCTCTTTCAACTGGCGGTGTAGCGTGCGCGGCGACACATTGAGCAGCGCGGACAGTGCCTCCGCACTATGGGTTTGCTGGGCATGGGTTGCCAATGACTGGCGCACACGCTGTACCAGCAAGCGGTCGCGACGGTATTGCAGCACGGTCAGGGGCAGGGCGTGCTGCAACATTTGCTGCAGCGCTTTCTCATCCCGGCGCAGGGGCAGGGCGAGGTAGCTCGCATCAAAAATGATAGCAGCCTGCGCTTGCTGGAAGCGACTTGTGCCGCTAAACAGCACTGAATACGCACTGGCGTGGGGTGGTGGGGCAAAGGGAAAGTCTGCCGCCTGCAAAGGGATGCGCGAATCCACCCACCAGCAGGCCAGGCCGTGGATATTGCGCAGCACGGATACGAGACAAAACTCGCGCATCGGTGCCGGGAGGCTGGGCGGCAGGGGATTCTGCTCCGTGTCCCCCGCCCGCTTTGCGGGCTCCTCCTT
>CAIYDK010000620.1 GCA_903924955.1 uncultured beta proteobacterium | reverse complement strand
TCGCCATCATGTGAGACCTTGGGGCGGCCCGGCGGCAAATTGCCCTTCCAACTATTTGAACCTTCTGCACCATGCCCAGCACTAACTCAAAATCCTACGAAGCCTGCCCTAGCACCAAAGTGGCCTTTCTGGGCCTCGGCGTTATGGGCTTCCCCATGGCGGGGCATCTTGCCCTGGCCGGACACGCAGTCACTGTCTACAACCGCACCGCTACCAAATCTATAGCTTGGTGCGCAGAGTTCCCGGGGGCTGAGGGTACAAATGCCCCCAACACCCATGCCGAAACGCCACGCCTGGCAGTTCACAATGCGGACCTCGTCTTCTGCTGCGTCGGCAATGACGAGGACCTGCGCAGCGTCACCATGGGCCCCGATGGTGCCTTTGCGGGTATGAAGGCCGGAGCCATTTTTATTGACCACACCACAGCGTCCGCCAGCGTGGCTCGCGAACTGAACGTCCATGCCAGCCACCAGGGGCTGCACTTTGTAGACGCCCCGGTTTCTGGCGGTCAGGCGGGCGCGCAAAACGGTATGCTGACCGTGATGTGTGGCGGCGCCAGTGCAGCATTCGAGGCCGCCAAGCCGGTGGCCATGGCGTTCTCACGCGCTTTCACGCTCCTGGGTGACAGTGGTGCGGGTCAGTTAGCCAAGATGGTGAATCAGATTTGCATCGCCGGCTTGGTCCAGGGGCTGAGTGAGGCCATTGCTTTCGGCCAGCAGGCGGGGCTGGACATGAACCAGGTTTTAGACGTGATTGGCAAGGGTGCAGCGCAGAGCTGGCAGCTTGACAACCGTGGCAAGACCATGGTGGCGGACCAATTCAACTTTGGCTTTGCCGTAGACTGGATGCGCAAGGACTTGGGTCTGGTGTTGGACGAGGCCAAGCGCAATGGCGCTCGCCTGCCTGTCACTGCACTGGTTGACCAGTTTTATGCCGATGTACAACACATGGGCGGCAATCGCTGGGACACCTCCAGCCTGATCAAGCGCCTAAAGTAAACAGGCGGCAAATCAGGGCCTTGCTGACGCACGTACCGGCGGTGGTGCCTGCAGGCGTGACAACTCCTCTTCGCTGATGGTCTCCAGGATGCGAACAACCTTTTGAACACCGGTTGTGGCACTGATGATTTCGGTTGCACGCTTGGCCTCGCGCGGCGTGACCCGCCCCATGACATAGGTGGTACCGCGCTCGGTCGTGATCTTGAAGGCATTCGTAGACAGGTCGTTGGCATCCAAAAGGCCCGCTTTAACCCGGCCCGACACCAGCGAGTCGGATGAACGCTGCTGCAATGTGGAGTTCCCCAAAATGGCCAGTTCATTGACGATGTGGCGCACATTGTCCACGCCCGTCACGATCTGCTCGACCAGTTGCCTGTCTTGCGCTGAAGGGACCTCGCCGGTCAGCAGCACCTGGCGGTTGTAGCTGGTCACGTTGACGTGCCCCCGATCACCTAACGCTTCACGGATTCGGCTGGCAGAGCGCAACTCAATGCCTTCGTCTTCCACCACCGTGCCTGTGGTGCGTCGATCTGCGGCGACCATGCCCCCCACCACGGCACCGCCCACTGCCAGCGGGAAACAGGCCGTGAGCGTGCCAAGCGTGCTGCCCAGTAAAACCAGCGCCAGACTGACGCGTCGGATTGAAAAACTCATTTGGTTGATTCCTGATCGCCCAATAACTGGGCATCGACGGCATCGCAAATGCAATGCAACGCCAAAATATGCACTTCCTGAACACGGGCCGTGCGCTCGTGCGGAACGCAAATGTGGACATCGGTATCGCGCAACACCTGCGCCATCTTGCCCCCGCCGCGCCCGGTCAGCCCCACAACCACCATCTCCCGCTCGTGCGCTGCTTCAATGGCAGCCAGCACGTTGGCCGAGTTGCCACTCGTGGAAATGGCCAAAAGCACGTCCCCGGGGGCACCCAGGGCCCTCACCTGACGGGAAAAAATAACATTGAAATCGTAGTCGTTGGCGATCGCCGTGATGATCGAGCTGTCGGTCGTCAGCGCGATAGCCCCCAGCTCCGGCCGCTCACGCTCGAAGCGTCCGACAAACTCGGCGGCGAAATGCTGGGCATCCGCTGCCGAGCCACCATTGCCACAGGCCAGCACCTTGCCGCCGCTGGTCACGCAGGCCAGCATGGCCTGCACGGCCGCTGCGATGGGTTTGCTGAGCGACTGCGCAGACTGGTATTTCAGGTCGGCGCTATCGATGAAGTGTTGTTGAATTCGTTGTTCCAGCATGGGGGGTGATGATACCGCCCTCAGGATCACCGTCCAAGTGTTGGGGTCAGGATGCGTCAAACGCGGCTTGCAGCCACTGCACGCCGTCCGGCTCGACCACCACCACGTCAAACCGGCAGGGCGGCAGTTCCCGCAGGCCCATCAGGTAATAGCGAGCGGCAAAGATGATGCGCCGCTGCTTGGTACCACCCACACTGGCGGCTGCGCCGCCATGGCGCGTCGAGGCGCGCTTGCGCACCTCGACAAAGACGGTGGTTGCATCGGGCGCCCGCATGATCAGGTCTATTTCGCCACCACCACGCCCTGGGGTCCGATAATTGCGCGTCAGCAAGCGCAAGCCCTGCTTCGTCAGATAGCGCAGGGCTTCCTCCTCGGCGGCATCCCCTACCTGTTTGGTGGTGGGCTTTGCCGGGGTTTGCCGTACTGGTTTTGTTGGAAGGAATCCCATGAGCGCTCTCTTTACCTCTGCCCTTGCCGCCTCAGCCGAGGCCGCTTCAGGTCAGCATTATCCGCAGGGAACGCTGTATGTCGTCGCCACCCCGATCGGCAATCTGGCCGACATCAGCCTGCGTGCGCTGTACTTGCTAGGCTTGGTGGACACTATCGCCTGCGAAGACACCCGCCACACCCAGACAATGTTGCGTGCCTATGGCATCGACAAGAGTGGTGGCCAATTGATCGCCCTGCACCAGCACAACGAAGCCCAGGCAGCGCAGACCGTCATCGACCACCTGCGCCTGGGTCAACGCGTGGCCTACGTCAGTGATGCAGGCACCCCCGGCATCAGCGACCCGGGTGCTCGGTTGGTAGCTGCCGTTCGCGCTCAAAACCTGCGCTGCATGCCATTGCCGGGCCCCAGCAGTGTCACCACCGTGTTGTCTGCCGCAGGTATCGCTGATGATCAGCCGGGTGGGTTTGTATTTGCCGGTTTTTTATCGAGCAAAGCCGCTGAACGCGAGCGAGCGGTACTAGCCCTGGCCGCTGAGACACGGGCCGTGGTTTTGTTGGAGGCCCCACACCGCATCGAGGCACTGGCCCTTGCGCTGGCCAGTCTGGGCGCACGGGCTGTGACAATCGGACGTGAGCTGACCAAGCAGTTTGAAGAGATTGCGACGGTCAGCGCACAAGACCTGCCTGGCTGGCTGGCACAGGACGCCAACCGCCTGCGGGGAGAGTTCGCGCTGGTTGTGCACCCGGCACCCACCGAAACCGCGACGACTCAGGACACGCGAATTCTGAAACTGCTGCTAGAACAGCTTCCGCTTAAAACCGCGGTCAAACTGGCCGCTGACATCACCGGTGAGCCGCGAAATACGCTGTACCAGACCGCGCTCGACCTGAAATCCGCAAGTGCCGATTGAACGTTGCGCCGCATGGCCTGCGGCGCCAACCGTCAGACCTTGATAGCGAAATCTTCTTTGGTTTTGCCTTCTGCCAGCAAACTGGCCAACCAGCGCGGAGTCAGTCCACGACCGCTCCAGCTTTCACCGTTAGGGCCTTGGTATTTGGCGGCCACTGGCACGCCACTCTTTTTCTTTTTCGTGGCAGCGGCTTTCGGCTGAGCCGCATTCGCAGCCTTCGCCTTGCCCCGACCCTTGCGTCCACCGGACATGGCTGACTGCAGATCCTTGACGGAAATACCAAACGCCTGCATCCTGGCCAGAATATCCTGGATCGTCTTGTCAAACTCCCGATCTCGAATTTCTGATGCCTGCTTCTGCAGTTTTTGAATCTGATTTTGAATATCAACTAAATTATTCATGGCGGAGCGTCCTGTTTTCAAGTTCAATGGGTTACGTCGCTACGCATGATAACCTTTGCAGCGGTCATGAACAGTATGCGAATATCAAATTTAATAGTTTGTCGGCGCAGATATTCAGTATCCAACGCTACTTTCTGCGGAATGGGCAACTCATCACGCCCATTGACTTGCGCCCAGCCGGTCAAGCCCGGCATCAACGTATGAACACCGCTCTGCGTGCGCAGTTCTATCAAATCATGCTGGTTATAGAGTGCTGGCCGTGGGCCGACAAAACTCATATCACCTTTAATGATGCTCCATATTTGCGGCAACTCGTCCAGACTACTCTTGCGCAAAAAACTACCAATGGGAGTTAGGTAGGTATCCGGATCACTCAATAAATGCGTGGCCACCGCCGGAGTACCCACGCGCATGCTGCGAAATTTCGGCATTTTAAAAATACGGTTATATCGGCCCACTCGGTCGGACCAATACAAAACCGGGCCGCGCGAGGTTATTCGCACTATAACAGCAACTGCAGAGCAAGGCAGTATCAGTAACAGCACCACCAGAGTTGCCAGAGCAAGATCAAACAAACGCTTCATTTTCGGATAAAAGTCACTATTATTTTTTTAACTGCGCCAGATACCAATCCGCCGTCGCCTGAAGCCCCTGGCGCAGGGTATAGGTCGGATACCAGCCCAACTCCTTCTGCACTTTGCTGCTGTCCACCCGCAGGGAACTCAGCAGTCGTTCAAACTCTGCTGTATATCCAGTCATGTTCCCCATCCATTGCAATAAAAATGGCGGCACGGGAAACAGGCGTGACGGCACATTCAGCGCTCGTGCCAACCCTCGCAATAGCGTATGGGTCGACACGGGCGTTCCGTCACTGACTAAGTAGGTATTGCCGTTGGCTTTAGAGTGGGTTGCACAGACCAGCAGAAAG
>CAIYDK010000619.1 GCA_903924955.1 uncultured beta proteobacterium | reverse complement strand
GAATGCGCCGCCAGGCCGCGCATGGCATGAAACGACACCGGGTTGCCGGTAACAGACTCATGGCGCTTGCCCCAACTGTCAGTCCATGCGATAGGCAGTTCAATTTTCTGGTCGCGCGCGGTGATGCCCATTTCATGCGCCAGGCGGCGAATGGTGGCTGCTGGAATGCCGGTAATGCCTTCGGCCCATTCGGGTGTGTAAGACTTGACGCGCTCTTGCAGTAGTTGAAATGCAGGCACGGCTGGTGTGCCGTGTGGCAGAGTGAAGTGTCCCAAAAGTGCCGGGTCAGCACCCTCGGTGTGGTCGGCGACCGCCCGTTCGCCCAAGCGGTCCCACCAGTAAAAATTGGCGGGGCGCAGCGGGTTGGCGATGTCTGCGTCGGCATCGCGCAGAAACATCCCAAAATCGTCGCTGGCAGTATCCTGATTCACCAGTTGGCCGGCGTTGGTGTAGCGTGCCAAGAACTCGCGGTCATACAGGCCCAGTTGGATCAGTTCGTGAATCAGAGCCAGTAACAACGCTCCGTCGGTGCCGGGCTTAATGGGGATCCACTCATCCGCAATGGCGGAGTAGCCGGTGCGCACGGGGTTGATGGACACAAAACGCCCGCCGTTGCGCTTGAACTTGGAGAGCTCGCGCTTCATAGGGTTGGAGTGATGGTCTTCAGCGGTACCAATCATCACAAACAGCTTGGCGCGCTCCAGGTCGGGGCCACCAAACTCCCAGAATGAGCCGCCGATGGTGTAGATCATGCCGGCAGCCATATTGACCGAGCAGAATCCGCCGTGCGCCGCGTAGTTCGGTGTGCCAAACTGACGGGCAAACAGCCCGGTCAAGGCCTGCATCTGGTCGCGCCCGGTGAACAGTGCGAACTTTTTAGGATCGGTGGAACGGATTTTTTGCAGGCGTTCAGAAAGCATCGAGAAAGCGGCTTCCCACTCGATCTCTTCGAATTGCCCATCCCCCCGTTCACTACCCGGCTTGCGCAGCAGGGGTTTGGTCAGGCGGGCAGGGGAATACTGCTTCATGATGCCCGACGATCCCTTGGCGCAGATCACACCCTGGTTGAGCGGGTGATCCGGGTTGCCCTCGATGTAGCGTACTTCGCCGTTGCGCAAATGCACCCGAATGCCGCAACGGCAGGCGCACATATAGCAGGTGGTGGTGCGCATCTCGTTGACGGCGTTGGCCACCGCGGGGCGGGTAGGGTCGTGAATCGGTATAGCGGTCATGCGTGGACGTTTTTCTTGCGGGCAGGGCTGGTGCAGAGTGCCCCTATTAGAGTCAGGGGCACCCATATGCGTCTATAGCCGACACGGGTAATTTCATGTAACCCAAATGGGTAGTGTCCGTACACCGCCGTAGGCTCCCCCCCCGGGTTTCTACGATTCATTAGCAATCAATTATGTAATAGCATGGCGATTCACCTTTCGTACCATGACATCCGCGCGCCACCCATCAAACCCCAATGTGTTTTTGGACATGGGCACTGCCATTGCGGGGATGCCTGCACAGTTTCCGGCAGACCATGATTTGGCCCCGTTACTTGAGCGGTTTTTGATTGCCATCCTGGCCTTGGCTGGTGCACAGGCTGGGGCTGTGCGGGTCTTGACGGACGATGGAAAGTCGATGCGCCTTGTGGCGCAACAGGGCTTGCCGGTGGACGTTCAAAGTGCCGAAAGGTTGGTGGCACGCGATTGCGGGATGTGCGGCATTGCGTCGACGGGAGACGTGTTGGGGTGGGTTGATGATGTCAAAACGTGTGCCAAACACTCTGAACATGCGTATTTCGGTGTTCAGTGCCAGAGAGTGTTGGCTATTTCATTGCCCCATGGCGGTCAGGTGTTGGGTATCTACAACCTGTTCTTCGATTCCAATTCCAGCATGGATCCGCAAATGGAGACGATGTTGCGCCTGGTTGGGCAACTGTTGGGTTTGGCGCTGCACAATGCCAGGATTGAGCGCGAACGACTGCGCGTCACGGTCATGAAAGAGCGCCAGGAGATGGTGAACGAAGTTCACGACACCATTGCGCAAACCCTGGCTTACGTCAGAATGCGGTTACCGCTATTGAATGAGTCGATGTTGGCGCACGATGACCAGCGTTCGCTCAAATATTTGTCCGATGTCAAGTTAGGCGTGGGTGAGGTGCATGATAAATTGCGTGAAGTCATGACCTATTTCCGCACGCGGATGGATCCTCTGGGTTTGCTTCACGCGCTGCAGGGCGTTGCAGATGGCTACTTTGACCGGGTGGGAATCTCGCTGGAAATCAGGAACTCGGCACATGGCCTGAACCTGAACGATGAGCAGGAGGTGCAGGTGTTCTACATAATTCAGGAAGCTTTGGCCAACATCGCCAAACACTCCATGGCGCGCCGTGCCCTTGTTTCAATTGATAGGGACGATCGGAACCTGGAATTCCGGATTGAAGACGACGGTTTGGGCATGGACGAGCCGTCCGTTTCAACGCTGGTAACGTTGGCCAAAGGTTTGGCCCCTTCCAACCATTTTGGGCTGGAGATTATGCAAAGTCGTGCCAAGCGACTCGGTGGCACGCTGAATGTGGGGCCCAACGATGGTGGCGGAACGCGGGTGCGCTTGCTGCTGCCGATCGGTGTGATCAAGCAAGGGGATGGAGGTTTATGAGTCCCAAAACACGCGTCATGCTGGTTGATGATCACGCCCTGTGCCGCAGTGGCTTGACGGAGTTGCTGGAGCATCGTGGCAATATGGATGTGGTGGTCGCTACGGGTGACCCCGCGCAGGTTGTGCCGTTGTTGCGGGAACATCAGCCAGATTTGATGGTGCTGGATCTGCGACTGGCCAAAATTGACGGTCTCAGCGTGTTGCGTATGGTTCGCAATGAAGGGTGCGAAACCCCGGTCGTGATATTGACCATGAGCGACAGCGAAGACGACATGGCGGCGGCATTGCGCGCAGGGGTTCGCGGCTATCTGCTCAAGGATATGGAGCCGGAGGAGGTTATCGACGCCATTGGGCGTGCCGCCCGTGGCGAGATGGTGGTTGCCTCGGCGATGACGCTGAAGCTGGCGATGATTCTTCAGTCAGGTCCTAAGGTATCGGTTATGGGCGACCTCGTTGCCACGCTGACTGAACGGGAACGCGAGGTGCTGAATCACGTCGCGAGGGGATGCAGCAACAAGGTGATTGCGAAGGCGCTGGATATTAGCCACAACACCGTGAAACTGCATGTGCGCCACATCATGGACAAGCTTAATCTGCACTCACGGGTAGAGGCAGCGGTTTTCGCTTTCGAGTACGGCAGTTCTCCGGAAGGCGTGAAAGCCGCTATTGCAACCAGTCAAAAAGTCAAACACTGACGGCTTCGTCCTGACGGCGCCCTTTTTTTGCGGGCCCTTTTTTCGCCTCAACGGGGCTTTGCTTCGGGCTGAACCAGGCCAGTGAATTGTGCAATTTCACGACCTCGCCAATGAGAGTGAGACATGGGGATTTCAGTTTTGCTTGCGCCACGCGTTCTGGCATATCCGCCAGTGTGCCGGTTACGACCTTTTGGGTGTCAATGCTGCCGTCTTGCACTACGGCGATTGGCAAGCTTGGAGAAGCCCCATGCGCGATCAGCTGGCGGCAAATTTCTGGTAAACCACCCAGACCCATGTAAATCACCACGGTTTGACGGGGTCGTACGAGGCTGGGCCAGTCCAGATCGGCGGTGCCGTCCTTGAGGTGTCCTGTCACAAAGATGCAACTCTGGGCGTAGTCTCGGTGGGTCAGTGGAATGCCCGCATAGCTGGATACACCAGATGCCGCTGTAACCCCCGGAACCACCTCGAATGAAACACCCTGCGCCGCCAGGGTCTGCAACTCTTCTCCGCCGCGCCCAAATATGAAGGGGTCCCCGCCTTTGAGTCGAACGACCTGTTTACCCTCCTGGGCGAGTTTGACCAGCAGGGCGTTAATTTGCTCCTGTCGCATGGTGTGTTCGTTGCGGCGCTTGCCCGCGTAGATGCGCTCCGCCGTGGGCGAGACAAAGTCCAGTACCGCGCTGGAGACCAGGTGGTCATAGACCACCACGTCGGCCTTTTCCAGCAGTCGCACGGCGCGCAGTGTCAATAATTCCGGGTCGCCAGGGCCAGCACCAACCAGGTAGACTTTTCCGCAAAGTGGTATGGATTTCATGACATCGGCTTTCAATGGGTTAGTCCTTTTGAGGCACAGCCGCCACTGCCGCATCCGGTGCTGCAACTCCCTTTGGCAGCGGGCTCTTTGCCGCATGAAGACTCCTCTCGCGCTTCGCTAAAAATGAAGTTGAATTCGCCGGGATTGAGTTCAACATAATCGAGTACGGTGTCAAAAAGCAGTTCCTGGGACTCGCCGCCAATGACGACGGCCACGCCGCCCAGATCCAGCCGCATGTCTTCGTCGTGGGGTTCGTCAAATCCCATGCCGTATTGCAGAGATCCGTCGGGATCGATTTTGGCGGCAATGCGCAGGGCCAGTTCGGTCGCACCACTCGCATTTGCCGCTTGTTGGATTTGCTGTGCTGCAGCGTGGGTCAATGAAAACATACAGATCTCCAGATGTGAATCAATGTTCACCTTTGGTTTTTAACAATCCCGCCAGGCGGTTGCCCTGCTTTTGAGGGCCGCCGATGGGAAACAAGGTGTGAAGGTGGTGGTTGTTGCCAAACTCCGGACCCCATGCTTTGGCGAAATGCCAGATCATGGCGCGGACTTGCGCCTGTACACGGTGCTCTTCAAAATAGTCCCGCAAGAATGCGATGACCTGCCAGTGCGCCTCGGTCAGCTGTAGATTCTCCGCCTCGGCTTGTGCGCGGGCGAAATCCTCGCTCCAGTCATCTGTATTCTTTAAATAACCTTCAACGTCGGTGGCCACAGCGCAACCATTGACATGCACCGCGTGCATCGTCTTCGGGCTAGATGGCTCCTGGGCTGTTTTGTTTGCACGAACAAATGCAGCAAAACTTTCTGCCCAGTTGGACCCCGCTCCATTGCGCAGGTGGGCGTACGATGCGACAACGTTTCGGTACACGATGCCATCGCGCAGTCCGTCCACACCGTGCCCGCGCAAGACGCGGTAGGCAAACTTCAAATCGGGCGCTATGTTTTCCAGGCTGGAGTAGTGGAATTCATGTCCCCGCACCGTAGCCTCTGCAGGACTTGAGGTTGCGGACCAGGGCGCATCGTCAGTGGCTTGTAGCTCCACATAGCCGCGTCCTACGGGGCGCGCATGCATCACGACATCGGCGGGTATGGCGCCCACCATGTTGTAAGTTTCGTCCTTCCACTGCAGGGTGCGTGCCAGGTACATGAGGCCACCACACTCGGCATAAACCGGCAGTCCCGCTTCAATGGCCGCGTGAATGCTGCTGCGCATGGCGGTATTAGCCTGCAACGGTTGCATGAACATTTCGGGAAAGCCGCCGCCAATGAACAAACCGTCCAGGGCTGGCAACTGTGTGTCCTGAAGCGTATCCACCGGGACTATCACTGCGCCAGCCTGTTCCAGCGCCAGGACGTCATCCGGATAGTAAAAACCAAATGCCTTGTCGCGCGCCACGCCAATGCGGATGGGGGGAGTCGGCGCGG
>CAIYDK010000618.1 GCA_903924955.1 uncultured beta proteobacterium | reverse complement strand
GTTTTCGAACTGACTGCAGCTGGTGCTCAGCATGGTGGGACCAAGGGCGCAATCCTGTGCCGTTGCCTTGGCAGATGCGGCTGTTTAAAGTGAAAATTCGGAGCTAGGGCCCAAGAGACTCTATGGATTGGCTTATCGTGTGAATGGAGACCTGACGCCTAACCACGGGATTACGCATTCGCTGGGGGCTGCCCAGCGTGCACTCTCCGTACTCAATGGCTTGGCCGTTGGCCGTAGACAGAGAGCATCTTAAAGGCTTTAGAACAGGTCCTTCTTAAATTTAGGGATTTCCTTTGCAAGGTTGAGCAAGAGCTTTGCCTGCTGGACGACAAAGTCGGCAATATTTTTCACCAACACGACTTCCTCACCTGTGTAGATGGGGTCCGCGCTCTGTGCTAATGCCTCGACGATGGCAATCTCGCACAGAGCAACAAGTTCTCTGGCAAAAAAGGGCCGGCTTACCTTGGCACGTTCACAGAAGTCGGCCAGGGCAAACGATTTCACGTTTTCCAGCTTGAACTCATCGCCAAATGCCATGGCCAGTTCATGTTCTAGCTTTTGCGAGTCGTATTGCATCACGCTCACCAAGTCATAGAGTTCAGCCACCTTCAACCCCGCGCGACTCACGTAATAGGACAAGTTTTTGCCGTGTGAATCACTGTTGCCGGTCAGCAAGGTGGTCACTACCCACATGGTCATGCGCCTGATACCTACGGCTGGCTGTTCCAGGTACTGTCGGGTGGCGAACAGGCGCTCGAAACTTGCGCCGTCTCGGATATGCGCAACATCCTTGCCATTGCCTAGGTTGCGCTCGTACTTGGCCGCCACAGCTATGTCGGTGGCTTGACAAGCGTCGATGATGTGCAGTCGCTCGGCCACTGGCAACTTCGCGCCGTCAGGGCCATGCACAAACTGGACGTTCCCCAGGCGGCGGTCAAATCGCCGAATAGACAGCACCGGGTCCGGGGTACGCAAGATATCAACCTCGGCCACATGGTCCTGCCCGTACCTGCGCACGCTCATGCGTGACGCCAGCTTCATGCAGAAATGTTCATTGGCGACCATGAACGGCAGGGCACTGTTCAATGGCTCAGGTTTAAGAATATGGGTGGACGACAAAGAACCGTCGACTAAAAAGAGCCGCTCACCCACACGGTTAACCAGCAACTTGTCCTGAAAGCCGGCGATAGACATTCGGACTCTGCCGTCCCAGACCGTAAAGGGCACCTCGTTGCGGCGCTTGATGCGCTCTTGCAGTTCCGAATACAGGAGTTCACGGAACTGCGGTTCAAGCGCTTCCGGGGTCTGATTGGCCGGCAGGAACGTCACCGCACCCGTGGTCTCCTTGCCCAAATATCGGACAAGTCCAAAAATGTTGTTCTTTTGGATATTCGAGTGCACCGAAGCAACGTCCAGCGCCCGGCCTTCAGGCAAAAGATTTTCCAGAAAGCGGCGAATTGACGATGATGATGCCTCGCCGTCCAAGGGCAGATGGGGAGACAGCGCGTAACCCCGGCGGTCGGACGCCCAAGTTGGGCTGTAGGCCAGGCTGAAGGTATCTTTCTCCGGATGGAACTCCAGTCTTGCGACAAACGCCTGCCCAACAAATAGGTCTAGCGCGTATTCGTTTTCGCTATTCATCACTTCCTCTCGTGTTGGAGAGGGCACCCGATGGACTGCTACCTGCGCGCAGAGCCTCCAACTCGGACTTCAGCAGAACTGAATCGCAAGCAGGCACCACCAGCATCCGCAGGCCCAACCCGT
>CAIYDK010000617.1 GCA_903924955.1 uncultured beta proteobacterium | reverse complement strand
CTGCGTGTCACCATGCATGACTTCGGTTTGCGTCAGGACTCTGTGGTCGCTGTAGTGGTGTACGCGATCGCGGCGTTGGGAACGATTTCTACGCTGGTATCTCTGCTAAGCATCAAATAATTGACCCCTCAGTATTTTCCAATCCAGGTATGAGCCTGAAGGAATGTTCAGTTGAGAGATTCTTGCTGGGGGTTTGATCTTGTTGAAACTGGAAGTTTAAGGTGGGTGGGTTTTGGGCTTTGTATCTTTCTCTACCGGCCCCTGCCAGGCCGCCGGAGGCCCCCCTGGCGCGCGGATTTTTTTCGGCCGATGTGAACTCGCTGAGTCGCCAATTCAAGTCCGACTCTTGAGCCCTGTTTTGTTGAACAGCGCAAACAGATCGGTCTTGGCTTTTTGCATCTCCTGGGCGGCTTGCAGGTCAGTTCTCTCTTTGGCTTTGTCCAGCAGTCTGCCCAGCATTGTGGCGCTCTTGAAGGTCACCAGGGCCGCCTCGTTGAGCAACACCAAACACTCCAGTGGGGTTTTGGCATCCTTGTGCTTGTAGACCTTTTTGATCTTACCTTTGTCGCTTACGACCTCCGTGGCAAACAGGCATGGACGATGCAAGTTGAGCCAGTTATTGAACACCTCCTGGTAGAACGCGTTGATGGGCTTGGCATACTTTTGTGGGATGTGACTGTAGCCCATATGCTTCCTGACGACGCTGGCATTCTTGCTCTCCGCCAGGGCGTTGTCATTGCTGTTGCGCGAGCGTGATTTGGTCTGCTCAATGCGCAGTTTCTCCAGCATCTTGGCCACCTTGTGGTTGATGTATTCACTCCCGTTGTCCGAATGAAAGCCCTCGATCTGAAACGGGAACTGATCAATCACCATCTCCAGCACAGGAAGCAAAAACGCCTCACTGATGCCCTGTACACAGGCCTGCACCTGCCACTGGCTCACCGCATCCACGCAAGTGATGTGGTAGACCCCCTTCATGCCGTCCAGATCGCCTTGGTGCACGCTGTCGATGCGCACCCAGCCAGCCCGACCGTTGGGCCTGGGTGCCTTACGCACCCCAATGGGATTGCATACGGCGCGCGTCTTGGTGAAGTGGCTACGCAGAACCCGATAACCACCAGTCTTGCGCAGGTTGTACAGGTGCGATACCGACAGCTTGGACAAACGTTCATAGCGCCGGTCGCCATAGACGACAAATGCGCGATGTAGCAAGTGCACGATGGCAGGTCCACAGACATCTTCGTTGGCGCGGTCCATCTCCACCAGCAGCGCAACGTCAGCAGCCGTGTACTTGCGCACAAAGGGCATGGCAGGCTTGCCGTAGCGCTTGGCCAGCGGCTCCTGTGCCAGCCGGTTGGACTGCCAACGAGCGACCAATCGGGTGAGTTGGGCGCGGCTGTAGCCGCTGGTGCGCCGCAGGTAGGCCAGCACCACTCCACGCTCGCTTTTGCCCAGTGCGCTGTAGGCAAAGCGTTTGAGCACCCGGCTGATGTGTTCGTAGCGCTGGTGGTCACCATCCCCAGGCGCACCCGTGAAATTGATCTCCTGGGTTGCGTTTAAAAACTCCTGCAATTGCGCAACAGTGCGCAGCTTTGCCTCGTCCATGTTGATCACCATCCTTGGATGATCAAGCCCTCAGTTCAACCGCAAATTCCCCATCTCAGGCTCACTTCTGGTTGGAAATACGCTCGCCGTTCAGGCTCATACCTCATTGGACAAGGCTAGG
>CAIYDK010000616.1 GCA_903924955.1 uncultured beta proteobacterium | reverse complement strand
TGTGGCCGCCAAGCTGAATGTGCAGTGATTCAGCCGGAGTGAATCTGCGTTTTCTTCTGACTGCGTCTTCTTCCATGAATCGTCTCTGACGCGTCTTCTTCGGGTTGTTCTGCGTTTTCTTCAAACTCTGCTGGTGGGCGTGCGTGCGACCGATGTGGCTGCGTTTCTCGACCCTGTCGAGGAACGACCATGGCGCAGTCCGGACAGCGTAAGTGCTTGTGTTGCGGGGAGTTTTTTGATGTTGACCGTCGAAACCGCAATCGTCAACGCTACTGCTCAGCAGCACCATGTCGACGTGCCAGTAAGGCCGCCAGCCAGGCCGCCTGGTTGAGCCAACCCAAGAACGCCACGTACTTCAGCGACCCCATTCACGTCGCTCGCGTACAGGCCTGGCGAGGTGCACATCCGGGCTATAGCCGTACCAAACCAGGGACCACAACACCGTTACAAGATCCCTTGATTGTGCAAGTAGTTGATTTTGTTGAAGAAACCCCCAATCGTGCTGAGATGTCTGCACCCCCAGTTGTCTCAGCGTTACAAGATCTCTTGAACACCCCATCGCCAGTGCTGGCGGGGCTTATCGCGCATTTGTTCGAGGCCACGTTACAAGAGGACATAGCCAGCACCACCCGTCGGTTGATACAACTTGGGCACGATGTCATCAACCGGAGCCGCAATGAAGACCGTCAAACATGTTCTGCGCCCTGAGCGAGTGCGCTTGGTGCCAGAACAATTCAGTTGGATTGATCAGGCCCTGGTGCAGCGCCATTTCATTGACCGCTGCGACGTGCGCAGCGCAGCCCTGTACTTGTTTCTGGTCACCGTAGCCGATGCCCAAGGCCTGAGCTACTACGCCACCTCCACCATCGCGGAGCGCTTGCACCTGAGCGCCGATGAGATTGGCGCGGCACGCACCCGGCTTATGGCGCTTGACCTCATCGCCTACCAAGCACCCCTGTACCAAGTGCTGTCCCTCACCGATGGTCAAACGGTGCCACGGCCACCAAAGGTAACACCCCGGCCACACCAGACAAGCTGTGCTCCGGTGAGTCTGGCCCAACTCCTTGAGATGGAGCGCCGCCATGCTCGACTATGAAACCTTCTGTCAAATCCGCGACCACCTGAGTCGCCACCAACTCACCCATGCCCAGACTGCACGCGCCTTGGGACTGAACGTGCGCACCGTTGCCAAATGGGCCAACGTGGAACAGTTTGTCCCGCGCAAGGGCGTGGTACGGGTCAGCAAGCTCGATGCCTTCAAGGGTCAGATTGTGCGTTGGCTCGACACCCACCCCTACAGCGCTCAGCAGATCTACCAGCGTCTGTGCGAGGCCGGCTATGAGGGTGGACGCACCATCGTCAAAGACTACGTCCACCGCATTCGTCCACGCCACCAGGAGGCATTCCTCAAACTGGACTTCGCCCCAGGTGAAACCGCCCAGGTTGACTGGGGTGAATGGGGCAGCATTGGTGTGGGCTCCACCCGCCGACGCCTGAGCTTCTTTCTGATGGTGCTGTGCTACAGCAGGCGCATGTACCTGGAGTTCACGGTCTCCCAGACCTCGGAGTTCTTCCTGTCCTGCCACGAGAACGCATTTGCTGTTTTTGGTGGGGTGCCCAGCCAGATCATGGTCGATAACCTGAAGTCCGCCGTATTGCAGCGTCTCGTCGGTGTGGCTCCCGTGTTCAACCCGAAGTACCTGGACTTCTCGCGTCACTGGGGGTTTGAGATCAAACCTTGCAATGTGCGCTCGGGCAATGAGAAAGGCCGGGTCGAGAACGGTGTGGGTTACGTCAAGAAGAACTTCCTGGCCGGCCTGGAGTTGCCCGACTTCTGCGCACTACAGCCAGCGGCCACGCTGTGGATGGATACGGTGGCCAACGTGCGCATGCACGAGTCAACCCACCAGCGCCCCATTGATCGTTTTGAAGAGGAGCGCGCCCACTTGAAACGACTCAACCCGGCCGGCTTTGATCTCGCACGCGTAAAGACGGTGCGCGCCACCAAGCAGTTTCGGGTGCCGCTGGACTCCAATCACTACACGGTTCCGGCACGCTACGCGGGTCATCGTCTGACGCTCAAAGCCTATGCCGATCGGGTCTGCATCTATGACCAGCAGCAACTCATCGTGCGCCATGCGCGCAGCATGGACCGGCACAAGGACATCGTCGATCCCGAGCACGAGCAGCAACTTGTAGTGCAGCGCAAGAGTGCGCGTGAACAGCGTCTGCTGGTGAATTTCTTGGCGATCTCCCCACGCGCCCAAAGCTATCGAGAGGGCCTGGAGGCCAAACACGTCAATGCCCGCAACCACCTGCGCAAGATTGTGGCCTTGGTCGAGATACACGGCAAAGAAGCCGTGTCACGTGCGATTGATGATGGGCTGGAGTTGGCGGCCTTCAGTGCCGAGTACATCGCCCACATTCTGTCGGCACGCAGGCGTATTGGTGAGGAACCGGCTGCCCTACAGCTCACACGCCGCGCTGACCTGCTGGAGTTGGAATTGCCTGAGCCCGATTTGTCCATTTATGACCGCAATGATGGAGATGAGCATGGCCAAGACAGGTGACAAGTCCAAATTCGATACTGATGCTGTGCGAAAGCACTTGGGCGTATTG
>CAIYDK010000615.1 GCA_903924955.1 uncultured beta proteobacterium | reverse complement strand
ACAAATAGCAAAACGTGCCATTACACATGTTTTCAGAAAATCGCTTGTAAGTCGTTGATTTCATTGGGGCGGCCGGCCAAAAAAGACGGAATTTCGCGATTAGCTGTCGAAGTCGGGTGAACAAGTACTCAGCGACCGCATCCGCACCCTGCAAGCCGAACTACGCCACGCCGAAGAAGAACAAAGCCTGCAACAGCGCCGCGTGCAACTGGCACGCGACACCCTGGCGCGCAATGAACAACTGGCCAAAGAAGGCTTTGTCGCCGCAGCCCAGGTGCAAGTGCGCCAGGAAGAACTGATAGACGCCAATGGCCGCACACAAAGCCTGGAGCGCGCCCGCCTGGCGCTGCAACATGACCTGCAAGCCCTTGACGGAGAACGCACGGCACTGGTGGCGCAACTCAAGAGCGACCTGAACCAGATCGAGCGCAACCGCTCCAGCTTGCAGCAAGAGGCTTCAGAAAACGCTGCCCGCAAAAGCACCATCATCACCGCGCCCTATGCCGGCACCGTGACCGCGCTCAATCTCAAGGTCGGCCAGGCCGTGCAGGTGGGCCAGACCCTGGCCACGCTGGTGCCGCTGTCAGACGTGGACAAAGGCGCAGAACTGCAAGCGCACCTGTTCGCCCCCAGCCGCACCGCTGGCTTTGTGCACCCCGGCCAGACCGTCTACCTTCGCTACGCCGCCTACCCCTACCAAAAATTCGGCCTCTATACCGGCCACATCACCGCCGTATCCGCCACCCCCTTTGCCCCGAGCGAACTGCCGGCCAATCTGGCACAGCAATTAATCACCCAGGCCGGCAGCAATGAAGCCCTGTACCGCATCAACGTGCAACTGGACGAGCAAAGCATCAATGCTTATGGCAACACCCTGCAACTCAAAGCCGGTCTGACGCTGGACGCCGACGTGCTGCAGGAACGCAGAAAGGTTTGGGAATGGGTGCTGGAGCCGGTGCTGGCGGCACGGCAACAGGTGAGGGTTCTCGGCGCAGAAGCAACTCCACCCCGTGTTGGGAGTTGAATGTCGCGCCAGAAGCAGAAAGGGCGGCTGCATCTCCGCTCAGAAACGACAAATTAACGTAAAGGTGTGCCATGAGAAACTTAGATAGCTTTGAAATTTCTGCAGTCTCCGGTGGTCGTGGGATAAGTGGGATCGGTGATTGGAATGACATGGTAAGTGGCATGGGTGGTGTGGGCGGGGTCAGTAAATGGGGATGCAATGCCCAGGATACGACTACCGGCTCCTTCGTGCGGGCGAGTAGCAGTAATTGCACAGAGTCATACACATTGAGTATGATAAAAACTGCAACAACTACGACAAGTTCGCCAGGATGCACATGGTCCAGTACCGCTCCCTACTTGGTTTGCAGCGCTGGTCTCCCCTCTGCAACGGTGACAGAACAAATTGTCCAAAAAAGAGAAATTGTCTGTCCCTAATTAGTTGATT
The DNA here is from genome assembly GCA_903924955.1 of uncultured beta proteobacterium. Lineage (GTDB taxonomy): Bacteria > Pseudomonadota > Gammaproteobacteria > Burkholderiales > Burkholderiaceae_C > Allorhodoferax. The sequence goes on along the minus strand of CAIYDK010000615.1, from coordinate 1,246 downwards.
TTGATGTGAAGACCAGAATTAATCAATTTTGGTTTTCAGCGGAATGAATTTATGAGAAAAATAATATACAAAATCGCACTCCTATTTATTGGCTTTCAAGCCAGTTCGGTGTTTGCATGCAATTCGGAAGTCATTGAGAGTTCGAATTTGATTGGATTTGTTGGTTGCATTTCAGAGGACAGCGCTAGGCTACTAATAATAGCAATAGAAGAAAAACCCCGTGACCTCGTGCTACAGTCAGAAGGCGGTGCTGTGGAAGCGGCATTGCGGGTTGCCGAAAAAATCCAACAATACTCACTGAATATTAGAATAAGAGGGTATTGTCATTCTTCTTGCGCAAACTATATATTGCCGGCGGCAAAACATGTCACAGTGGAAGATAACTCGGCAATCATTCTTCACGGCGACGCCAGATTGGCGTTTGAGATTTTTACTAATAGAAATTATACTGACCCCATGTTGCTGCTTATGCTAGATGGGATTGCACGGCACGAAGAATTATTTTCGCAGAATAATGAAAAGGCATCAATGCTTCATGCTTTGCAAAAAATTGCCATGACTGAAACCAGTAGAAGAGTTAATGTTACTTTCAGTGAAAATTCCTATGCGTGTACAGGCATGGGGCTTCTTCCATGGGTGCCGTCGATTGGGTTAATGCTTAAATTGGGTATTCTCAATGAGAGCGTTCCATATGATGACCGCGTTCTTCCCATGATCAAATTTCGATTACAAGACTTTGGTTTTGGCACTCGAATTCACGAAAACAATCCCATGGATTCCTGCCAGCGCATATTTCGCTAAATTGGAGCTCGTATTCTAGATTGGTCTTTTCAAAAATCCGGTTGATAGCGAGAGTGCGTCGTTTATGACTCCCATTCTCCAATCCGAATCCAGTGAGTGTACTCTGGCCTCCTTGGCCATGGTCGCCAACGCGCACGGTCTGCAGGTGGATTTGTCGGACTTGCGGCGGCGCTTTCCAGTCTCGCTTAAAGGGGCAACGCTGCAGCAGTTGATTACCCATGCCGGTGGGCTCAACTTCAGTTGCCGGCCGCTGCGTCTGGAACTTGAAGAACTTGCGCAGCTTCAACTGCCATGCATCCTGCACTCCCGACTTCGACAGCTAATCGCGAAATTCCGTCTTTTTTGGCCGGCCGCCCCAATGAAATCAACGACTTACAAGCGATTTTCTGAAAACATGTGTAATGGCACGTTTTGCTATTTGTGAATTTATTTGACATTGGTAATT
>CAIYDK010000614.1 GCA_903924955.1 uncultured beta proteobacterium | reverse complement strand
GCAACCGGCTTGGCACTGGCCACACTGGGTGCCATCGCTTTCAGCGGTAAGGCCATCATCGTGAAGCTGGCCTACCGCCACGGTGTGGATGCCGTCACGCTGATCATGCTGCGCATGCTTTTCGCATTGCCTTTTTTTCTGGCAATGAGCTGGTGGGCCAGTCGGCACACTCCAGCGCGCAAGCCCGTGCCACTGACACGCAAGGACGTACTGGGCATTGTGTGGCTGGGGTTTACTGGTTACTACCTGGCGAGCTTCCTGGATTTTGCCGGGCTACAGTACATCACCGCATCGTTGGAGCGACTGATTCTGTACCTCAACCCCACACTCGTCCTGTTGCTGGGCTTGGCGTTATTCGGGCGGCGCATCGGGCGACGCCAGGCCTTGGGCATGGCTATCAGTTATGGCGGGGTGCTGCTGGTGTTTGGCCATGAGGTGACGCTGCAGGGTGCCGATGTTGCCCTGGGCGCAGTGCTGGTATTTCTCAGCGCCGTTAGTTATGCGCTCTACCTGTTTTACAGTGGCGAGATGGTGCAGCGCCTGGGCTCCATGCGACTGGTGGGGTTGGCAACTTCGGTGGCGTGTGTGCTGTGCATCGTCCAGTTTGTGGTGTTGCGGCCGCTCGGAACAGCATTCGAGGTTGCTCCAGAAGTGCTGTGGTTGTCGGTGCTGAACGCCACGCTGTGCACCGTGGTGCCGGTGATGATGGTGATGATGGCCATAGAGCGCATTGGCTCCGGCCTTGCTGCACAGGTAGGCATGGTGGGTCCAATGTCCACCATGATCATGGGCGTGTTGGTGCTGGGCGAACCATTTACAGCCTGGCTGGTGGTCGGCACCATGCTGGTGATCGCGGGAGTATTTGTTTGCAGTCGGGCGCGTGCCTGATGGTTTTGTCGTGTAATTTTCTATACTCACTTCCACGGGGTCAGGGCTTGTTGGAAGGCCGGGTCAGCCCGTATATGAATTTGGAGTTCCCATGCCGACATTGACCGCGTTTTTTGAGTCCGCCAAGTTGCCTGTGATGTCCGAGGTGGCCCATGCGCTGATACGCACACTCAACGACGAATCAGCCACTGCGGCACAGGTGGAAGCCATCATGGCCAAGGACCCCGCGATGACTGCGAACCTGCTGCGCCTGGCCAACAGCGCGCAGTTCGGTCTGAGCCGACAGGTGCTGTCGCTGGACCATGCGATCACGCTGATGGGCATGTCCCGGGTTCGTTCCCTGGCTTTGTCGAACAGCATGAGCACGGCGTTTCCGCAGGTGCCCGGTCTGGACCGCTCCGTGTTCTGGAAGTTCAGCATGGCGTGTGCCGGTTATGCGCAGTGGCTGGCCAGCGGTTCCGGTGTGGAGCCCCAGCAGGCCTGGCTGGCGGGCATGATGCTGCGCCTGGGAGAACTGTTGATTGGACAGCGCGCGCCGGAGAGCCTGGCTGAAATTGAAGCCCAGCCCAGCCAGGCGGTGGCGCGCTGGGAGCGCGAGCAGCGCTTGCTGGGTTTTGACGAGGCACAGGTCACGGCGGTGCTGGCGCGACACTGGAATTTTCCTGACGCCATCGTGACTGGGCTGCAAAGCGCGGGCGACCCCATTTCCGTTGAGCCATTTGATAAATTGGCTGGTGTTGTGCACCTGGCAGCCCTGCTGGCAGATTGCACAAATCCCAACCCCGACGTTGTCGCCGATTTACCTTTGGCCGTGATCACCGCGTTGGCACTTGACCGCCACTGGATGGTGGCCCGATTCCCGCGTCTTGAAACCTTTGTAGATGTAACCGGTTTGTCCTAAAAAAGCTGCGTCAGCTGTACCGAGTCGCTGGACTTTTCAACGTGAATCGTGGGTGGGCCATTGCGTGCCAGGCGCAGCATGCGCGTGTTGCCCGGCAGCACGTCCGCTACAAAGCCGCGCAACCCGCGTTTTTTGGCGTGCTCCACCATGCAATTTTGCATCGCCGTGCCCAGGCCGCAGCCCTGCCATTCCGGATGGACCATGAATGCGGTGTCCGCCAGATTGGTTGTGGGATTGATGAAGTAGCACGACTGCGCCACGATCAACGACTCTTCGCGTGAACCCGCGGTTGCCACAAACGCCACTTCATTTTCATAGTTCAGGTTGCACAGGCGCTGTACTTCGGCGTTGGATAAGCCCCGCACATGACGAAAAAACCGCGTGTAAACATCTGCCTCGCTCAAGTGGTGAAACAGGTCACGAATGCCCTGGGCGTCACTGGACAGGGCCGGACGAAGCAAAATGGTGCGGTTGTCCTTCAAGGTAATGGTGAGCTCGTCCTCTACCGGGTAGGCACGCAGGTTTTGCAATGTCTGGTCGGGACTCAAATAGCCCAGCTCCTGGGCCTTGGCAAATAGTTCGGGCCGGAATAGCGGATGCGCCAACTCGATCAGCGCAGTGGCACGTTCCCGAATGGATTTTCCAAAGAGATAGGCAATGCCGTATTCGGTGACGACATAGTGCACATCGGTGCGTGCCACCGTGGCGGCCTCACCGGCCAGCAGGGATGCACGGATGCGCGATTGGGTGCCGTCCCAGGTGGTGGAGGTCATGCACACAATGGGTTTTCCACCCGGCGAGCGCGATGCGCCACGCAAAAATTCACCCTGGCTGCCAATACCACCGTAAAACTCGCCGCCAAACTGGTCAATGCAAACCTGGCCGGTGAGGTCGATGGAGTAGGCGTGCGCAATCGCCACCATTTTGTGCTGCGCCGCAATGGTGATTGGGTTGCAAACCGCGTCCATGGGCTCCATGGAAAACAGCGGGTTATTGTCAATCAGGTCGTACAGCGCACGCGAACCCAGGGCCATGCTCGCCACGATCTTGAACGGCTTGCTGGTCTTGCAGGCACCCGTCAGGCTGCCGTTTTGCAGCAGGGGGATGATGGCGTCCGAAATCACATCCGAGTGCACGCCCAGGTCTTTGCGGTCTGTGAGGTACTGCAGCGCCTCATGGGCCACTTGTCCCAGACCGATTTGCAGCGTGGATCCGTCTTCAATGATGCCGGCAATATAGCGGGCAATGCGCTGTACGCTTTCTTCCTGCACGGGTACCCGCTCCAGCTCGGTAATGGGGGTATTGACCGGCACCAGTTGGTGAATGCGGCTGATGTGCAGTGTGGAGTCACCCATGGATCGCGGCATGGCCGGGTTGACTTCGGCGATGACCCACCGTGCGCGGGCCACGGCCGCAGGGATGATATCCACTGACACACCCAAGCTGACGTAGCCAAAAGCATCGGGTAGCGAAACTTGAATCAATGCCACATCGACCGGAATGCGCCCCAGCGCCATCATCTCCGGCACCCGCGCAATCGACATGGGCACATAGTCCACCAACCCCTGCTTGGTGGCGGCGCGCATGTCGCTACCTACAAAAAAAGTGCGGTGGCGAAAGCGGGTGGTGCAGCGTCCGCCTTCGTCGTGGTTAAAAGCCTTGATGGTAAAAAAATGCAACAGTTCGATGTCGGCCGGCGGGCTGGTCATGCATTCAAGCGCCTGTAGCAGGCTCCTGGGGGCTGCGCACCCGGTACCGACAAAGACGTGGTCGCCATTGAGAATTTCGGTGACTGCCGATTCAGCTGTGCACACCTTTTGAATAAAGGGTTTCAGCGCTGGATGAAGGGGAGGTGATTTTCTTGCCATGGAATCCGTATCATCGATCATTTTGCACTTCGTTGGGGCGGAGCAAAATAGCTTTTTTGGAGAATGCGTATGGACTTGGGAATTGCGGGAAAGTGGGCTTTGGTGTGTGGTTCCAGCAAGGGTCTGGGTCTGGGCTGCGCGAAGGCGCTGGTGCAGGAGGGGGTTAACGTGCTGATGGTAGCTCGTGGGGAGGAACAGCTGCAATTATCTGCATCAAAATTGATAGCTGACTACGCAGGTTCTACGGGGGCTAGCGTGCTATTTTGTGCACAAGACATTACCACCGAAGCAGGGCGGGCCGCCGTGTTTGCCATGCGTGGAGACTTTGATATTGTGGTTACCAATGCGGGTGGACCGCCACCCGGAGATTTTCGCGACTGGGACCGTGACGCCTGGATCAAGGCGGTGGATGCCAACATGCTCACGCCCATCGATCTCATCAAGGCCACCGTGGATGCAATGGCGCAACGTGGCTTTGGGCGCATCGTCAACATTACCTCCAGTTCGGTGAAAGCGCCTATCGATGTGCTGGGCCTTTCCAACGGCGCGCGCAGTGGTTTGACCGGCTTTGTCGCAGGGGTGGCACGCACCAGCCTGGCGGCGCAGGGCGTGACCATCAACAACCTGTTGCCTGGTGTTTTTGATACCGACCGCATTAAAGCCGTGCTGGAGGGCAATGCAAAGAAAACCGGGCAGTCGGTCGAAGCTTTGGCCGACGCACGGCGCAAAACCATACCGGCACGGCGTTTCGGTAACCCTGACGAGTTTGGCGCCATCTGCGCCTTTTTGTGCAGCATGCAGGCCGGCTATATCAACGGGCAGAACGTGCTGGCCGATGGTGGCGCATATCCGGGAACCTATTGACACACGGAGCCCCCTGGAACAATATCCAATGGCGCGCGCAATCTTCAATTGGTAAGCAATGCTGTCAATACGACTCCGCAGGTTCCTGCACTCCGGGCTTGCAGCTTTGTGCTGCAGTGTGTTTGTGCTATGGCCGTCGTCGGCATCGGCGCAGACCCAGGCTCATGCTCCTTACAGGATACGGGTGGTGGGTGGCTTGGCTGCACTGAACCAGTTCACCCGGTGGGAGGAGCCGTTTTGGACCCGTGAGCTGCTACGTCTGAGCGGGGGTCGGTTTGCGGCGGACATTGTTCCGTTTGACAGGGCGGGTGTACCGGGCGTGGAAATGCTGAGACTGTTGCAACTGGGGGTGGTTCCGTTTGGCACGACCCTGATGAGCTCGCTGTCTGCGCAATACCCGCAGTACACAGCGCCCGATTTGGCGGGCCTCAACCCAGATATTGCGAGTCTGAAAACGAGCCTGGCCGCGTTTCGCCCCTATCTGGAAAAAGCCTTGCGCGACCAGCATGGTGTTGAGGCGCTGGCGATCTACACCTACCCTGCACAGGTCATTTTTTGCAAGAAACCGTTGACCGGCCTGGGCGACCTTTCGGGGCGGCGCATCCGTGTTTCATCCGTTGGACAGGCCGACTTTGTCGGCGCGCTCGGAGGTGTGCCGGTGAACGTCGCGTTCGCTGATGTGGTGGGCAATCTTCAAAATGGCAATGTGGAGTGCGCCATCACGGGCGCCATGTCGGGCAATACCATGGGTCTGCAGTCCTTGACCAGCCACCTGCATGCCATGCCACTGACTTGGGGTTTGGCAATTTTTGGTGCCAACCGTGCAGCCTGGGATGCCTTGCCGCCTGATATGCGGGCTTTGTTGCGACGTGAGCTGCCCAAGCTGGAAGCGGCCATTTGGGAAGAGTCTGAGCGCGATACTGCCGAAGGCATGGCATGCAACAGCGGCGCGCCTGCCTGCAAGGCGGGAAGCAAAGGTGCGATGGTGGTGGTGCCAGTTTCTGCACAGGATGAGCGGCGGCGCCAGGAAATTTTCACCACCACTGTTTTGCCACGCTGGTTAAAGCGTTGTGGTGCCCGCTGCAATGAAATCTGGAGCCAGACCATTGGACCAGCGCGCCACATAGCCGTTCCCACCAGCCCATGATTGCAGCCACGCCGCGCCAAATCAAATTCACCGTCTGGGCGCTGGTTGCCGGTTTTGCGGCAGTTATCGCTGCGGGTGCCGTATCCATGGTGTGGAGCGCACGACAAAATGCGCTGGCAGGTGGTCAGGGCCAGGCCACGCGCTTCATCGCCGGTGCAGAAGCCGCTTTAAATCGATCCCTACTGGCCATTGATGTGTTGCTCGCCGGGACGGACGAATTGCTGGGGCTGTCCGGGTTGGCGCCAGACTGGGTGGACGCCAAAGTGGCCAGCCAATTGCTGCGCAACGCAGCCCGTCAGAATCTCTCGGTGCGGTACGTTGCCCTGGTCAACGACAAGGGGCGCGTGCTGGCTTCTTCCGAGACTTTGGGCTCAGCCCTGGAGTTGGATTTACCCAGCGGTTTTATCGCAGACGCCATGGCCCAGCCTATGTCGACCCTGGTGCTCAGCAATCCGACTGTGAGCTTTGCCAGTTCGGAGCGGGTCCTGTACATCGGTCGCTATATTCGCCTGGCCGATGGATCGCGACTGCTTGCCGTGGCGGAAGTGCCCACGTCAATGCTGGTCACGGTACTGATGCAGGGCAGTGAGATTGCCGCCCTGGAAGTGACGTTGGAGCGCAGCAATGGCCAGCTGCTGTTGGGCGTTCCGCTGCAGGACGACCGCTTGGCAAGTCCATTGATTCAGCCGGCTTTCGGCGTGATGACTTCTGCGAACGGGCTGACCCCGTCTGCACGCCTGACCGGAGTGCCTGCACTGGTGGTTAGCCGCCCGATTTTGTACCGGGACCTCTGGATCTCGGCCAGCGTTCCCCTTGACGCGGCGCTGAAAGAGTGGCGGTCTGACCGAAATGTAGTCCTGGCAGCCACTTTTTGCATCTTGGTGTTGCTGTTGATGGCGGGTTGGTTCGCATTGGTTTTTTTACACCGCACCAGTGTGGCCCGGCTCGCGCTTGCCCAGTCTAAAGGTGCGTTGGACCAGGCGTTAGAGAGCATGGTGAGTGGCTTTTTGCTGCTCGATGCTCAGCGCCGGGTGGTCCAGTGGAATCACCGTTTTGAGGATATTTTCCCCTGGCTTGCGGGCACGATGGTTCCGATGGGATCGTTCCAGCAGGTGCTGGAGGCCACTTCCCACTTTCACCTGCCGGGCGCCACTGCGGTGCAGCGCCAGTCATGGGTTGAGCATAGGCTGCAGTTACAAAGCGGAGTCGCAGCACCGCATGAGCAGGTGCTGCCCAACGGACACCACATCCAGATCACCGAGCGCGCTACGCCCGAAGGTGGTCTTGTTATCACCTACCACGACGTGACCGAATTGCGCCGTGCCAGCGCCGAGATTGAGAGCTTGGCGTTCTACGACACACTGACCGGCCTGCCCAATCGACGCTTGTTGCTGGACCGTTTGACGCATGCGACGGCGGTGGTCACGCGTTCGGGCTATATGGGTGCGTTGTTGTTCCTGGATCTGGATGACTTCAAGACGGTAAACGACACATTGGGGCACGAAGTGGGCGACCAGTTATTGCAGCAGGTAGCACACCGTTTGAAAGCCTGTGTGCGCGATGTCGACACGGTTGCGCGGCTGGGCGGAGATGAGTTCGTGGTCATGCTCACCGACCTGGCAGCCGAACATACGCATGCAGCGCAACTTGCGCGTCAGGTGGGCGAGAAAATGCTGCTGAGCTTGAACAAGCCCTATGTGCTGGGTGCGCAGCCCTACCGCAGTACCTGTAGTCTGGGCGCCACCCTGTTTGGGTCTGACGTGCAGAACGCGGCCGAATTGCTCAAGCAAGCGGACATTGCCATGTACCAGGTGAAAGCCCAGCGGGGCAATGCCCTTTGCTTTTTCGACCCGCAGATGCAGGCCGCCATCACCGACCGTGCGCAGCTGGAGTCTGATTTGCGCAAGGCGCTGGAGCGGGAAGAGTTTGAGCTGCATTACCAGCCCCAGTTCGCGCTGGGTGGACACATGGTGGGTGCGGAGGCGCTTTTGCGGTGGCGTCATCCGCAGAGGGGCTTGGTGTCGCCCGGCGAGTTTATTGCCGTGGCCGAAGAGAGCGAGCTCATCGTACCCCTGGGACATTGGGTTTTGCGTACCGCATGTCGCCAACTCGCAGCCTGGCGGCTGGATGCGCGCTTGGGCGCTTTGCAGCTATCGGTCAACGTCAGTGCCCGGCAGTTTCGCCAGTCAGATTTTGTTGAGCAAGTCACCGTTGCCCTGCTGGAGAACGGTATTCGGCCGCATTTGCTCAAATTGGAGCTGACCGAATCGCTGATGCTGGACAACGTGGACGAGTGCATTGCCAAGATGAGCCTGCTCAAGACCAGCGGCATACAGTTTTCGGTCGACGACTTTGGAACCGGGTATTCGTCATTGGCTTACCTGACCCGGCTGCCCCTGGATCAACTCAAGATTGACCAGTCGTTCGTGCGCAACCTGGGCGTTCGGCACAGTGATGGCCTCATCGTGCAAACCATCATCGGCATGGCGCGCAGTCTGGGGCTGGAGGTGATCGCCGAGGGCGTAGAAACGCCTGCGCAGCAGGAGTTGCTGGCGCAGTACGGCTGTGAGCTGTACCAGGGCTACCTGTTGGCCCGCCCGGCACCGGTAGCAGCGCTTGAAGCCCTGATCCACACCAACCCGAGCGCTCCAGCCTGAAACGATATTTCAACGCCGGGACGACAGCACGATGCCCGACACAATCAGGGCAAACGCCAGCGCGTGAAACAGCTGGGGCGCTTCGCCCAGAAACGCCGACGACAGAACCGCAGTGAACAAGGGCGTCAGGTTGATGAAAAATCCGGCCACTGCCGGCCCCGCCCGCGATACGCCGGCGCCCCATGCGCGATAGGCCAGCAACGCTGGCCCCACGGCAATGAACAGTAACGCGCTGACCAGCGGCCAGCCCCACTGCAGGCGAACATCGGTCAGCGTCCATTCCGCCGCAGTGAACATCACCGACCAGCCCAAGCCAAACACGATCTGGCCGAGTAGAAACGCCGCCCAGTCGGCCCGCAGCGATGCGGACTCGGCCGTCGGGTGGGCCAGCATCCAGCTGTAATAAGCCCAGCCCATGCTGGCCAGCAGCACATACAGGTCACCGGCAACCAGATGAAAGCCCATCAAGAGCTCCCAGCGCCCCCGGCACAAAACCAGTACTACGCCGCCAATCGACAGCACCGCCCCGATAACCTGGCGACCCGAGATAGGTGTGCCGAAGAAAAAGCGACCGATCAGCAACATCCACACCGGTGTGATGGCACCTACCAGCGTGACGTTGATCGGGGTTGACGTGTTGAGCGCCAGATACAAAAGCGCGTTGTAGCCACTGGTGCTGAGCAGGGCCAAAAATGCGAAGCGACGCCACTGGTGCCACAGCGGACTGTCCCGGCGCAATACGCGGTGCGCCAACGGCAGCAATAGCAAAAATGCCAGTGCCCAGCGCAACAGGTTCAGCGTCATCGGGGAGATCAAAGGACTGACCACGCGGCCCACCACTGCATTGCCAGCCCACAGTATGGGCGGGATGATCAACAGCACAGCTGCGGTGGGGGTCAGGCGTTGGGTCATGGGGCGAACTGTACCAAGGCCAATGCCCTTTGGTGCGCGCACAGGGGCATTTCGTGGCACCATGGCGACCATGACGTGCAAGGGGTGCGTCCAATATTGATCGGAGACCATCGTGAGCCAAAACCAGTCCAGAGCCATTCGCATTGACCAGCACGGGGGCGTCGAGCAGCTCAAGCTGGTACAGGTTACGGTGGGCGAGCCTGGACCGGGCGAGATTCGCATCCGCCACAAGGCGGTCGGTTTGAACTTTATCGACGTCTACCAGCGCAGTGGCCTTTACCCCATGACCATGCCATTGCAGCTCGGCATGGAGGCGTCCGGGGTTGTCGAGGCGGTGGGTGAAGGGGTCACCCACCTGCAGGTCGGCGACCGGGCAGCCTATGCCAGCCAGCCACCGGGCAGCTACTGCGATCTGCGCGTGATGCCTGCCAAGTGTGTGTGCAAACTGCCCGACGCCATTTCCTTTGACACGGGCGCGGCCATGATGCTCAAGGGCCTGACCGCTCAGTACTTGCTCAAGAAGACCTTGCCGCAAGGCGGACTCAAACCGGGTGACTTTGTGCTGTTTCATGCGGCCGCCGGTGGCGTGGGGTTGATCGCCTGCCAATGGGCGCGTGCCTTGGGTCTGCGCCTGATTGGCACTGCAGGGTCAGATGCTAAATGCGCTCTAGCCATCGCCAATGGTGCGGAGTACGCTATCAATTACGCAGCAGATGACTTCCTGTCCCGCGTCAAGGAAATCACCGGCGGCAAAGGTGTCAAGGTGGTTTACGACTCGGTTGGCAAGGACACCTGGGACAAGTCGCTCGATTGCCTGGCCCCGTTTGGTCTGATGGCGAGTTTCGGCAATGCATCCGGCCCGGTGGCACCCATGGCGCCCGGCATGCTTGGCCCCAAGGGCTCGCTGTACCTGACCCGGCAAACCCTGTTCACCCACATTGCCACCCGTGAAAGCACGCAGGCCATGGCCGATGAACTGTTTGACGTGGTGGTCAGTGGCAAGGTGCAGGTTCACATAGCCCAGCGCTATACGCTGGAAAACGTGCAACAGGCCCACCGGGACCTTGAGGCACGTCAAACAACGGGCTGCACGATTCTCACGCTGTGAGCTTGCGGTGGTATGCGCCGGATAAAATCCGGCCATGAACACCAGACCACTCCAACACTTCCTGTCCGCGGCGATTTTGGCAATATCGCCGTGCACGATGGTTCTGGCGCAGGGCGCGGCCAATGTGCCATCCGCAACGCCGGAGAACGCCACCTCGGCAAAGGTGGATAGGGCACTCAACGAAGAACCCAACTGGTATTTCTCATGGGGCTATAGCCGGCAACAGTACGCCCCATCCGACATTCGCGTTTCACAGCCCGGTTTGGGCAATGATTTCACGGTGCGCCAGGCCGCAGGGAGTGACTTCCCCGCGACGACGCAAGAAACGTTTGCCGCGATACGAAACTTTGATCTCACGCTGCCTCAAGAGAACGTGCGGGTTGGCAAGTTCATGAACCCCGAGAAAACGTTCGCCATCGAATTTTCCCTGGACCATTCCAAGTACCAGACCGACCTCGGTCAAGTGGCGCAGGTGAGCGGAACCATCAACAACCAGCCCTACAACGCCAGCATGGTGCTGGACGGAAATAATTTTTTCTACGCCTTGCACAATGGCTTGAACCACCTCATGGTCAATGCCGTGTGGTTGCACCATCTGGCCGGGCCTGAAAAGCAGGCTGGCGATTTGCAGTTGATCAGCCGCGCCGGTGCGGGCATTTTGATGCCGCATGCCGACAACACCATCCTGGGCAAACAGAACGAGGTGGGTCCCAAGGGTACGAACATATGCTGTTTCGCCAGTAACGACTGGTGGCAGATCAATGGTTGGACGGCCGGGGTGGAAGTGGGCGTGCGCTACCGGGTCTACAAGTCCATGTACCTGGAACTCACGCAAAAACTGGCCTACGGTGCCCTGCGCAAAGTACCGGTGTACCAAGGCACGGCTGACCAGACGCTGTGGATGAGTGAACAGGTTATGTCCGCAGGCTTTCTGTTTTAAGTAGACGCTCCCGCCGGGGTTCCCCGGGGCCTGCAGACATGTGTGTCATGATGGCCCCTGCTGCAAAGGTGCAACTTGCACCGCCGGTAGCGCGATTCAATTCAATTGTGTCGCGCAATTCAGAGGTCAGTAATGACTCAATCCCCCCGCCCGCTCTCCCCAGGCTGTCGCCAGCTCGGCACATTCCTTGAACACCAGAATGCTGCGCCATGAAATTGACGCACAAAGCAATCGGGGTCTTGCTGATCGCGGTCCTGCTGGTCGCCACCGGTGTAGTTCTTACCTTCTGGTCCTATGAACAAATTGCGGCCGCCGCTGATATGCGAAAGCACACCAGCCGGGTCCTCAATAACGCGGATGACTTCCTGTCGGATTTGAAGGATGCTGAAACCGGCCAGCGGGGTTACCTGATCACTGGCGACGAAGCATTTCTGCAACCCTATCTGGCCGTGCGCAATACCTTTGGCGATCAAATTCAAAAGCTGCGCCAGACCGTAAAAATCGAAAGTGCCAGAGAACACCTGGATCTCATCGCCCCGTTGATGACGGCCAAACTGGCCGATTTGGCGCGGTCAATCGAGTTGCGACACGCCCATAAAGAGGCGGCTGCCGAAAAAATGGTCAGCGGTGGGCAAGGCAAGCAATTGATGGATTCCATTCGACAGGAAATGCATGCTTTGGTCGAGATCGAAGAGGCTGCATATGCCGAGCACGATGCGCAGTTTCAATCCAATATGCGGCGACTCCTTGCCATCATGGTCATTGCCAGTGTGCTGGTGATTCTGGCTGCAGTGGTCTTTGCCTATCTGATCCTCCTGCAAGCCCGGCAGCGACTGAAGGACCAGGTCCATCTTGAAACCCGGCATTTTCTGGAGACCCAGGAGGCATTGAACCACGAGTTGCAACACGCCAACAATACCCTGCAGGTCAGTGAAGAAAAGTTGGCCGTCACCCTCAACTCGATTGGCGATGCTGTGATCGCCACCGATGCCAACGCCTGCTTGACGAGCCTGAACCCGCTGGCCGAGCAACTCACCGGTTGGTCGGTGGAACAGGCAGTAGGCAAGCCCATTGGCGAAGTTTTTCGCATTGTCAACAAAGACACCCGCTTGTCGGTCGCCATCCCCGTGATGGATGCTTTGGCCCACGGCACCGTTCAGGGCTTGGCCAATCACACCGTGCTGCTGGCGCGTGATGGCCGTGAGTACGACATTGCCGACAGTTGCGCCCCCATTCGGAGCCGCGAGGGCGAGGTCATCGGTGCGGTGCTGGTGTTTCGCAATGTCACGGCCGAATATGCGGTGCAGCACACCTTGCGCTTGCAACAGACCGAGCTGGCGATGCAGAACGAGGAACTGATTCGGTCCGAGCAGGCGCTCGAAATCTCCCGGTCACGCTACTTTGACCTGTATGACCTGGCGCCCATCGGTTACTTTACCGTCAGCGAGTCGGGGGACATCGTTGAAGCCAACCTGGCTGCGGCAACCCTGCTGGGCGTTGCGCGCGGCATGCTGGTCAAGCTGCCCTTTTCGCGCTTTTTCCCTAAGCAGGATGCCGCCAGTTTCCACCTGCTGTGCCAACGACTGATAGCGACCGGGGTTCCACAGGTATCTGAATGTCGGATGCAAAAAGGCGATGGCACGCAGTTCTGGGTTGACCTGACGGCTACCGCTGCACAGGACGAGGGCGCGCCAGTACAACGCATCATGATCAGCAACATCACGGCACGCAAGCATTCTGAAGAGGCGCTGCTCAAGACTGGTGCGTTGCAAAACGCGATTTTCAACAGCGCCAACTTCTCCAGCATCGCCACCGATGCCAAGGGCGTGATTCAGATTTTCAACGTTGGTGCCGAGCGCATGCTGGGCTTCACTGCGCAAGAGATGCTGAACACGATCACGCCGGCTGACATCTCGGACGCGCAAGAAATCATTGCACGCGCGAAGACCTTGAGTTCGGAATTTGACACTGAAATCTCTCCGGGCTTTGAAGCGCTGGTGTTCAAAGCTACACGCGGCATCGAAGACATTTACGAGCTGACCTACATCCGAAAAGATGGAAGCCGCTTCCCTGCCGTGGTGTCGGTCACAGCCTTGCGCGATGACGCAGACGCCATCATTGGGTACTTGCTGATCGGCACCGATAATACTGCGCGCAAAGAGGCTGAAGAGGCGTTGTTGAAGGCTGGTGCTTTACAAAAAGCGATTTTTGACAGCGCCAACTTCTCCAGCATCGCCACCGATGCCAATGGCGTGATTCAGATTTTCAACGTCGGTGCCGAGCGCATGCTGGGCTACACCGCCGCCGAAGTGATGAACCAGCGCACCCCGGCGGACATCTCGGACCCGCAGGAAATCATTGCCCGTGCCAAGACATTGAGCGCGGAGCTCAACACCGAAATCACCCCGGGCTTTGAAGCGCTGGTATTCAAGGCTTCGCGGGGCATCGAGGACATTTATGAGCTCACCTACATCCGCAAGGACGGCAGCCGCTTTCCGGCGGTTGTCTCGGTCACGGCGCTGCGCGACGTCGAAGACGCCATCATCGGCTACCTGCTGATTGGCACCGACAACACCGCGCGCAAGCAAATTGAAGAAGAGCGCAAAAAGCTGGACCAACGCTTGCGTGACCAGCAGTTTTACACGCGCTCCCTGATCGAGGCCAACATTGACGCCATCATGACCACCGATCCGGTGGGCATCATCACCGACGTGAACCGGCAAATGGAGTCGCTCACAGACTGCACGCGCGATGAGCTGATTGGTGCGCCATTCAAGAAATACTTTACCGACCCGGAGCGTGCCGAGGCTGCGATCAACCTGGCGCTGAACGATACAAAAGTAACCAACTACGAGCTAACCGCCCGCACCCGAAGTGGCCTGGAGACGGTGGTGTCGTACAACGCCACTACCTTCTACGACCGGGACCGCAATCTGCAAGGCGTGTTTGCCGCCGCACGCGATGTGACCGAGCGCAAACGCCTTGATCGGGTGCTGGAAGAAAAAAACGTGGAGCTCGAAGGCGCCCGTTTGCTGGCAGATAAAGCCAACTTCGCCAAGTCAGACTTTCTCTCGAGCATGAGCCATGAATTGCGCAGCCCCCTCAACGCCATTTTGGGTTTTGCGCAGCTGCTGGAGTCGGAGTCGCCACCGCCCACGCTGCGCCAGCAGGAGAGCATCGTCCAAATTTTGCGAGCCGGCTGGCATTTGCTCAAGTTGATCAATGAGATTCTTGATCTCACCAAGATCGAGTCCGGTCAGATCCCTTTGTCCAACGAACCCGTGTCGCTGGCCGAGATCATGTTCGAGTGCCAGAGCATGCTGGAAAACCAGGCGCAACAGCGTGGTGTCAAGTTGACCTTTCCCTCGGCGGGGGAACCTTGCTTTGTGACGGCTGACCCGACGCGGCTCAAGCAGGTGGTCATCAATCTTATGACCAATGCCATCAAGTACAACAGGCTAGGGGGTGACGTGGAGGTGAGATGCGCGCGCGGCGCGCAAGGGTGTGTTCGCGTTAGCGTGCGTGACACAGGCATGGGACTGAGTCCCGACCAGTTGTCGCAGCTTTTTCAAGCTTTCAACCGGCTGGGACAGGAGGCCGGTGGCGTTGAGGGCACCGGCATTGGGCTGGTGGTAGCCAAGCAATTGGTCGAGCTGATGGGTGGGCGCATTGGCGCCGAGAGCCAGGTGGGGCTGGGCAGTGTTTTCTGGTTTGAACTGGCATCGGCGACGGAAACCCCGGTCGCGTTGGACATTCTTAACGCACCGGTGGTAAATGCGGCAATGCCCCTGTCTGTGCGATCGCGCACCCTTCTCTATGTAGAGGACAATCCGGCCAATATGAAGCTGGTGGAGCGGATTATCGAGCGCTACCCCACCATGACCCTGTTGACGGCCACAAATGGTTTGAGTGGGATCGAGTTGGCCCGCACCAGCTTGCCCGATGTGATTTTGATGGACATCAATCTGCCGGGTATCAACGGCTACGAGACGTTGAAGCTGCTGCGCGAGGATCCGCTCACAGTCCATATTCCGGCGGTGGCCATCAGTGCCAATGCCATGCCAAGTGATATCAAAAAGGGACAGGATGCCGGGTTCAACAGCTACCTTACCAAACCCATCGTGGTGGGTGAATTCATCCAGGCACTGAATGACGCTCTGGATTTGGCCGAGCACAGCAAATCATGAACAACATCCAGACACTGCAAACACCCAACGCGCCCCCCCGAACTGATTCTGCTGGACATCAATATGCCTGAAATGAACGGCTTTGAGGT
>CAIYDK010000613.1 GCA_903924955.1 uncultured beta proteobacterium | reverse complement strand
GCCCTATGTGTTGACCCTGTTCGAGCGCCTGAGCGCAGAGCAGTTGCCGTTTTATCTGCGACTGATGAAGCACCTGGCCCACCATGGCGTGCCGGTTCCCGACCCGGCCGCCAACCGCGACGGCGATGTGGTGCACGCACTCAATGGCAAGCCCGCCGCCGTCGTCAACCGCCTGCGCGGAAAAAGCGAGCTCGCTCCCACGGCAGCGCACTGCGCGCTTGTTGGGGGCATGCTGGCCCGTATGCACTTGGCCGGGCGGGACTTCGCCATGCGCCAGCCCAACTTGCGTGCCCTGGACTGGTGGAACGACACCGTACCGGTCGTTTTGCCGTTTGTGCCCGCCGAACAAGCGGCCTTGCTGCAAAGTGAATTGGCCTATCAGAACCATGTCGCCACGCTATCCGCCTACGGTGCGCTGCCGCGCGGGCCGATTCATGCAGACCTGTTCCGCGACAACGTGATGTTCGAGTCTGACGCTACCGGCGCTCCGGCACTGACCGGTTTCTTTGATTTTTACTTTGCGGGTGTTGACGCCTGGCTATTCGATATCGCTGTGAGCCTGAATGATTGGTGCATCGAACTTGCAACCGGTGTCGCTGATTCCGCGAAAACCCTTGCCTTCATGCGGGCCTACGAAGCGGTGCGTCCGTTGGAGGCCCAGGAGCGCGGGCTGTTGCCAGCGATGGCGCGTGCGGGTGCGCTGCGCTTCTGGCTCAGCCGGTTATGGGATTTGCACCTGCCACGGGAAGCAGCAGTTTTGCAGGCCCATGACCCCGAACATTTCCACCGGGTACTGCGTCAGCGTATCCTCACTCCCTTGACTACCAGCCACATCAGCCCATGAAACTTCAAATCGTCCCGGCCCGCCGGGGCATTCAATGGGTTAAGTTGGGCATCAAGACCTTTTTCAGGCAGCCCCTGGCGCTGGCCGGGCTGTTCTTCATGTTTCTGGCGATGATGTCTGTCCTCAGCTTCCTGCCGCTGATCGGCAGCGTACTGGCTCTGACCTTGCTGCCCGGTGCCACCTTGGGGCTGATGGCGGCAACCCGTGAAGCGGCCGACGGTAAATTTCCCATGCCCCTCATTCTGGTAACGGCGTTTCGCGCCGGTCGCCAGCAACTGCGCGCCATGTTGATTTTGGGTGGACTGTATGCGCTTGGCTTTGTGCTGGTTTTGGGCCTCTCGGCGCTGATTGATGGCGGAAAATTTGCAAAGCTCTATTTGCTGGGCGGCTCCATGAGTGCTGAGCTGCTACAAGACGGCGACTTTCAGTTGGCCATGGTGACTGCATCGGTCCTATACATGCCACTGTCACTGATGTTCTGGCATGCACCGGCGCTGGTGCACTGGCACGGTGTTGCGCCCGTTAAAAGTCTGTTTTTCAGTTTTGTGGCCTGCATGCGCAACTTTTGGGCCTTTACCGTATACGGAGTGGTGTGGATGGGGGTATTCTTGGTCTTTGGCATCACCATTGCCGCTCTGGCAGGTGTGCTGGGCAGTGCTGAGGCAGTTGCAGCCACACTGTATCCTGCCGCGATGCTGATGGCCGCCACGTTTTTTACGTCCATCTATTTCACGTTTGTTGACAGCTTTGCTTTCGATTTAGGAGAAGACATATGACTCGGCACCACCTGCAGGGAAGAGAAGACGTTGAATTACTCTGGTTCCAGCGTCGCAGCTTTTTGCAGGCCGCAGCCGCCTGGACTGCAGCAGGTAGCCTGGCCGGAGCACAAGCGCAGTCGCGCAGCAACATTGTCGAATTGAGCGGTGACGCCACCGTCAATGGGCAAAAGTTGCGGCCAGATCAATCGCTCCAAACGGGCGATGAAATCGTTACCGGACCGCGCTCCACGCTGATTTTCGCCATTGGCAACTCGGCTTTTCATATGCGCCAGAACACCAGCATGGTGGTTGAGCGCGGCGCCAGCATCACGGCGGTCAGCCTGTTGCGCCTATTAACCGGAGCGGTGGTCAGCGTCTGGGGCAGAGGGAGCAACCGCCAAATCGCAACCCCCACCCTCACGGCCGGCATCCGGGGAACCGGCGTTTACACCGAAATGTTTGCCAACCAAAACGGTGCGCGCACCTACTTCTGCAACTGTTATGGGGTGGTCGATCTTGCGGCGGGTGGCGAGCGCGAATTGTCAGAGTCCACTTACCACCAGGCGGTGTGGGGTGAAGCCGCACTGGACGGACGCTCTGCACTCACTCCGGCACGGCTCATCAACCACACCGACGAAGAACTGGAAAACCTGGCGCGACTGATCGGCGATCGCACCGCCTGGCAGATTTCCGGGAAAAAGGGCAACCACACCGGTAGCTCCTACTAACGGGTCCCGTCGGGGCAAAGGTGTTGCCAAAGCCACAACAAATCCACCAAACAACATGAAAAAAGCGGCAGAAGGTATTGATTTGTCTTGTTTTTATGGCTCTGCTCGGCTGATAATGAAATACGTTTGTGGCGCAACTATGGCGCCTTTCTTTTACTAACTATGGATAAGGGGGCTACCTTGATTCCCAATACCCTGAAGCTGATGGCACTTGGAGCTGGCGCTTTGCTGCTGGCTGGTTGTGCGTCGTCGCCTATTCCGGTCTCTGCAAACTTTCCCATTACGGTGGAGCCCAAGGTTCGCTCTGCCGGGCATTGGGGTCAGTTGTCCAACGATGTAGTCAAGCAAACACTGGAGTCGCTGGGTAAAGCAGGCGTTTCGGGCAATTTGTACGTTGCCCTGCCGGCGAACCCAACCGCTTTTGACAAAGCTTTCCAGCAGTTCCTGATTACCGATCTGGTCAAAGCCGGACGTGTGGTGCAGCAAGGCCCTGAACAGGCGCTTGAAGTGAGCTACCAGACTCAGGTGGTGCGCCACAACAGCCCGCGTCCCAATTTTCTGCCTGGCCGCTTCACCATGATCACTGCTGGTTTGTACGCCGCATATGGTCTGAGCTACAACCCGGTTGGTGACAAAATGGCCGGCGGTTTGGCCGCAGCCGCAGGTGCCGACTACATTGCCAGCGAAAGCTCTGGCGGTCCAACGGCGACCGAACTGATTCTGACCACTACCATCGCCTCCGGCGGGCGCTACCTGGTACGCAAGACCGATGTGTATTACGTTGAAGAAGTCGATACCGTCTTGATGCAGTACAAAGCACCCCAAGTCATGAAGGTGGTCGGCCCATGAACTCCAAACTCATACTCTCGGCTGCTACCGCGATCGCACTGCTGGCCGGTTGCGGCGCCCCCTCTGGCGTTCGTGTTGACCCGACTTACGATGAAGCCGCTGCCAGCAAGTTCGTGGCCCTGAACAAGGACGCCGCCAATAAGCTGGTTGCCGAATTTGACCGCGGACCTTCCGGTGATATGCCTGTGCTGGTGGCAACCATCGTCAACGTGAACGACATGCGCCGCTCTGCCCCGTTGGGTCGCACGCTGTCGGAACAATATGCCTCCCAATTGGCAACGGCAGGCTTTAACGTCAAGGAAATGAAGTTGCGCGGCGACGTGTTCATCCGTGAAGAGACCGGTGAATTGCTGCTGTCACGCGAGATCAAGGACATTGCCCGCAGTCACAACGCCAACATGGTTTTGGTAGGCACCTACTCGGCCGCCGCTAACTTCACCTATGTGAGCCTGAAGTTTGTGCGCACCGAAGACAGCCGCATCATTCGCGCCTATGACTACGCCTTGCCCAACGACAAGGACGTCACCCGCCTGCTGCAGGTGACTGCGCCCAACGCGCGGTAAATCCGGCGACCCAATCAAGCCCGGTTTAATCCGGGCTTTTTTTCGTCGGGACGAAATTGAATTCAGGGAACCGGTGTCAGCTTGGCCACGCTGAGCGCCAGCCACTTGGTGCCGTGGCGCGGGAAGTTGATTTGGGCTCGGGCGTCGTCCCCGCTGCCTTCCAGCGTCAGCACCGTGCCCTCACCAAACTTGGCGTGAAACACCAGCATGCCCAACCGCAAACCGTGCTGCGATTCATCCTTGCGTGCGACTTTTTGACCCAATGAGCCTCCAGCCCCCGTAGAAACAGCGTAAGACGCTCCTGAATGCATAGCAGCTTCCGCGTTCCACCCGCGGTTGAAATTCTGGTGTTTGGGTGTCAGCCACTTCAGACATGGCTCTGGCAACTCTTCAAAAAATCGGCTCTTGAGGTTGAAGCGCGTCTGACCGTGCAGCATGCGCGACTGCGAGTGGCTCAGGTACAGGCGTTTGCGCGCCCGGGTAATGGCCACATACATCAGGCGGCGCTCTTCCTCCAGGCCATCGTGGTCGCTCATGGAGTTTTCGTGCGGAAACAAGCCCTCCTCCATGCCCGTAATGAACACGCAGTCAAACTCCAGCCCTTTGCTGGAATGCACCGTCATGAGCTGTATGGCGTCCTGCCCGGCCTGCGCCATGTTGTCGCCCGCCTCCAGTGCAGCATGGGTCAAAAAGGCAACCAGGGGCGAAAGCGTTTCTCCGGTATCGCCAAACGCATCTGGGTTCGGTGTGGCCACTGCAGCGTCCCGACCAAAACCCTCCTGCATGACAAAGCTCTCGGCAGCGTTGACCAGTTCGTCCAGATTCTCCAGCCGGTCTGCGCCCTCGCGGTCCACCTTGTAATGATCAATCAGGCCACTTTGATCCAACATGAGCGCAATGATGTCGCGCAAGTTCATGCCTACCGTCTGCTCGCGCAACACATCAATCTTGGCGACAAACCCAGCGATGGCGGCCCCCGCACGCCCGGTCAAGGCACTCACTGCATCATGCAAAGAGCAACCGTTTGCACGAGCCACATCCTGCAGTTGCTCCAGGCTTCGTGCACCGATGCCACGCGCCGGAAAGTTCACTACCCGCATAAAGCTGGTGTCGTCATTGGGGTTCTCCAACAGGCGCAGGTAGGCCAGCGCGTGCTTGATTTCGGCCCGCTCAAAAAAGCGCAACCCGCCGTACACACGGTAGGGCATAGCCGCATTGAAGAGTGCCGTTTCAATCACCCGGCTTTGCGCGTTGCTGCGGTAGAGCACGGCAATCTCTTTGCGCTCATAACCTGCCTCGGTACCGCTATCGCGCACCAGCTGCTTCATCTCCTCGACCATCCACTGCGCCTCGGCAAAGTCGGTTGGTGCCTCATAGACCCGCACCGGCTCACCGGCGCCCTGCTGCGTACGCAGATTCTTGCCCAGGCGTTTGCTATTGTGGCTGATCAACGCATTGGCCGAGTCCAGAATGTTGCTGTAGCTGCGGTAGTTCTGTTCCAGCTTGATCTGGTGCTGTACATTGAACTCGCGCACAAAATCGGCCATGTTGCCCACACGGGCGCCACGGAAGGCATAGATGCTTTGGTCATCGTCACCCACCGCCATCACCGCACCGCCGGGGGTGTCGGGGCTGGCGTCAGCCCCTTGCCCGGCCAGCATCTTGATCCAGGCATATTGGAGCTTGTTCGTATCTTGAAACTCGTCAATCAAAATGTGGCGAAAGCGGCGCTGGTAGTGCTCGCGAATGGGGTCGTTGTCGCGCAAAAGTTCGTATGAGCGCAGCATCAGCTCGCCAAAATCCACCACGCCTTCGCGCTGGCATTGCTCTTCGTAGAGTTGGTAAATCTCCACCTTGCGGCGGGTTTCTTCATCACGCACCTCCACCATATTGGGGCGCAAACCGTCTTCCTTGCAGCCACCAATGAACCACTGCATCTGCTTGGCCGGAAACCGTTCGTCGTCAATATTGTTCTGCTTGCACAGACGCTTGATCGCGGAGAGTTGATCTTGCGTGTCCAGAATCTGAAAGGCCTGCGGCAGGTTCGCCATCTTGAAATGCGAGCGCAAAAACCGGTTGCACAAGCCGTGGAACGTACCAATCCACATCCCACGCACGTTGACCGGCAGCATGCTTGTGAGCCGCGTCATCATCTCCTTGGCCGCCTTGTTGGTAAACGTAACAGCCAAAATGCCGCCCGACGACACATGCCCGTTTTGCAACAACCAGGCAATGCGCGTGGTGAGCACCCGGGTCTTGCCCGACCCGGCGCCCGCCAGGATCAGTGCGTGCTCGGCGGGCAGGGTGACGGCGGCGCACTGTTCGGGGTTGAGGGTGGCGAGCAGGGGCGACAGCGACGTGTCAAAAGCGGCAAAGGTTGGGTGCATACCTTGATTGTAGAAAGCCCTGTGGAAGATGAATATTGCTGTGTAGCGGCGAACACTCGTATTGTGGATTCAGCAGGCACACCATTTACGCAGGCCCAGATCAGGGTGGCGATGACGATCCACCAAGAATCCACCAAGAAGATCTGACCCCGATCAGCAACCTGCGTAGAATCAATCACCGGGCCCAAGCAATTGCGACCCGGTTTTTTTATGTCTGGAGCTAGGTAATCATGGAAATTTTTGACTACGACAACATTCTCTTGCTGCCACGCAAATGCCGCGTGGAAAGCCGCTCCGAATGCGATGCCGGTGTAGAACTGGGTGGACGCAAATTCCGCCTACCCGTCGTTCCCGCCAACATGAAAACCGTGGTGGACGAATCCATCTGCGTCTGGCTGGCGCAAAACAGCTACTTTTATGTGATGCACCGCTTTGACCTGGACAACGTGCAGTTCGTGAAAGACATGAAAGCCCGGGGCTTGTTTGCATCCATCTCCCTGGGCGTCAAAAAGCCAGACTATGAGACTGTCGACAAGCTCGCCGAACTCGGCCTGACACCCGAGTACGTGACCATCGACATCGCCCACGGCCATGCTGACAGCGTGCGCGACATGATCATCTACCTCAAGGGCAAAATGCCCAATACCTTCATCATCGCCGGCAACGTGGCTACACCCGAAGCGGTAATTGACCTGGAAAACTGGGGCGCAGACGCTACCAAAGTCGGCATTGGCCCTGGCAAGGTGTGCATCACCAAGCTCAAGACCGGCTTTGGCACGGGTGGCTGGCAACTGTCCGCCGTCAAGTGGTGCGCGCGGGTGGCCACCAAGCCCATCATTGCGGACGGTGGCATTCGTGACCACGGCGACATTGCCAAAAGCATCCGCTTTGGCGCCACCATGGTGATGATTGGCTCACTGTTTGCGGGCCATGAAGAAAGTCCGGGCCAAACGGTCGAAGTTGATGGCAAGCTGTACAAGGAATACTACGGTTCGGCCAGCGACTTCAACAAGGGCGAATACAAGCACGTTGAAGGCAAGCGCATTCTGGAGCCCATCAAAGGCAAGCTGGCCAACACACTGGTTGAAATGGAGCAGGATGTGCAAAGCTCCATTAGCTACTCGGGCGGCAAGAAGCTCATGGACATTCGCAAGGTCAATTACGTCACGCTAGGCGGAGACAATGCGGGTGAACACCTGCTAATGTAGCAAGACCGCCCAAAAACTTATTCTTCATCAATTCGCTCAGAAATGAACACGGGCACAATCCACGTGCCCATGTCCCATGGCGGGATAGTTTCGAACGAATGATGAAAACACTGCTGCTCTGCGTATTTCTGATGCTTGCTATGCCGCTGGCAAGCGCCCAAAATCTTGAGAAGGGCAAAGATATCAACGCCACCTGCGCCGGATGCCACGGCGAGTTCGGCCAGGGCGGCAAGAAGGGCGAATACCCACGCATCGGAGGTCAGCGTGCTGCCCATATCGCTGACCAGCTCAAGGCATTTCGCGCCCGCACCCGCCTGAACCTGCCCATGTTCCCCTACACGCAGGAACGGGAAATGTCAGATCAGGATGTGGAAGATGTGTCGGCCTACCTGGCGTCCATTGAGCTACCAACTGAGTGGCCCGAATTCAAGCCCGATGACGACGCCCTGACCCGACTGACCGCAATGGAAAAGGTCATGATCATTCCGCGCGCGCCCGGTGACATTGACAACGGCGGCAAAATATACAAAAAAGAATGCTTTGCCTGTCATGGCAAGGACGGCATGGGTCGCGGCAAATTTCCACGCTTGGTGGGGCAATACACCAGTTACCTGATGAAGCAAATTTCCAGTTTCCTCAAAGGCGAGCGTTCGCATGACGAGGTGGAGATGCGTGGCATTTTGAATGAACTCAAGGCACAAGACCTGCAAGACATCCTAGCCTATTTGACCCTAATACAGACGGGGCAACCTTGAACGGTTAAATTGGTCACTTCATTTGGAGGTATTGCATGGTGGTTGCTGCATGAATCGATTGTTTTCTTTGAAGACTGCGCTGATCGCGCTGGCGTTTGCGCTAGCCCTCCCGATGGTCTGGGCCCAGGCCGAGCAGCCCACTGGCGTGTTGCCGGGCATGAACGAGGGGCCGATCCACGATGCTGCGCGTATGGGCACACGCCCCGATGTGGAACGTCTGCTGAAAACCTCTGCGCAAAACCGCGACGCCCGCACACCGTTAGGGGCCAGCCCCCTGCACTACGCAGCCATGAACGGCGACAGCGGGCCGCTCAAGGCCCTGCTCGCCGCCGGAGCCAACCCCAATGCACGAGACGCTGATGGGCGCACACCCCTGCACATGGCAGCCTTTGCCATACGCAACGCAAACGCCATGCTGCTCTTGCAGGCAGGCGCTGACCCGCTGCTCAAAACCAACGACGGGCGCGACGTATTGAGCATGGCACGCAAGGTGCGGGCTGACGAACTGGCCGGCGAGATTTCTCTGTGGATTCTCAAGGGCTGCAAACCCGGGAAACCTGTCAAGGGTTGCTGATGCGCACCATAGTCTGTGTCGCAGCCCTGCTGCTTATGCCCTGGTCCCTCACCGCCGCGCGTGCGACTGAACCTGCCGTGCTGCCAAGCGTGGTCGTTTACGCGCCCAGCCCCTGTCTGGCCTGCATTGACTGGGCCGACCATTTGCGCCAAAACGGTTTCACCGTGATCATCGAAGAAAAACTGCAATCCGACATGCCAAGGATCAAACGCTGGCTCAACGTGCCAACTGCATTGGAATCGGTGCACACCGCCAAAGTGGGCCGCTATTTTCTAGAAGGCCATGTACCAGCGGCAGACATTTTGCTGCTACTGCAAGAGAAACCCAATGCCCGAGGACTCGCCGTGCCAGGGCTACCGGGCGGCGCACCGGGTCGCGAGAGTTACAACCCCATTTGCGACACTGCCTGTACGATTCTGGACAACGGCGGGCAACCCAAAGAAATCCGGCGCGAAGCCTTTAACACGATGCTCGTTGGACCAGATGGGCGAAGTAGCGTGTACGCCCGGCACTGACCGATTACATGGGGGGGCCCAAACCCATTCGGCACACTGAGAAAATCCGCTGCCAGTGGTTGGAGAATCCAAAGGCATGGCGGCCGGTGACACGTCACTTTTGTACGCCCTTGTGAGGCGGTTTGGAGCAACGCAATGGCAAACCAGGCCTGAACCGCTGCAACAAAAATTGTCCATTTCTAGAGTCAATCGCTATGACACACAGAATTCTGCTCAATCCAGCCATCACCTTGATGAATCGGATGACGTTTTCTAAAAAGTTTTTGCTGCTTGGATTAATTACCCTAACTGCGGTTTTGATCACAATTTATGGCCTGTATTCAAATTTAAATCAGACTATTAACAGCTCCCAAAGAGAGCTCGAAGGTCTGAAAATCATCCGTCCCGTCATTAAAGCAGTGCAGTTGGTGCAACAGCACCGCGGGCTTTCCGCTGGCTCACTGAGTGGCATCAGAGGGCTGGAATTGGCACTTTCAGAAAAGTCATCGGATGTAGAAATAGTATTTTCTGAATTAAATGCGCATTTTCCGGCTAATACGAAACAGAATGACTCCTGGAGAATTATCTCAACCGAATGGAAAAAAATTCAGTCGCAGGGCTCGCAGTGGACTCCTGATGAAAACTTTACCATCCACACTCATTTAGTTGATGAACTGTTGCGGTTTGAATCCGTCATTGCTGATGACTATGGATTAACCGGTGAATCTAATCTTGACGCATTTTATCTGGTCATTACTGCAAGCGATGAACTGCTAAATGCGCTTGAACATCTAGGCCAGATGCGTGCATATGGCATGAGCAGACTTGGTGAAAAATCCGCATCTGAACAGCAATTAATTCATCTAAATACATTAATAACACTACTTAAACACACGCTAAATCCCCTCAAATTTAACATCGAAAAAGCTGCAACATACAACCCAGAAATAAGCAAAAGCCTACTGGAAATTAATGAAAGTGTAGAAAATACCTCTGAACAAGTTATATCTGTAGTTACCCATAACATTATAAATAGACATTTTTCCATTCAGCCAGGCGATTTTTTTACGATCGCAACAAAATCTATAAATGGTGGTTACGATGTGCTGTACAAATCACTGCTGCCAACTGCTGAAAATCTAATTCTGAATCGCATTCAGAATAATCAAACTAAATTGCAAGTGTCTGGCAGCCTGGCATTCCTGCTATTACTGTCGATGATTTACTTCATGGGTGCCATTTACTATGCCACCTTGGGCAACATCAACATACTGACGAACGTGGTATCAGGGTTTGTACAGGGGGATATGCGAGGGCGCGTACACCTAAGTACACACGATGAACTGACAGCGATTGGCGCCGGGTTCAACACGATGGCAGATGAACTCGTTGAATTGATTTCAGAGAAGCAGAAGGCACTGGATTTATTGACAAAAATTGCGCACTCGGTGCCCGGTGCCGTTTACCAATACCGTCAACGGCCCGATGGGAGTAGTTGCTTCCCTTTTGCCAGCGAAGGCATTCGTGAAATCTACAATGTAAGCCCGGAGGAAGTCATTGAGGATGCAAGCAGAGTTTTCTCTTCCATCTTCCCCGACGATTTTGATAGGCTTGTGGCTTCGATACAAACGTCAGCGCAAAATTTGACGCCATGGCATCAGGAATATCGCGTGAGGTTTGAAGATGGCTCGGTGAAATGGTTGTTAGGTAATGCCATGCCTGAGCGGGAAGCCGATGGCGCGACCCTTTGGCATGGTTTTATTACAGACATCACCACACGAAAAGCTACTGAAACGAAGGTGCGCTTGCTATCTACGGCGATTGAACAAAGCCCAGCTTCAGTCGTTATCACTGATATAAATGCCAATATTGAATATATCAACCCATGTTTCACTAAAGTTACCGGCTTCAGCCAGGAAGATGCTGTCGGGCAAAACCCGCGAGTACTGCAGTCCGGGTTGACCGATAAATCAATTCATGTTGCGTTATGGGACAAACTTAACAAAGGTCAATCTTGGGTCGGTGAGTTTATTAATAAACGTAAAAATGGTGAAACCTATTTCGAAGAGGCCTATATTTCTCCTGTTAAAGAGGACGATGGCACGGTGAACCACTATGTCGCGGTTAAGCTGGACATTTCAGAACGGAAAAAGTTGGAGGAGGAAGTTCGCCAGTTAGCGTACTACGACACGTTGACTAAACTTCCAAACCGGCGCATGCTCAACGACCGATTAAGTCAAACCACCGCTGCTGCCAGACGTAGCAAGTGTTACGGCGCATTAATGTTTCTTGACTTAGATAATTTCAAGCCACTCAATGATACCCACGGGCATGTGGTGGGTGATATGTTATTGATCGAAGCATCCAACCGCTTAAAAAGCTGCTTGCGCGAAATGGATACGGTCGCCCGCTTTGGCGGTGATGAATTCGTCGTAATGTTGGCTGAATTGGATATAGATAAAACCATCTCTACAACACATGCAAAAATTGTTGCCGAAAAAATACGCGTTGCCTTATCGGAACCTTATATATTTACCATCACGCAAGAAACGCCACCAGACACCACGGTAGAGCATCGTTGCACAGGCAGTATTGGGGTGATGGTGTTCAATGGCACCGAAGGCAGCCAGGACGATATTATGAGATGGGCCGATGTTGCGATGTACGAGGCCAAAGCTGCCGGGCGAAATCAGATTCGGTTTTATGAAGAAAAGGGTTGAAACTGCCTTTATGCGGACGCTGCCGGCGCTGAAGCAAAACCGTAAAGACGTTCTGGTGCCAGACGCTTGAGCAAGGCCTTGTCCGTAGCTTCGCCTACGATCGCGAACTCGGCGTGCCCAGTGTCGTGACGCACCGTCTTGGGTGTGGGGTGGCCCATCCGGTCGGTAATCGACGCAACAATGGGGGCCCGTGCGTTATCGGTTCGCTCAACCACAAGGCCCAACTCTCCTGAAGCGAGGCGCACAAAATCGCCCGGCGGGTATATCCCAAATTCCTTTATCAAGGCGGTCGAAAGTGGCCCACCCTTGTCATCGCGATACAGCTGGGTAATTGCTTCTTTAGGTGCAATTGCAGCATGCAGAGTGCGGGGTGTGATTTTTGCCATAAAGACGTCCGCAACTCGCAAGGTAGTGGCAATCTCTGAGATATCTTTGATACCCGCTGGGTAACCGGTTCCATCCGGATGTTCATGGTGCTGGGCCACAGCCTCCAACCAATCGGCATCCGTGACCCCATTTTTTACCAACATTTCGACCGCCTGTTGCGGATGAATTTGCAATGCAGCACGCTGCTTGTCTCTTTCAGGATGGTCCTGGCTGGCCATTTGACCTTGCAACTCGAAAACCGTCATATTCATGGTCAATGCTGCCTTTACCAAGCTCATGATTGAATCCTTTGGCCAATTTAAATGACGTGAGACCAGGATGCACAACATGGCGGTGAGTACCGCGTGGGTGTAGCCGTAGTAAAAATGCTGGGCGTTATCCTGCCGAACAGACCGGTAAATGCCGATATTGGGATTGATATCAAATATTTCCACCAAATGCAACGCAAACGCATGCATCCGCGCTGGGAAATCTGGCTCGCTTGAAGGATCGTTCAACAATGCCTTCAATGCATCCGTCGTTTGATCCCAAAGTTCGAAGACACTTGTCACCGTACCCATCGACTTGACAGGGTCGCCACTGGATATCAATAATTTCTGTGCGGCCGCTTCGGCCACTGCGGACCTCACTTCCTCTTCGTCGACAAACGCACCGCGCGACAGAAGTTCATCCATCAAGTGCTGATCAATAACCAAATGCCCTTTTGACAACAACAGTTGGCAGTGTTCATCCCGAACATTCCACGGCAATGTCATACCCAGACGAACCTTGGACGAAGGAAGCCTTAGCAGTTTCATAAATGAACACTTTCTTTGGACTCCGGGCTGACTGCGGGACCATCGTGTCAACCTCGACACTGGGAAGTAGTTTAGTCAAATTGCTATATATTGAATAGCGCTTTTTGCTTATTGACGTTTTGATTGACGTTTTGACTTGAGAAACACCGTCCGAGGTGCTAAGGTTGAAGCGCGATCAACAACGATCACATCGGAGGCTGCCGCATGGTCCTACCAGGTATATCCATCACTGAGGCTGACGGTCAAATTTTCATGCGGGGTCAACGCAACGGCGACAGGGCGGCCGTGGATGCCGATGTGATTCACGCATTGCTGAAGGCGTCTGGGTATGAGAGCTGCGCGATTGACGGCGTAGCTATCGCAACTGCAGCAGAATATTGCAACACCAAGCAAGAGCCGTTTCTTGTACAAATTGGCGACCGCAAGGACGCTAGAGTCGATGTAGTGATTGCAGAGGACGAAATGAGCGCCGAAGTCACCTTTGCGCGTGCACAAGGGGGAAAGGAGGTCAGCTTTGCAGAGATTATTGAGCTGCTGAAAGCGGCTGGCGTCTTGTTTGGGATCGACGAAGCCGCGCTGCTTGAAGCCTATCAGTCAGAGAGTTCCTGCCCAGTCCCCATTGCCCACGGTACAGTTCAACAAGACGGTACCGACTCGGTTTTTGAAGAGTTGATTCCACACCCAGCAGACCGCTCGCCAAAGTTAGATGAAAACGGGTTGATTGACTACCGCGAACATGGATCCATCGATGTTGTAACGGCGGGCACAGTGTTGATGCGCCGTCACCCCGCCACCCCCGGTTTGGAGGGCCATACCGTGCGCGGGCGTCCTCTGCCTGCACGCCCTGGACGTGATGAGCCATTTGCGCCGCAACTTCCCGGTACTCAACATCCAGCAAATGACCCCAGTCTGCTGGAGGCAGCGGTCACTGGGCAACCAGTGCGTGTGGACAACGGGGTCATGGTCGAGCAAGTCCTTCAGGTTGCTGAAGTCAACATGGCCACCGGGAATATTCACTTCGACGGTTCAGTCGAAGTCAAAGGCGATGTACTTCAAGGTATGAAAGTGCAGGCCAGCGGCGATATCGTTGTCTCTGGCATGGTGGACGGAGGAATCCTCGAGGCCGGGGGGGATATCCGCATCGCTGGTGGCGTGATTGCCAATGCCAGGGTTCGGGCCGAAGGCGCTGTCAGTGCCCGATTTGCACAGGGCGTTCAGATACATGCTGGCACGGTTTTAGCGTTAAGCGATATGGCGATGGAATGCGATTTGCGGTCCCTTAACCAGATTGTCATCGGCGTCAAGAATCCTGGACACGGGCGCCTTGTGGGAGGCACCGCAACTGCCATGATGCTAGTCAGGGTTCCCGTTCTCGGCTCGGCTAATGGATCCGTGACGACGGTTGTGGTCGGCACCAATGCGGAACTTTCGGCACGTTATGCAGATCTCCAAAAGCGCATTGAGCAAGAGAAAGTCAATGAGGAAGCGCTTGAAAAACTGATGAAACAAGTGACAGCCATGAAAGATCCCAAGGGTCTGCTGCCACGCATTAAGGCGTCCCGACAACATGCAGTGCAGGTGTGGGGGCAATCGTTGGCCGAAAAAAATGAGATGGAACAACAAATTGCAATCGGTCTCACTGCCAAAATCAGCGTTAGTGCGGCCGTAGAGGGTGCAGCCGACTTCGTTTTTAGTTCCCACGGTACCCGCCTGCGTCGGGAGTTTTCGAGTGGAACCTTTTCTCTCGATCCCACTGACCATGTGGTGGTATTTGCCGACGGATTTGGAAAGACGACAACGATTGGTTGAGGCTTGCTGAAAATTCAGGGACTTTACCGTTCCAGACTCGCGCCCAAAGCCTGAGCATACAAGCCAAGCCCCCATTGCAGGTCTTCGTCCCGGGGCTGTGGGTTGTCGTGCTGGCTCACAGACTGTGCAATCACGCCGTCGCCACGCAAACGGTAAGTAGTCTCAATTCGTAACTGCTCAGCGGGGTCTGCGTCCAGCCAGACATGACACACGCTGGCTGGCAGATCCACGAGGGACTCATCACTACCGAACCGGCTACGCACCGCAATTTGCCGCCCCGCACTAACGCCCAACCGCGTCGCCATATGTGCCGTTTTGGGGTAGTGGCCGAAAAGGGGAGAAACCGGGCCCAGCAAATCACCAGCCAAAAACACGCGTTCGTCCGCCAGTGAGTGCAAGCGCAAGGGGTCAACAGCACCCCAGGGGGCCAACTTGCCCTGCGTGCCCAGGCTACACAAGCCCGCCTGCTCAATCAGCATGCTGGCACGCATAGGTGGCGACAGCATGGCGTGGTCAAACGGCACGTCTCCATCGTCTGTGGTGACGCGCCGCGTAAGTGGGTCTACCGAGCGAATCACCGTGTAGGGATGAAAATCGATCAGGCCGTGGTACCGATCAGCAAACAGGCGAGTGAATCGGGGCAAACCGCCACCAGCGTCCAGCACGGTCACTTTGCCCTTGATGCCCTCAGTCTTGATCCACCAGGCGATCAGCATCGCCCGCTCGTAGGGAGCTGGCGGACAGCGACTGGGAGGCGCTGGCACGTTGATCACCAGGTTGCCGCCCTTGAATGCTTGGAGCCGCTGCTTCAGCACATCCAGCTCATTCGCAACATAGCCCGCAGGGAATAGTTCCTGCATCACTTGGGCCGCCTTGTAGTCCGTCCCATACCAGGCGCTGTAGTCGTAGCTGAGGCCGGTTGCCACCAGCAACCAGTCGTAATCAAATACCCCTTGCGCGGTGTGGACGCGGCGCTCTGCCCGGTCAATGCGTTGCACATCATCGGCAATAAAGCGGTATCCGAGCTTGTTGGCAAGTGCTGTCCGGTCCAGACGCGGCAGGCGCTCGGGCGTGCGCCCCACCAACCATGGGTTACTCAGGGGCAGTGAACGCAGCGTCGGTTCACGGTCGATGACCAGCACATCCAGTTCGGGTGCACGCAGTCGCAGTTCGCGCGCGGCACTCAGGCCCGCCCATGCCCCTCCAATGATGACGACCCGCTGAGCCGCAACACCACCCGTCGCTGATCCAGCCCTCGCTGAGCCCGACAAAGCGAGCCAGCCTGCACCGGTACCGACCAGTCCAAGGAGATCACGGCGCTTCATTTTCCGGTCACATTGAGCCAGTATTGGATGCGCTCGGTGATCTCGGCAACCGCCGCGCCATACCCAAACTTGGCAACCAGAACACCGTCCGGTCCTAGCAAGAACATGCCAGCGGTGTGGTCCATGGTGTAAACGTCGGGGTGGGCGCCAGGCTCGATTACCTTGGAAAACTGAACCTTGAAGTTGTCTGCCGCACGCCGCACCAAATCCAGCGGGCCGGTCAAACCCACAATCCGTGCATCAAACGCCTGCGTGTAGGCACCCAATACCTGCGCCGTGTCGCGCTGGGGGTCAACGGTGATGAAGATCGGCTGCAGATACTGCGCCCGCTTGTCCAGAGCAGCCAGTACTTGGGACATTTCCAGCAGCGTGGTCGGGCACACATCCGGGCACGAAACGAAACCAAATGCAACCAGCTGCAAGCGCCCGCGAAAGTCTTCCGATGTGACGGACCGCCCGTTTGCACCCATCAGCAAGTAGCGGGGTGCAAGCGCGGCATCAACCTCAGTCGCAGCTTGCGTATCCCGCGCAATGAGGTTCTGTGCATGGGCGGGGATGCCTGACGCAGGCATTAGCACAAGCGTCATGCAGGCAATCGTCAAAGCTGATCTTTTGGGGCGCCGCATGTCATTGCGCAACGGGCGGCGATGCGGGCAAAGCATCCTGCAAGCGCTTGGCCAGCGCGTCGAGTTTGCGGCCTGTCTGAGCCACGTCCGGGCAAGCAGGCGCGCTACGCACTTGGGCCAGATAGCTGGCATTGGTGGCTTCTTCAAACGCACTGCCAAAGCGTGGCGTTTTGGGCGCGTGGGTCAACATCAGTTTTTTCGCTTTTGCAACAGTCTCAAGGTCCTGGCAGGCCAGGGCCACCCCGTTGACTTGTGCCAGTTCGGTAACCAGTGTCAGGCCTCGCTCGGTGTCTGCTGCATGGACCAGGTTGTGCATGGCCAACGTGCTCAGGCACAGGGCGGTAAGTGTAGACAGGGTCAATCTCATAACGGTATTCCTTGGAATCGAAAAGTGTAGGGTCTCAAACAGTTGGCATTAATGCATCCGGGGTTTTGGGTCATGCAAGATCTTGTGGGGCGAAGAAAATGGCGCAAGGCGTTCCAAAAAATCCAGCATTTCGAGCGCTGGTGAATTGCGGAAAAAGGTAGCCATGGGCGTTTCCATCCAGATACGGTCGGCAAATAAAAAAAGCTCATGCGCAGTGTCGCCGATACCGTCCTTGTTGCGGTCAAAGCCCTGGTATTCATCCCAGGTGTTGCCCATCCACACATTGGCGCTGCCCGCGCCCGGCGCGCTGATGGCCACCGTAGTCAAATTGCTTTCGAACCGGTTGCCTGTGAACTGGTGGCCACCCGCCTCGCCATAAAAAAACAGGCCAATGATATTGTGTGCAAACTGATTGCTGCGAACCACCAGCGCGCTGTCGACGTCCAGTGACGCATCCGCTTTTAGACCCACGGCACAATGCAGTATCTGGTTGTTTTCAACCACCGAGCGCGGGCTCTCCTTGATGACGATACCGGCACCACCATCGGTCAACGCGTGGGCAATGTGATTGCGGGCAATAGTGAGTTCGGGGGAGTACAGCCCCACAATGCCGGTGCCGGTGTGGGTCAAATGGTTTCCCTCAATGTGCACATGAGGCGAAAAGATCAAGTGCATGCCATAGCGGCCATCGGTAAAGCGGTTGCCCACAATGAAATTTTTGGGGGAGTTCGCCAATGTGATGTCACGTGCGCGTGAAAAATCATTGCTGTCCACGCGGTTGTCATGGCTGTTCCACATGCGAATCGCATCCCCTCGCAGTCCTATCGCCAGGGGCTTGCCAGTCACGCGGTTGCCCTTGATGACTGAATAGTTGACTGCTTTTAAGTGAATGCCAAAGAGTACGTCTTCAATGTCATTGTCTTCGACCCGGTGGCCCTCGCCTTGCAGCAACAAACCGGCATCCACACGGTCGTGCGACTCACCACTACCCCGCAGTCGAAGACCGCGCAGCGTGACGTCATTGGTCTGCACACTGAGCACGGTACTGTGCCCGTCGCCCTGAATAACCGCTGCGTGACCGCCTTCTATCACCATGGGCGTCAGCACGTTAACCGGCCCCTGGTACACACCGGGTGCCAGGCGCAGCGTAGCGCCTTTGGGCGTTGCATCAATCAAGGTCTGCAAGGAAAGCATACCGGGGGTGGCGGATGAAATGGCTACAGTCCACACCATCAACACACAAAACAAGGCAGCGCGCAGCACGGTCACAGCTTCGTGGTTTTGCGCATCAAGACGACAAACGTCAGGGCGAAGGCGTTCATCGACAGTGCGTAGACTACGCTGGGCGCACTCATGGCCGGTTGCTGCAGCCACTGCAGGCAAACCACAATGCCAAGTGCCGAGTTTTTCAAACCGCATTCGGTGATAACGGCGATTCGATCACGCCGATTCAACCGATTCACCAGCGACAGCAAATAGGCACCGGCCAGTATGAGCACATTGAGCAGCAGCACAGCCGGCCCCAGGAGCGGCAGGTTATCGAGCAACACCTGGCGCTGATCCCAAAAAGTGTTGATCACAATCAGCACGAACAGGGTGGTCGTTACTTTGCCAATCATGGGCTCCACACGCATCACCCGCTGGGCAAAGCGCCAACGCAAAACCATGCCCAGAAAAACCGGAAGTGTGGTGAGTATAAAAATGCCCTTGACCATGGCTTCCACCGGCAGTTGCACCGCCAGTTGACTGGCCATGAAAAACTGAAACGATGCGCCCACCACCAGTGGCAGCGTCAGCACCGCAGCAATGCTGGTAACAGCCGTGAGTGAAATTGCCAGGGCAGTATCGCCCCTGGCCAAATGGGTCAACAAGCCTGAGCTAACCCCGCTGGGACAAGCCGCCAGCACCATGAGGCCTACGGCCATCGTCGGGACCAAGCCACTCCAACTGGCCACTGCAAACCCGGCTAGGGGAACCAGCAGCACCTGAGCGACCAACCCCACCAGAAGCGCCTTGGGACGCTGGGCGACTTGCCGAAAATCCCCAATAACCAGCGTCAACCCCAGATAAAACATGATGAACGCCAGCGCCAGCGGCAACAGCGTTTGCACCACGTCGGGCTTCATAGAAAAACACCCACGGACAACAAGACACCCAATATCAACCCCAGCCGTGCAGTGGCACCCAGCAGCGCGTTCAAGGCGGCGCCACCTGCACTGCGCTGCAGGCGCGGCAGCAGTGCCCAGGCATAGGGCGTTGCCAAGATGGCCAGCAACACTCCTGTGCGCCCATGCAAGGCCAGTACGCCAGCCAAGGCAATCGGGAATAGCACCATGGCAGCATAAGCGCGCCTGGAACCCAGATCTCCCAGGCGCGCAGCCAAGGTGCGCCGTCCACTGCGCAGGTCATTCTCGACATCGCGGAAATTATTGACCAGCAGGACCGCAGCGGCAGGCAGACCGACGACAGTTCCGCACAGCAGGGCATCGACCAAGGCATCGCCATGTTGCAACCAGTGGCTTCCAGCCACGGCCACGAGGCCAAAAAACACCAGCACAAACACCTCACCCCACGCAGTGTGCGAAATGGGCCGCTCACCCCCCGAGTAAGACCAGCCTGCCACCAACGACGCAACGCCCGTCAACAGAATGGGCCAGCCGCCCTGTAGCACCAGATAAAGGCCCAGAGCCAGCGCTAGTGCAAAACTGGATCGCGCTGCCGTGCGCACGCTGCCCGGTCGCACCCAGCCTGCAGCGGTCACGCGCAGGGGGCCAACGCGGTCAGGCCGGTCGGTTCCGCGTTCAAAGTCGGCAACATCATTGTGCAAATTGGTGCCAACTTGAATCAACAGCGCGCACGCAAGCGTGGCCAGAAGAACGGGTAGCAGCATCGGTGCGCCGTCTGCCCAGGCCAGCGCGGAACCCAGCACTACGGGTGTTGCAGCAATACTCAGGGTGCGTGGGCGAATGGCCGTCCACCAGACCATCAGACTTTGGCCGGGGCTGGACATCAAGCCCGACGGGCGATCAGCTTTCATGGGCGCGGACACCAAAATGCAGGCAGGCAATCCCAAAGGACAAATTTTCCCAACGCACGTCAGCGAAGCCGGCAGCACGCATCAAATCAGCAAAACCTTGTTGTGGAGGAAATCGCCGAATCGATTCAACCAGGTATTGGTATGCCATGGGTTCCCCCGCTACTGCGGCCCCAAGGCGGGGAATTACCAAAAATGAGTACAGGTTGTAAAAAGGTGCAAGCCAAAACGCGGGTTGTGAAAATTCCAGACAAACAAAACTGCCGCCAGGCTTGAGGACACGCAGAGCCTCGGTCAACGCTTTCTCCAGATGGGTTGCATTGCGCAAGCCAAAGGAGACGGTCAACAAATCGACCGTGCCATCGGCCAGTGGCAAATTCTCGGCCTCGCCAGCCAACCATTGCAATTGCGTGGCACCTTTGCGTTGCTGGCCCACTTGCATCATGGCCAAGCTGGGGTCACACACTGTGACATCGCGCCCAGGCCGCAGCAGTAGCCGTGCAACATCGCCGGTGCCGCCGGCCAGATCGACCACCCGCCCCTGCACATGCCCCACGCGCCGGGCCAACGTGCGTTTCCACAGTCGGTGAATGCCCATGCTCATCAGGTCATTCATCAAGTCATAGCGCCGCGCCACGGCGTTGAACACAATACGGATGCGCTCACGGCGCTGCGTCTGGTTGACTGCCTCGCTGCCAAAACTGCGATTGATGTCGTGCTCGGCCGTCATGGCGACTGCTTGGGTTCGGGAACCGATCTCAAAGCCAGTTGAACCGCAGCGTCCAGCTTCTCACGCGTCATAGCGCCCACATGGGTGCTGACGATGTTGCCGTGGCGATTAATGACAACCGTAAAGGGCAATACTGACTTGCTATTACCCAGGGCCTGCATCAATGCCAGACCTGATTCCTTAGTCAAAAAGACAGGGTAGTTGACGTCGTATGCAAACGCAAAGTCACGCACGGTGGGTGCGTTGTTTTCCAGATTGAGCCCGAGCACCTCCACCCCGGTGTTGCGCTTTTGCAAGCTGACCAGCTCCGGAATTTCAACTTTGCAAGGCCCGCACCAGCGTGCCCAGAAATTCACTATCAGCGGTTTGCCACGGTACTTGCCTAGTGTCACGGCCTGGCTATCCAAGTCAATCAAATCGGCTGCAAACAACGCGGTGCTGTCGGCAGGCGCAATGGTGCCCGCTGCAACTGCAAAATGGCTCACCAAAAAAGCCACCAGACCCATCAGGCGTGGGCCATGTAGCCACCGCGCGGCGGCACCGGTCACGGCAAATCTCCTCGCCTGAAAAACACAAACCCCACGGCGGCGGACGCTATGCCCAAAGCAAGCGGGTAGGCCAACGCAAAAATTTTGTACCCCAACACGCCGAAGGTGTCCAGAATCACGAAGGCCGACGGACCCAGTACGATAAGTTGCGGATCGAACAGTGCCAAGGCCGCGGTGCGGAACACCTGTAGCGGGTTGGCTAGCGCCATCATGACGGCAATCTCTGGGGCCACTTTGCCCTGAATCATGACGCCCAGCAGAATCAGGTCGAGGAACAACAGAAATGTGAGCCAGACCATAAAGGCTGCGCCCTGAGCCATGTCGGTGCTGCGAGCCAGCGACGAGATCAACATACCAATGCCCAGAAAGCACGCAGCCATCACAGCGAGCAAGGCGGTGTAGTACCCGAAAATGCCCCACGGCACTGGAATGCCGCGCACCAGCGCAATCACCACCGCCATCAGCATCGCGCCGAAAACGGGAAGAAAAATGACGAGGTAACGCCCTAAAATTTTGCCCCAAAACCAGGCGCCCAATGACACGGGCAGGGACAGCAGGTACTCAAAGACACCGGCCTCCCGGTCACCCGCTACAGAGCGCACAGTGGTGATGAGTACAAAGATCGGCAGGATGGCCATGGTCAATTGAATATAGGTCACCAGCAACCGCGACAGACCAATGAAGCCCAGCACGCGTGACTCTGTCAAGCCAAACAGAAATAGCAAGGCAACGATGCCGCCGAAAACCAATGTGTAAATAAGGAACCAGCGCGCCCGCAGGGATTCCGCCATATCGAGTTTGGCCGTGAGCCAGAGTTGTTTCATCGTGTCAGATCTTTGTTCATTTCGAAAGTGCAGAACCCACGGATGCCGTCGTCACACTGCCCGGATGGCAATTGGCTGGCCAAGTCGAGGATGTCTTCTGCCCCATGGTGTCAAAGGAAATACTGTCACCCTGGGCCTTTGCGTAAGCTGCGTAGTTGTAGCCCATAGGCGACGTCTTGCCACCAACGTAGTGCGCGGCAGTAGCATCCAACCAGTTCTTGCCGTTGCTGGCGAACTCCGCTACCCAAATGCGGGTGGCGACGTCGGCCATCCACGGATATTCTTTGCCCTTTTCAGCCAACCAAGTGGCAGCACAACCGATATCGTCAAACTTGAAGACAGTGTCTTTGGGGCCACCACGGATTTGACTCGCAAACCGGTGGTCAGAAATTGCCATCCGGCAACGCGTGCAGACATCGCGGTCCCATTTGAAAACGGCCATGCCATTGGGCAGGTCTTTGTCCTCGCCACACGCTGTAAGCAGCATGGCTGCAGTGGACGTCAGCGAAAATCCACCCAACAAAAATGCACGGCGTCTCATGAGTCGATTTCAGTCATGGAGACGTGGTTGACCACCGACACATAGCGCGACACCATCCCCAAGAAGCGCAAGCGGTCCGGTCCTGCAACCAGTCCTTCCCATTCAGTTAGGTCAGCGTCCAGAGCCTGAAAGTCCCACAGACCAAGGGCCTTATTCAAAGCGGGTTCCTGGCGCTTGCTGGTAACCTTTGCTCGCAGCATGCCGCTCAGCGCGACATCCTCAGACACCGTTTCATCCAACACCACTTTGCCCATATCAAGCTCCACCACACGATTGACCAGCGAAGAAACTTCATTGATCCGATGACTGGAAATCAGCATGGTGGCATTGTTGGCGCGCTCGGCGAGTAATTCAAAAAATATCTTGCGGGCCTGGGGGTCAAGGTTGGCCGCTGGCTCATCCATAACCAATACCTTGGCATCGCGCCCCAGTGCGATGGCAATCAACAGCTTTTGCTTCATGCCACCCGAGAGCTTGACAAAGGGGCGGGCCAGTATGCCACTCAAATCCAGACCCAGGCGATCTGCAATCTCATGGATACGTTGTGGCGCGGTACCGCACAAGGCGGCTGAAAACTCGATCAACTGACCGACAGGCATCTTGAGCGGTGGTGGCAATTGCGGCACAAAGCCAATCATGCCCAGCACCTCGGTGCGCTGCTTGCGGGGATCACGCCCATCGATATGGACCAACCCATCGTGAACATATTCGCCCAGCAGGCAGCGAATCAAGGTGGTTTTACCGGCCCCATTGGAGCCGATCAGTGCAACCCGCTCTCCTAACCCCACTTGCAGGTTGACGTCATCGAGAATCCGGGCGCGCCGGAAGGTTTTGGTAAGGTTTTGAAAACGAATCACAATGGCAATAATCTCAGGTGGAATAACAGCTGCGCATCGCACGCCTCAGAGCAGTTTCGACAGTCCCTTGATGTCAAACGTCAGTGACCCCGTCGGACAAGTGTCCACGCACAAACCACACCGAGTGCAGTCCGGACCCAAGGTCACTTCGGTGTCAACTGCGCGGCCTTTGACGACGGTCTCGAGAACATGTGGCACTAAGCAGACTTTACGACAGTCGCCTTCATGGAAACAACCCTCTACTTTGTACTTGATACGAACCGGCGACAGGATACCCACAACTCCATACGTCAAACCAATAGGGCAGGCATAGCGACACCATGCCCGCCGTGAAATCACGATCTCAAACAATAGCAGCGCGGCAACCCATAAGAGAGCCACACCAGGCCCATAAATCAATGCGCGCGACAGTATGCCAGTAGGTGAAATTGCCTCGAAGACGGTGTAACCAGAGCCAAAAGTTGCTAGCGCAAAGATCAGCCAGAATGCGGTACGCAACCTGCGGTTCATGTTCTGGTCGGTCACAAATTTTTTGCGTGCCAGAAATAAGTGCAGCTTTTCAGCCCACTCGGCCACCAGGTGATAAGGGCAAACCCAGGAGCAAAATGTACGACCACCCAGCAGCAACCAGATTACCAAAACAGTCATGGTGCCGATCAACAAATTGACAATGATGTGCTTATGCGCCAGCATCACCTGCAGTGCCGAATTCAAATCGATCAGGTGAAAGCCAATCAACCGCGAGGCCGTCAACGAGCCTTCCAGAATCTGGATATCAAAACCGAAGGAAACAGCAAAAAACAAATTCACGGCTATTAGAACCGCCCAACGTCGATTGCGCCACGTGTTGCCATGCGGCGTTTTGTGCGCCAGAACGATGGCCGCCCGCACATCGGTCTTGTTGGCCATGCGCTTGAGCTCATGGACTTGTTGAACACGCTCAGTAAATTCAACGGGCTTCTTGGGTTCGCGACCGAACAGTATTCCGATTTGTTCAAAGAAGCGCTGACGGTGCAGATCGCTCATACTTTCCACTCCTCTCGCGCTTCGACCACGATGCAAGGCTGCTCGGTTGGGCACACCATCTCGCAGACTCCGCAACCCACACAAGGTTCGTGAACGATGGGCTGACTGCGGCGGCGCCCATCACTGCCAACAAAGGTCTCAATGGAGATAGCACCTTTAACCGGACACTCGGACACGCACAGGTTGCACTCGGGTATGTCATACGGATGGTCCGCTATAGCAATAGGTTTCCATCGGTCCACATCCATGTAGCGCATACGCCCCTTGAAAGCAGGACCGCGCGTTTGACCCTTGAATCCCTTGCCCTGAACTGCTAGGCACGACTCGGGGCGAACCAGATGCGCCACGCCCATGCGCTCCTTCAGATTCAGGGTTGGCTCCGGGTCTTTCTCCTTGGCTAGCAAAATTGGTTTAGCCGCCAGCACAGCACCTGCACGCACCGGCAAAAACGCCGGCTTATGGTACGCCAGTGACCCGGTTGGGCAAGCCAAAATGCATTGAACCGCATCGCATGAAAAGTCGCACGCTTGTTGACGAGCGTCGATATAAGGCACGCCCACGCCAAACCCGTCCACCAAGTCAGCCAGTTTGATCGCTTGCACGGGGCATACCTGAACACACTGACCGCATTTAATGCAGGAACCCAATAGGTCTTTCTCGTCTAGAGCACCCGGTGGTCGCAAACGCTTTCGCTGCGCATAAGCCAGGGGCATATAGCCCGACAGTGCAGCACCAAAAACACCGCCCGCCAGCAGAACAGAGCGCATCCAGCGACGGCGGTCCTGTCGCGTCATCTTGGACTTGCTAGCCTTTGCCGGACGTTCTGGCTTGGGAGTTTCGCTATCAGTCATCCTAGAACCCAATTTGGTTTGACAAATCTCGGGTTGGCGTCTTTCAGCGTCAATTCAGGTGATGAGAAAGGCGCCAAGCGCTCCAGAAAATCAAGCAACTCCATCACCGGAGCGGTCTTGAAGAACCGAGCGATCGGTAGTTCGATCCAGATCTGGTCCGCGTAGGCATACAGTTCGTAAGGCGTGTCGCCAGTGCCATTTCCATCCCGATCGAACCCTTTGTAGTCATCCCAGAAATTGCCATTCCATTCATTCAGACCAGCCTTCCCTCGCCCCGCCTGCACCACGTTGGTCAGATTACCTTCAAAAATATTGTCCTTCAGCACGTTGCCACCAAGTTCGCTAGTGAATTGCACGGCAATTCCGTTGTACGCAAACCGGTTGTTCTTGACCCATATCTTGCTATCGGGTTGAAAGGGCGATAAATCGGACCCTATCCCAATCGCACAGTAAATAACCTCATTGCCTTCAATCACCGTGTTGCTGGCTTCCTTGAAGCCTATCGCCATGCCCGTAGCTCCCGTGGCGTGCGAAATCAGGTTGTGTCGCAACACCCCCCCTTCGGTGTACATGAAATAAACACCTACGGCATTGTCGTAAAAACGGTTGTACTCCACGATGTTGTCTTTGGCGAACATGAAGTGAATCGAGTAGCGACTGCGGGTCCCTACATTTCGGCGGTAGATGTTGTCATTGGAGTACCACGCCACCATGTCGCGAGAATCGGAGATTTCGTTCGCTTCAATCAAGTTGCGGTGGCTGTACCACAGGCGCAACCCGTCACCTCGCACACCCAGTTCCACAGGCTTGGAACGGACTTTATTTTTGCGAAGAACGTTGTCGTTCGACTGCTTCAGGTCGATCCCGAAGAGACAGTTATCAATGACCAGGTTCTCCAGAATATTGCGATGGCCCCGCACATCCAGACACGAGTCGTCCGTGTCATGGGAGTCGCCGGAACCGGTCAAATGCAGACCGCGCAGCACCGCGCCATCCGTCTGAACCGAGAATACGGTGCCACGGTCGCCAGAATCAATCGTAACGACACCGCCACCCTCAATCGTGAGCGACTTGGTGAGCACCACAGGCCCTGCATAAGACCCTGCAGGAGGACGCAAAACGTCACCAGGTTTGGCTGCATCCACCAACGCCTGAAATGGCTTTAGTCCATGCACCCGCTTATCACGTTCGTACAAAGGAAATGTCGGCTTTGGGCGATCCACTCCTACACGGGGTGCAGTGGACAGATCAGCAGTCGCGCCCAACGCAGGCGGACGATTGGTGTCGTCGTCCGTGTCGGCCGTGCGCGCCACCAACAGGCTGGTCATACCCAACAACAAAGTGGGCACGATCAGCCAACGCTTGACACCCATGCTAAGCCCCAAATCCTTGATCTGTTTCGCGTAACTGGCGCCGACGCAACAGCATGGCCAGGGTCAAACAAACGAAAACCACCATCAACAATCCATAGCCCCAGTATGGATAGGAATACGTAGAAAATTGAGCTACCTTGCCCTCACCAAACAGGGTCGGCATAAACGGCTTGACCGTAAAAGCACCCCACGCATGCATATTGTGACCAAAGAACCATAGCCAACCGGCATACTCGATCACAAAATACAGAGGCAGCAAACTTGGGACCAGAACGAGCAACAACACGAACCGTCGGAACTTTGCAACGCCAATCCATACGACCAACATTGCGGCGATCAGGCCACCCATGGCAATCTGACTGTAAAGGGTGACATTGTCGCCCCATACCTTGATACGCGCTGGCTCGTTGAAAAACGTTGCAGCCTCGGCCGTATAGTTCTTGACGTGTTCAGCCAAGTGGCCCAAGACAAATTGGTGCACAAGCATCCAGACTGCAACTGCCGCAAAACCACTTCCCAAAACGAGCTGACGACGCTTTCCCTCTGGCGTGATGAAGCCCAACAGCATGACAGCGAAAAAACCAAAGAAAAACTTTGCCAG
Source organism: uncultured beta proteobacterium (assembly GCA_903924955.1). Lineage (GTDB taxonomy): Bacteria > Pseudomonadota > Gammaproteobacteria > Burkholderiales > Burkholderiaceae_C > Allorhodoferax. The sequence goes on along the minus strand of CAIYDK010000613.1, from coordinate 7,950 downwards.
TGGCTTCTCGACCGGTGCACCTGTTGCAATGGGAAACATCCCGACATAGTGATTGATCGTGTTCATCTCGTGAACGCAGTCCAGTCCAGCCGCGTCCTTGTTGACGTCTTTCTTGGCATCCAGAATCGGGTTGTAGCGCTCGGAGTCAGGTCCCATATCGGCCTGCATGGTCTCTGACCCCATACGCGTACTGGCACCCACTGCGCTGCATCCGTTTTTCACCACATCAAAATGAAAATGGATACGAATGCCATCCGGAAAAGCATCCTTCGGATAGTTAGGCGCGGTGAGTGATACCCACCAGATTGGGGCAAAAAAAGCGCTGATCATGGCCACCAAGGCGACCAACGTAAGAATAGTGATCAGGCGATTTTGTTTGGTCTGGTCTTGCATGTCGGCTGTTTACTTTTTCTTGGCAGGCTTTGCAGCACCCGCTTTACACATCGAGCCGGGCATGACCAGGCTGGACTGATAGGCAGAAATGGCGACAAGTTGCGCATTGTCGTATTTCTTGATGATGGTCACCATGTCCGGATTAGCGTTGCGGCGTTTGCCATCGCGAATCTCGGTCATCTGACGCAACAGGTACTTGTAATGCTGTCCGGCGAGCACCGGATAGAACTTGTCCTTGACGCCTTCACCATTGGCCTTGTGGCACTCAATGCACTCTTTCTCGTACATCGTCTTGCCGTCCGCAATTTGCTTGGCTGCATCAGCACCTTCGTAGCGTCCATGGTCAATAGGGATGCACAGGCTCTCGATGTAAGCGGACACGTTGGCTAGCTCTTGCGCATCAGTCAACTCCTTGGCGAAGGGGTACATGGTCGGGTTGTCGCGCAGGCCTGCACGAATATCCGCCATTTGCTTGATCAAGACCGTAGTGTGCTGACCGGCAAGTTGTGGAAACGTGCCGTCAGTACGCCCAGCCCCTGAAGGCAGATGGCAGGCACCGCATACCTCGTAACCCTCTTTACCTTCTTTGGCGCTGCCCTTGAGCTTAAGGGCTTCAATTTTTTCGCCTTCCTGAGCGTTCCATTTGTAATCTTTGGATTCAATACCAGCCTGCGTGGCGGCAGGTGGGCCGCCAGCGAAGGCGATCACGGGGGCTAAAACCAGCGACAGCGCCAGCACAAGAATTTTTTTCATATTTGTAACTCCGGATGTTTGCAATTGGGATTCGGACTACTTGAGCTTGGAAAGATACAGCGCCAAGTCTTTAATATCCTTGTCCGTCACGAGTTCCACGCCTTCAGGGTTGACCATAACACCCTTCATCGCTGCGCTGCTGCCATTGGCCCGCGCGCCGCTCTTTATGTCACGCATTTGTAGTTCGATGTAAGCGGCGTTTTGTCCCGCTATTTTGGGGAACGCCGGGATCATCGGTTTCTTACCCTCTTTGCCGTGGCAGGCGATACACGTTTTTTCAGCGTACAGCGCGGCACCATCGGCCATGGCAGCACTGGAGGCCAATGCGGCGATCCCAGCGGCGAAAAACAACTTTAACTTCATGGTTTTACCTTTTTCAAAGAACTTCGGGGGAGCGATCTGATCGCCCCCCCGATTTACAACTCACTTACCTTAGTTAGTCTTACTTGACTTTCTTGGCGCCATTTTGCTCAAGGAATGTCTTGGCCCGCAAACCGAGGTCAGCGGTTTTGACCTGGTATTGCCATACCTGCTCTGCCCACAGGTTGGCGTTTTCCCAATCTTTCTTGGCGAAAGCTGCCTCGTGCTTGACCTTGATGTCCTTGGTCTTGCCCAATTGGTCAAAGGCGTCGTCAACCATGGCCACAACTTCAGGGAAGTCTTTGTAGTTGACGCTAGTGATGTAGGCCACCACCGAGTCAATAATCGCCTGCGTATCGGCCACTTTCTTCAATGTGGCCTTGTAGTCAGCTTCCGTGTAGTTCTGAGCAGCCAAGCCGACCTTGGTGGGCTTCCAGCCTTTTGGCTTCACCAACAAGTAGCCTTGCATTTCAAGGTGCAATGCAGAGCAGAATTCCGTGCAATAGTACGGATAGACGCCTTCCTTGTCGGCCTTGAACTTCACAGCAACCGTCTTACCTGGCTCAACCGATGCGTGCACATTGAACGTGCTCACGGTGAAGCCATGGGTCTCGTCCTGAGCGCGCTCAAGGTTGGTCAGGTTGATGGTGACCTCATCGCCCACTTCGACTTCAATAGTCTCCGGAGTGATGTGCGAGCGGATCAGTGTTCCGAACACTTCGACCTTGTTGCCCTTCTTCACGATGCGCTCTTCACCGGCTTTGGCGGCGCCAGGATGTGGCTGATCAGTACGGCTATCGGTTCCAACCTTGTAGCGTACTGCTGGCTTGAGCTTGTTGGCTGCAATGGCCACCGCGTAATGCGGCTCACCCAAAGGAAGCGGCATGTCGTAGAGCAACTGCATCTTGTCACCACTGATGTCGATCAGTTGGTGATTTTGAGGATGCAATGGACCAACTGGTACAAAGCGGTCAATGGCGAGCTTGTTCAACGCAACCAAATACTTGCCAGCCGGCTTGGTTGAATCACCTTCCATGGTCATCAAGTGACCGATGTTGTAGTGCACGCTGATCTTGTCGAGAACTTTACCTTCGCAGTAGTTCCACTTGGCAACTTGCGAGTCCACATACAACGATGTATAGGCAACACAAGGCTTGCTGTCGTACTGGGTATGCAGTGGGCCAAGTCCTAGAGAAACTTGCGTGGCGATAGCATCCTTCATGGCAATGACTGGAATGCCGTACGGATCTTTGGACTCAAACTTGCCGGCTTTGATCGCAGCTTGGATCTTCTCAAAACTGTAAACCGACACGTGCGTGTCCAGCTTGCCTGCAACGATGATGCTCTTTCCGTCTGGCGTGACGTCCACACCGTGAGGGGATTTTGGCTCAGGAATCAGGAACAGAATGCCTTCTTTGATGGCAGTTTCCATCATCAGAACGTCATGTCCATTGATCTTCTTGGCTTTGCCAGCTGCAACCAGTTCAGCGGCCTTCTTCCAGTTGATCACGTGCATGTAGTCGGTGTCCTTGGCGGAACAGCCAGCCTCATAGGGTGGGCGACCTTTTTCAATACCGCCAACATAGCGCTCGGAGCAGAAGGAATTTGTGAAAGACCAGCCCTCAGACGCCAACTTGCCAGCATCGGACAAGTCTTGCGAATAGGGCGGCAGTTCAAGAGAGAAAGATTTGGCCGTGTCAATGCGGCCTTCCTTGCGGTCAAACTTCCAGTAGGTAATACCGCCACGATACTTCTCGTTGAACTCTTCCAGCGGGTAAAACTTCTTGTTTTCCAAAGGAGCAGCATACTGGGCTGCTTCAATCACATATTCGGTGTTGGTCGTTACAAACGTACCACCATGCTCAGACTTGAAGATCGGGTTGACCACAATCTGCTTGGTCTCAAAATCACGCAAATCGATCACGGCAATGCGGGGGTTTGCCTTGTCGTTGATGAAAAGAAACTGTCCATCATATTCGCCGTTGGTTTCTGAGATAGCGGGATGGTGGGTATCGCCCCATGTGATGTCCTTACCATCAATCTTGCCGCCAGCCAGTACTTTCTTCGAGCTTTCATCAAAGCCATAACCTTGCCATGGCTCGGGCGTAAACACACCGATGTATTTCAAAATACGCATCGATGGAACTGCATAAACGATGACCTGGCCCGACTGCCCGCCAGAACTAAAGACCACAAACTCGTCACGTTTTCCAGTAGGTACATAAGTTTTGGCTGCGGCCAACAAATCCTGCTGACTCAGTCCTCGCTCTTTCAACACGTCCTGCAATGTGTCGGCGGACCACACTGCCGAGGCAGCAAAGCCCATGCAGCCAACCACCAGCGATACAGCTGTTCTGTTCAATCGTTTCATATGCTTATCTCCAAGTTGAAATGCTCACCACAAGGCCCCCACCACAATCGCCGCACAGGCACGACCGGGTTGTTTAACGAGCAGAATGGTAGGCCAGGTGATCAAAAAAAAAACTAATCCAGATTAGGTTTAAAAGCGTATAGCCCGGCACTGAGCACTGTTTGATATTTGTCAACTCCATTCCGGCGGACTACAGACAGAAAAACGGCGAAGTCCGTCAGTCATCTGTCAGCAATTCAACGACTACGGTTGGTGAAAGTACCCTTCGCGCTGTATTCTGAGGTCGAACAAGGAAAATATGATGAATATTGCGATATTGGGCATCGGCCTGATGGGCTTTCCGATGGGGCGTCGGCTATGTGACGCAGGGTACTGCGTCCACGTATGGAATCGAACGTTGAAAAAGGCGCAACGTCTGGCGTCAGCGGGCGCCATCGTGCATGAAGCGCCAACCGATGCTGTACGTGACGCCGACATCACCATCACCATGCTGGACAATGGCGCCGTGGTAGGACAGGTACTGTTTGACCTGGGCACCGCAGCCGCCATGAAGCCCGGAGCGCTGCTAATCGATATGTCATCGATCAATCCGACTGAGGCTCGCGACCACGCGGCTCGCCTCAACGAACTACACATTGCCTACCTTGATGCGCCGGTTTCCGGCGGCACCATCGGCGCGGAAAGTGGCACTCTGGCCATCATGGCGGGTGGAAAAATCAGCAGTTTCGAACAGGCGCTGCCCGTGCTGACTGTCTTTGGCCGTGCCACGCATGTGGGGCCAATCGGGGCCGGTCAACTCGCAAAGCTCGCCAACCAGATGATTGTGGGGGGGACCATAGGCATTGTTGCGGAGGCCCTTTTGTTGTGCGAACGCGGAGGCGCCAACATGGCAAAGGTTAAAGAAGCAATCACCGGTGGCTTTGCCGACAGTCGCGTTTTACAAGTGCACGGTCAGCGCATGGTAGAGCGCGACTTCGCACCGAGAGGGCGCATGTCCGTTCAGCTGAAGGACCTGCGAAACGCTTTGTCAACGGCACATGAAATTGGGTATGAAGCACCCATCACGGCCTTATTTGAACAGCTGTATGCACAGAGCATAGAACACGGACTTGCCGACCTTGACCAAGCAGGACTGTTTGTAGAACTGGCTAGCCGGAACGGCATGTCTTGAACAACCGGCCACAAAAAAAGGACCCCGAGGGGTCCTAATTTGGCGCCAACTGCTATTAGTCGAACGTGCGAGCCGCACGCTTCTTGGCGTCGCGTGGAACAAACACTTTGCCGGCGTTGCCGGGTTTCACGCCCATAGGCTTGCTAAAGGCGGGCTTGCGTGCAGCAAAATCACCACCACGAGGGGCTGCGGCATCAGGACGTCCTGCAAAGCGGTCGTTGAAGCCACCTTTTCGTGCATAGTTGAAACCACCGTTATCACCACCGTCACGGGGGCCATTGTCACGGTTACCACCACCAAAATCACTATTATTTTGATAGCTGCCTGCGCCCATTCCACGGGGGCTAGCGTCATTTCTTTCACCAAAGCCTGCGTTGCCACCACGGTTGCCGCCAAAGCCAGGGCGACCACCGCCACCGCCAAAGTTGCGGTCACGGGGTGCGCGGTCGGCATTGTGGCTACCACGGCCACCGAAGCTGGCCCCGGTACCAGGGCGCGCTTCAGGGAAGCGCTGCTGGGGTTCCAGACCTGGAATGGTCTCGGATTTGAAATGCTGGCGGGTATACGCTTCGATGTCAAAAATCTTGCGGCGGTCGCGCACTTCGGCAAAGGTCACAGCCAGCCCGTCACGTCCGGCGCGGCCTGTACGACCAATGCGGTGGGTGTAGTCCTCGGCCTTCATTGGCAAACCAAAGTTGAACACGTGGGTGATGGTGGGCACGTCGATACCGCGTGCGGCCACATCGGTTGCCACCAAAATCTGGACTTGCCCTTGGCGCAACGCCATCAAACGGCGGTTACGCAAGCCTTGGCTCAAGGCACCATGTAAAGCCACGGCATCAAAGCCGTCTTGCTGTAGGTCATTGGCCAAACCATCGCACTCAATCTGGGTGCTCGCAAATACGATGGCCTGGTTGATCGTGGTGTCACGCAGCCAGTGGTCCAACAGCTTGCGTTTGTGGTGGGCGTTGTCAGCCCAAAACAGAACCTGCTTAATGTTGGCATGCTTTTCCTGTGGACTGTCGATGGTTATTCGCTGGGGTTCACGCATCACGCGGGCAGCCAACTGCTGAATGCGCGGCGCAAAGGTAGCGCTGAACATCATGGTTTGCTTGCGGGCAATGGTGAGCTGGTTGATCTCGGCCAGATCATCGGAGAAGCCCAGGTCCAACATACGGTCGGCTTCGTCGACGACCAGGAATTGCACCTGATCCAGCTTGATTTGCATCGAGCGTTGCAGATCAAGCAGGCGGCCGGGCGTGGCCACCACCAAGTTGGCATTTTGCAGTTTGGCGATTTGCAACTGGTACGGCATGCCACCCACGATGTTGGCAATCCGCAGTCCGCGGCAGTGCTGCACCAAGTCGATCGCATCGTTGGCCACTTGCTGTGCCAGTTCGCGGGTCGGGCAAACGATCAAAGCGCCGGGCGCCGGAGCCTTGAAGTTGCGAGGATTGGTGGGGTCCTTGCGCTTGGAACGCTTGGGTGGAGCTTCGCCGCGGGCGGTCGCTTCGGCCACTTCGCGCTCGAAAGCAGCGCGTTCATCGGCTTCAGCTTGCGCCTGCTGCTTCAACAGGGTGTGGAGCACTGGTAACAGAAAGGCCGCGGTCTTACCGCTACCCGTCTGGCTGGAAACCATCAAGTCGATGTACTTGGCAGCTGACTTTCCATCGCTATCTCCAGGCAATGCCAGCGGAATAGTCTTGAGCTGAACGGATGTTGGTTGGGTGTAGCCCAGGTCCTTGACCGCGTGCACCAGCTCGGGTGCCAGGCCCATCACCACAAAGCCATTTGGTGCGGCGGGTTCTTCAGGTGTATTGATTTCTACCGCGAGGCCTGCAGCCACAGTATCTGCTGCATGAACAGCAGTTTGGGGTTCGGTAAATGTTTCGGCAGGCGCAAAGGCACCTGCCACTTCAAAAGCGTCAGTCATGGTTTTACTCACACGCGAGAGCCGCAGAGTGTGCGACTGCTCCGTCAATGGTTAAAAAACATCAACCATCAAACGGAACCTGCGGCTGAATTTTTTCAGCGCTTGGGGCCCATATCGGCGAGCCCGGTGAATGAAGGGAGATGTACAAATGCGCTACTGTTTGTAGCGCAGCCTTCGATTATGCCACGAATTCGGGTTTCTACCTAATTCTTTAACGCCAAGCAAAGATTAATCAAGTTTGAGGAAGTGCCGGCGGTAGTGTTCCAGTTCATCTATGGACTCGTGCACGTCAGCCAGCGCGGTATGCCGCTGTTGTTTCTTAAACGAGGCATAGACTTCTGGACGCCAGCGCTTGGAAAGCTCTTTGAGCGTGCTGACATCCAGATTGCGGTAATGGAAAAAAGCTTCCAGCTTGGGCATGTACTTGACCAGAAAACGCCGGTCCTGCCCAATGGAGTTGCCACACATCGGTGATCCATTGGCAGGAACGTATTGCTTTAAAAAAGCAATCAGCTCATCTTGCGCCTGCTCCTCTGTGGTAGTAGATGCCTTGACCCTGGCTATCAAGCCACTCTTGCCGTGTGTACCCTTGTTCCACGCATCCATCTTGTCCAATTGTGCGTCGCTTTGGTGGATCACCAACACAGGGCCTTCGATGCGGCACTCCAGGTTGGGGCCAGTCACAATCACCGCAATTTCAATGATGCGCTCAGCCTCGGGGTCCAGTCCGGTCATCTCGCAATCAAGCCAGACGAGGTTTTTATCAGATTTGCTTAGTAAAGGGGTGTTAGGTTCAGCCATGCCCGTGATTGTCGCCTATGGCCTAAACTCGGGCGCCATGACAGACTCTCTTTTTTACCCTTCGGCATCGCTCACCACCACGGTAGTCTTCGCTCTGGCCCTTTGCGCCAGCCTGTTATTGAAATTTTGGCTGGCGGGCCGTCAGATCCGCCACGTTGCCAAAAATCG
>CAIYDK010000612.1 GCA_903924955.1 uncultured beta proteobacterium | reverse complement strand
GTACCGCTTTGACCTGGAGGCCGGCAGCTTGACCTATGTGAACGCGGGGCACACGCATGGGCTGCTGATGTCCGCGGCGCAGGGCAAGGTAGTGCTGATTGCGGGTGAAAATTTGCCAATCGGCGTCTTGCCAGACGAGGTCTACGTCGAGGTCTGCACCCCGATTGGGCCGGGCGATAGCCTGCTGATTTATTCGGATGGCATTACCGAGGCCTGCAGCCCCAGCGGCGAGCAGTTCGGGCAGGAGCGTCTGATCGGTGCATTTGAGGCCGGCAGAGCGGCGGCACTGGTGCCGTTTGCGTTGCTCGATTCACTGCAACAGACGCTAAAGGGTTTTACTGGCGGCGTGCCAACGCAGGATGATCAAACGGCGATCATTGTGGAATGGCCCAGCGATGTGGTTCTCTTGACGCGCGCAAATAGCGTTGCCGAACCCCGCTCCAAAGCGATGCACCGGCGCGCCGAAGCGGTGGCGCGCAACTTTCTGACTGAGGCCTCGCGCGGCGATGTCCACCTGTCATCTGCAGAAGCGCTGCAGGTGATGTATGAGTTGCGCGTGCACCAGATTGAACTGGAGATGCAGGCTGAAGAACTGCAGCGTGCGCGAGTTGAACTGGACGTCGATATCGTGGAGCGCAAGAAGCTTGAAGAAGTGCTGCGCGAGAGTGAACTGCGTTACCGCACGGTAGCGGATTTCACCTCCGACTGGGAGTATTGGATCCTGACCGATGGCTCCTTGCGCTATGTGTCGCCCTCATGTGAACAGATCAGCGGTTACACACCAGCAGAGTTTTACGCGGACCCGGACTTGCTGAGTCGGATTGTTTATGCGGACGATCAGAGTCTTTATGCGCAGCACCGGCACGACTTGTCGCTGCCGGGCGGGCGCGAAGTGCTGGATTTTCGTATTCGAACCAAGGGTGGCGATGTCCGCTGGATCGCCCATGTTTGCCAGCCCGTTTTTGACGGTGAGGGCAAGCCCAACGGTGTGCGTGCCAGCAACCGTGACAACACCGATCGCAAACGCATGGAGGAGCAGGTGCGCCAACTGGCGTTCTATGACCCGCTCACCCATTTAGCCAATCGCAGACTGCTTAACGATCGCCTGAGTCAGACCCTGCTGGCCAGCAAGCGCAGTGCCTTCTATGGCGCGCTGATGTTTCTGGACCTGGACAATTTCAAGCCACTCAACGACAGCCAAGGCCATTCGGCTGGGGACCTGTTGCTGGTGGAGGTGGCCACTCGGCTCAAGGCCTGTGTGCGCGAAATCGACACCGTGGCACGCTTCGGCGGCGATGAGTTTGTGGTGCTGCTGGACGAACTGGCGCTGAGCCTTGAAGATTCGATGGCGCAGGCCGGCGTGGTTGCCGAGAAGATTCGGGTCGCTGTGGCTGCGCCCTACGATCTTGGCATGGAACACGAAGGGGCAAGCACGGTCACGCTGAACCACCGCTGCACAGCCAGCATCGGCGTTGCCCTGTTTGTACACGGTGAAGCGAGCCAGGACGACATTTTGGTGCGCGCCGACGCCGCCATGTACCAGGCCAAGGAGCAGGGGCGCAATCGGGTCGTGTTTTATGTGGCGCAGACTCAAGTAGCTTCTGAGCTCGATGGCTGCCACCGCTCCCTGCATCACAACGACGTTCGCAGCGACCAGATTTCAGGAAACAGCACCACATCGAGCATCTTGCGCAAATAGCTCACGCCGCCAGTGCCACCGGTACCGCGCTTGAAGCCGATGACGCGCTCCACCGTGGTCACGTGCCTGAAACGCCACAGTCGGAAGGCGTCTTCCAGATCGGTGAGTTCTTCGCCCAGTTGGTACAGATCCCAATGCGCCTTGGGGTTGCGGTAAACCTGCAGCCAGGCTTGCTCTACCGCAGCGTCTGCCGTGTAGGGTTGTGACCAGTCGCGCTGGGTGTGGCTGGCCGGAACGGTAATGCCACGGCGCGCCAGCAGGCGCAGGGATTCGTCATACAGCGATGGTGCCATGTAGGACGCCTGCACCCGCGCCAGCAGGTCGGGACGGTGTGCGTGTGGCTTGAGCATGGCGGCATTCTTGTTGCCCAGCGAGAACTCTATGCAGCGGTATTGGTAGCTCTGGAAGCCACTGGAGTTGTCCAGATAGGGGCGAATGGCGCTGTACTCGGGCGGCGTCATGGTGGCCAGCACGTCCCATGCATGCACCAGTTGCTCCATGATCTTGCTCACGCGGGCCAGCATCTTGAAGGCCGTGCCCAACTCATCCCTGGCAATATTCTGGATCGCAGCGCCCAGTTCATGCAGCATCAGCTTCATCCACAACTCGCTGGTCTGGTGCTGCACGATGAACAGCATTTCGTTGTGATCGGGCGACCGGGGATGCTGCGCGGTGAGGATGGCGTCCAGGTTCAGGTAGTCGCCGTAGCTCATGCTCTTGCTGAAGTCGAGCTGGGCCTTTTCCTCAATGACAATGGACTCGGGCAAGCCCGCGTTGGCTGACGTTGAGCCGGGGTTTGGTTCTTGGGCAGCGCCGTCGGGTTTAAATGGGCACATCTCAGGTTACCTCGTGTTTCTGGTTGAATTGGGGTTGCTGCCACTCGCCGGATTCCAGCACCTGACGCAGTTGCTCCACCGCGTTCCATACGTCTTCATAACCAATGTAGAGCGGGGTAAAGCCAAAGCGCAAGATGTCTTTGTGCCGCACACCGTCTCCGGCGCGGAAGTCTCCAATAACACCACGCGCGATCAAGGCCTGAACGATAGCGAATGCGCCCGATCCCTCGGCTGTATGTTCGCGTGTCAGGCAGACTTGCGAGCCGCGCAGTGCGTGCTCGCGTGGTGTCGCCAGTCCCAGCCCGTACCCCGCGCAGCGCTGCTCCACCAGATCAATATACAAATCGGTCAGTGCCAATGATTTGCTGCGCAGCGCGGCCATGCCACCCAACTCTTGCGCGGCCTTGAAACCGTCCAGACCGCACTCCAGCAACGACATACTGACAATGGGCTGCGTGCCGCACAGGTAGCGGGTGATGCCGGCAGCGGGTTTGTAGTCGGGCGTGAATTCAAACGGCTTTGCGTGACCCCACCAACCCGACAGCGGTTGCCAAAAGCGATCGGCGTGTTGGGGGTTCACCCACACGAATGCCGGGGCGCCCGGGCCACCGTTTAAATATTTGTAGCCGCAACCGATGGAAAAGTCGGCCTTCGCACCCGTCAGGTCCACGGGCACGGCGCCAGCGCTGTGCGCCAGGTCCCACACCACCAGTGCCCCCGCTGCGTGCGCGGCGGCGGTGACGGCAGCCATGTCGTGCATGGCGCCGGTTCGGTAGTTCACGTGGGTGAGCATCAGAATGGCCAGTTTGCTTGTCAGCGCAGCGCCAATTTCTTCGGGTTCAACCAGTTGCAGGGTGTAGCCGCGCTCTTTGCACAGACCCTCGGCAATGTAGAGGTCGGTGGGGAAATTGCTGCGCTCACTGACCACTACGCGGCGCTGCGGTGCGTCTTGCGCCGCAATGGTTAGAGCGGCCGACAGCACTTTGTACAAGTTGATCGAGGTGGTGTCGGTAACAACCACTTCGTCTGGACCAGCACCGATCAGCGGCGCGATCCTGTTGCCCAGGCGCTGGGGCAGGTTAAACCAGCCGGCCGAATTCCAGGATCGAATGAGGCCGACCCCCCACTCCTGGGTGATGACGTCGGCGGCGCGTGCCGCTGCGGCCTTGGGCATGACACCCAACGAGTTGCCATCGAGGTAGATAACGCCCGGGGGAATCGAAAACAGTTTACGCAAACTGCCCAGTGGGTCAGTCGCATCGCGTTGTTGGCAGTCTTGAAGTGTGATCATGGATGTTTCTCTATGGTGCGGTTCATTGCTCACCCAACCCAATCGGCGCCGGCGCCCGCGTGACGATATGGGTGAACAGGCGGTCATATATGGGGTCGCGCGGGTATTTGCCGTTCAGCGGGTCTACATTGGTGGCGAAGGCCTCGTCGACTTCTTTCCAGTCGCCAGCGTCAAGCACCTTCATGGCGGCCGGAAGGATCACGTTTTCCTCAAGGCGCATATGGTCCATGTAGAACTGCAGGTGGCGCTTGGCGGCGACTTCAAAGGCTTCGCGGCGCGTGGGGCCCAGCAGTTCCCACGCCTTGAGGAAGTATTGCAGCTCGCGGATGGCCGATTCGCCCCGCGCATGCTCCTTGTCGAGCCGTGCAATCAGCTCTGCAGTTTCCGGGGCACGCTGGGCGACCTTGGGGAAAAGCAGTTCGGTCTCCTTGGGGTGGTGCAAGCGTTCCGGGAACTCGTCGATATAAAACAGCATCGCACCCACGACCTCAAAGTATGCCGGCAGGTCATCGCGCGGACCGCGTTCAATCATCATGCCTAACGACTTCACAATGGCGGCGATGGTGCCGTGCTCTTCTTGAATGATTCGGATACTCTGAGGTTTCATGGACGGACCTTTAGCCAGCGCTGCATTTCACAAACTGACGGAGTCAAAAAGCGGCGATGCCGGTGATTGCACGGCCCAGAATAAGGGCGTGAATATCGTGCGTACCTTCATAGGTGTTGACCACTTCCAGGTTCACCAGATGACGGGCCACGCCGAACTCGTCGCTGATGCCATTGCCGCCCATCATGTCGCGTGCCACACGGGCGATGTCCAGAGACTTGCCGCAGGAGTTGCGCTTGATGATGGATGTCATCTCGACTGCCGCCTGGCCGCTGTCCTTGAGTCGGCCGACCTGAAGGCAGCTTTGCAGCCCTAGCGTAATTTCAGTCAGCATGTCGGCCAGTTTCTTTTGGACCAGTTGATTGGCGGCCAGGGGCTTGCCGAACTGCTTTCTATCCATGGTGTACTGACGGGCGCGGGCGTAACAGTCTTCAGCGGCACCCAACGCGCCCCAGGCAATGCCGAAGCGGGCGCTGTTCAGGCAAGTGAACGGACCTTTCAGGCCGCGCACATCGGGGAACGCATTTTCTTCAGGGCAGAACACTTCATCCATCACAATTTCGCCGGTGATGCTGGCGCGCAGCCCCACTTTGCCGTGAATCGCCGGGGCGCTCAGGCCTTTCCATCCTTTTTCCAGCACGAAGCCGCGAATGGAGCCTTCATCATCTTTGGCCCACACCACAAACACGTCGGCAATAGGGCTGTTGGTGATCCACATTTTCGAGCCACTCAGGGAGTAGCCACCGGAGACCTTTTTTGCGCGGGTGATCATGCTGCCGGGGTCAGAGCCATGGTTGGGTTCGGTCAGGCCAAAGCAGCCGATCCACTGGCCAGTGGCCAACTTGGGCAGGTACTTCTGCTTGGTCGCCTCAGACCCGAATTCGTTGATGGGTACCATGACCAAAGATGACTGCACGCTCATCATGGATCGGTAACCGGAGTCCACACGTTCCACTTCACGCGCCACCAGGCCGTAGCACACATAGTTAAGGGCTGCGCCGCCATAGGCCTCAGGAATCGTCGCGCCCAACAGACCCAGCGCGCCCATTTCACGAAAAATGCCGGCGTCGGTTCTTTCATTGCGAAAGGCTTCGACCACGCGCGGTGCAAGCTGCTCCTGGCAGTAGCTGTGGGCGGCATCGCGCACCTGACGCTCGTCGTCGGTGAGTTGCGACTCCAGCAGAAGTGCATCGTCCCACTGAAATGTGTTTTTGCTTGCCATGGTCATGGTTCCTCTAATGGATTGGATAAGTGAAAAATTGAAATACGTTCTCGCACCGATCGTCAATCCGGAATAACGGCGGTCACTTCGATTTCAACCTTGGCGCGGTCTTCAATCAGCCCGGCGACTTCAATCGCTGTCATGGCGGCATTGAAGCTGCCGATGAGTTCACGAAAGGCCTTGCCAATCTCGGGGTAGGCCGCTACATACTCCCGCTTGTCGGTCACATACCAGGTCATGCGCACGATGTGCTCGGGGCGCGCACCCGCCTCGCGCAGCACTTCCACTACATTGGTGAGGGCCTGGCGAACTTGCCCGGCCATGTCGTCAGTATGGAATACACACTGTGCATCCCAGCCAATCATTCCGGCCGCAAACACCATTTGCCCACGTGCCATGACACCGTTGGAATAACCTCTAGGGCGTGCCCAGTGCGGTGGTTGAAGCAACTTCATATTGAGTCTCCTGTAAAACTTTGCCAGCGCGCGATACCTTCGCGCACATCTTGCGGAATTTCGATGGCACCATCGTGTGCCAAGGAAGTTGATACCAGTACTTGCCGAATTTGGACGCAGCAACCCGGTCCATGCATGCAATCCACCCGCAGTGTGAGGGAGCGACTGCCCATGCGTTCCAGTTGCAACCGAAACTCCACCGTATCGCCCATGCGGCAGGGTGCCCTGAACTCGCTTTGCAGCGCAACGGTTGGCAGGCCAATGCGCCGTGGCCCCAGCAGTTCAGCGTAGTTCACACGCAGGGCGTGGGTAAACCAGTCTTCCACCAGCGCGTTGAGCATCACGAAGTATTGGGGAAAGAACACCATACCGGCCGGATCGCAATCAGAAAAACGTATCACGCGAGCTTGTGTAAACAGGCGCGATACGCAGGCATCAACGGGCATGAATGGACTTGAGGCTTGCTGCATTTCAGACCCCGATATAGCGATGCCAGACATCGGGATTGCCGCCGAGTTGATCGGAGTCGCCTTGCCACACCACTTTGCCACGCTCGATGATGGTGTGGTGATCGGCGAGGTTTACCAACTTCTGCACGTATTTATCAATCACCAGAATGCTCTGCCCATGCGCCCTGAGCGTGGAAAGGCAACGCCAGATATCTTCGCGAATCAATGGCGCCAGTCCTTCGGTGGCCTCGTCCAGAATGAGTAGGTGCGGGTTGGTCAACAGCGCGCGCCCGATGGCCAGCATCTGTTGTTCGCCGCCGGAGAGTTGATTGCCCATATTGCGGGCGCGTTCCTTGAGGCGCGGGAACAGGTCGTACACGCGGTCCAGCGTCCAGGGCTCCTTGCTGCGGCTGCGGTTGGCAGCAAAGGCGCGCAGATTTTCTTCGACCGACAGGTTGGCGAAAATCATGCGTCCCTCTGGCACCACCGCCATGCCCATGCGTCCAATGCGGTCAGGACTCAGGCGGTCAATGCGTTCACCACAGAAGCGTATCGTGCCGCCGGTGGCGCGTGTCAGCCCGAAGATGGAGCGCACCGTTGTGGTCTTTCCCATGCCGTTGCGGCCTAACAGGGTGGCGGTTTCACCCACCCCCATCTTCATCTGGATACCAAAAAGAATCTGACTGCTACCGTAGGCGGTGTGCAGGTCGTTAATTTCAAGCAGTGCTTCGGTGCTGTTTCCCATGCTCAGTCCTTTATTACGCTGCAGCGTGGGGTTCCACAACGGCATCGTCGCCCAGATAGGCGCGCTTGACATCGGGGTTGTCTTTGATTTGCTGGGCAGTGCCACTGGCAATCACCTTGCCGAACACCAGCGTGGAAATGGTATCGGCCAGGCGAAACACCGCATCCATGTCGTGCTCGACCAGCAAGATGGTTAACTCACCCCGCAGGCTTTGCAGCAGCTCCACCATCTTTTCTGACTCATCCGGGCCCATGCCGGCCATAGGCTCGTCTAGCAGCAATAGCCGGGGTTGCGTGGCAAGTGCCAGGCCGAGTTCCAGTTGACGCTGTTCGCCGTGCGACAGCGAACCAGAAATCGTGTGCAGTCGCGCACCGAGTCCGACCCGGTCAGCCAACGCTGCGGCTTGGGCATAGCGTTCACAGTCAGAACGCGCCGCCCGCCAAAAACGAAAGCTGCTGCCACTTCGGGCTTGCACCGAGAGCGCTATGTTGTCCACCACAGACAGGCGTTTGAAGATGCTGGTAATTTGGTAAGAGCGGACCAAACCGATGCGTGCACGCTGGTGCATAGGGATGGCGGTGACGTCTTGTCCGCCAAAGCGAATGGCACCTTCATCCGGCTGCAAAGCTCCGGAAATTTGATGGATCAGGGTCGTCTTGCCGGCCCCATTGGGGCCGATCAGCGCGTGGATGGTGCCCCTCTTTACCGTCAACTGGGCGTGATCGGTCGCCGTCAGGCCGCCAAAGCGTTTGACCAACTGGTCCACGTGGAGCAGCACCTCACTCATATGCGGCTCCTGGCTTTGATCAGGCTTGCCAAACCATTGGGTGCCAACAGCACGACCAGTAGCAGCACTGCGCCCAAGCCCAGTTGCCAATGAATCGTGAAATGGGTCAGCAGTTCTTCGAGCAAGAGAAAGAACACAGCGCCAACCACGCCGCCATACAGATAACCCACACCCCCCAGAATGACCATGATCATCAACATGCCGGATTGACTCCATTGCATGAGCGCCGGGCTGACAAAGCCGCCCAGATTGGCCAGCAGCGCCCCGGCCAAGCCTGCCAGTGCGCCGGCCACCGCGAAGGCGAACAGTTTGAAGCGATACACCGGAAAACCGATGGCCGTCATGCGCACTTCGTTTTCATGGATCGCTTGCAGTACGTGACCAAAGCGGGCGTTGAGCAAGCGTGCCACCGCATACAAGACCGCCACCACAAGGGTTAAGGTGACGTAATAGAAGATGCGGTCGTTGGTCAGATCCAGTCCAAAACCCAGGCTGGACCGACCTGCGAGGGACAGACCATCATCCCCGCCATAGACCTTGAGGGAGGTCACCAGATAGAACAGCATCTGCGCAAAGGCCAGTGTGATCATGATGAAGTACACGCCCTGCGTGCGCAGGCTGATGGCGCCGATGACCAGCGCGAAGCACGCGCTGACCAGCATTGCCAGCGGCCATGCCAACCAGGCACTGACGATTCCTGCCTGCATGAAAATGGCCACGGCGTACGCTCCCAAACCCACAAATGCGGCATGACCAAAACTCACCATGCCGCCAAATCCCAGGATGAGATTGAGGCTGGTTGCGGCCAGCGCAAAAATCAGGATGCGGCTGGCCAGTGACACGTAAAAGTCTGTTCCGGTGGCGCTCGCAATCAACGGAAATGCGACCAGCAGTGCCAGCACGGGTGCGGCCCACCGCCAGTGCAGGCGATGGTCCAGAATGCTGTCCGTGGTGTTTTCCAACATGGGGTCTTGTGTCATGGTGCCTTACTTGAAATAGTCAGGTCGAGTTCAACCATGGGCGGGGAATAAGCCCCTCGGACGGAAAAACAGAACCGTGGCCATCAGCACATAAATCATGATGGAAGCCACTGCGGGCGCTGCATTGGCCGCCGCCTCGGGTGACATCAGCATGGCAAACAACATTGGAATCAGCGCGCGGCCAGCGGTGTCAATCACGCCCACGATCAAGGCCCCCAGAAAAGCGCCACGGACTGAACCAATGCCACCAATCACGATGACTACAAATGCCAAAATCAGAATGCTTTCCCCCATGCCGACCTGCACGGCCAGCACCGGCCCCAGCATGCCACCGGCGATACCACACAAGGCCGCTCCGACACCAAAGACGGCGGTGAAGAGATTTCGAACGTTGACACCCATTGCCAACGCCATTTCCCGGTTGGCAGCGCCGGCGCGCACCTGCATCCCGATGCGGGTGCGCGTGATGAGCAGGTACAGCAGTCCTGCCACCAGCAAGCCCACGCCGATGATGAACAGGCCATATGAGGAGTAGGAAAAGCCCGGAAACAACTCCACCGGACCCGCCAGCGCTGGTGGAGGGTTAAGGGATATCGGCTGCGCGCCCCAGATCAGGCGCACGGTTTCATTGCACATCAGCATGATGGCAAAGGTCCCCAGCACCTGAGAGAGATGATCACGCTGGTACAGGCGCCGCAGAATGCTGATTTCCAGAAGAACACCGAATAGAGCGGCACCCAGTACGCCCGACACAAGACCCAGCCAGAAGTTACCCAGCACATCGGTCAGGGTCGCAATCAGGTAGGCCCCCACCATGTACAGCGAGCCATGCGCCAGGTTGATCATGTCCATGATGCCAAACACCAGCGTCAAACCAGCGGCCAGCAAAAACAGCATCAACCCGAACTGTAGGCCGTTAAGTGACTGCTCCAGCACCAGTATTGCGTTCACAGGTGTTCCCCTCGTACGGCGTACTCGGCCATCAGCCTGGCATCTTGCAACTGCTGGCGTAAGCGTCGCTGTGGTTTTTGAGGACCGGGCCACCCAACATCCGATTGGTCACGCGGCCCTTGGCGTCCTTGCTGACGACGCGCAGGTAGTAGTTCTGGATGGGGAACTGGTTCGTATTGAACTTGAACTCACCGCGCACCGAATTGAACTTGGCGGCCATCAGCGCTTTGCGTACGGCCGCCTTGTCGGTCAGTTTGCCCTTGGTGTCGCGCACGGCAGAGTCCATCAGCTGAGCGGCATCAAAACCCTGAGCGGCGTACATGGTTGGCAGGCGGCCATATTCTTTCTCGAACTCGGTGACGAATTTTTTATTCGCCGCATTGTCCATGTCATGGGCCCACTGCGAGGTGTTGAACATGCCCAGCATCGGCTCGCCAACGGCCTTGATCACGTCTTCATCGCCCGAGAAACCGGGGCCGAATAGCGTCATGTCCTTGGACAGGCCTGCGCCGACAAACTGCTTGATGAAGTTGATGCCCATGCCACCGGGCAGGAAGATGTACACCGCGTCGGGTTTGGTGGCACGAAGCTGGGCGATTTCGGTGCCAAAGTTGAGCTGATTCAAAGCCGGCAGTGCTTCAGAGGCGACTTCACCTTTATAGAAGCGCTTGAATCCGGTGATGGCATCCTTGCCGGCCGGATAGTTGGGCGCAATCACAGCCACCCGCTTGAAGCCCTTGTCAGCGACCACCTGGCCCGCGGCTTCGTGCATGTTGTCGTTTTGGTACGAGGCACTGAAGAAAAACGGGTTGCACTGCTCACCCGCGAATTGCGAGGGGCCTGCGTTGGCGCTGATGTAAAAGGTTTGCGACTGGAACGTCGGGGCCCCCACGGCCAGCATCACGTTGGAGAACACTACACCGGTCATGAAGTCAACCTTGTCACGCTTGACCAACCGGTCTGCTGTTTGGCGGCCCACATCGGGGCTGGCCTGGTCGTCAGCGACGATTACTTCGGCTGCCTGTCCGCCGAGCTTGCCGCCTGCCAGCTTCACCGCCAGTTGGAAGCCGTCGCGAATGTCCACTCCCAAGCCGGCACCGGGTCCGGACAAGGTACTCAGTAAACCCACTTTGACAGTGCTTTGGGCATGGACGCTGAGCGCCAGCAGTGCAGCCGACGCAATCAAGGTATTACGCAGGAGACGGGAAGAATGTTGAAGCATGGTGATCCGTTCTGAGGTGAGTGAAGGGTTGAGGGAATGCCAAGTTTATGGTTGACGAAGCTTGAAGCGCTGCAATTTGCCAGTTTGGGTGCGGGGCAGTTTGTCGGTGAATTCGATGGCACGCGGGTATTTGTAGGGCGCGGCGACGCTCTTTACGAAGGCCTGCAGCGTTTTCACCATGGCATCATCTCCCACCAGGCCCGGGCGCAAGCACACAAAAGCCTTGACGATCTGTCCGCGCTCTTCATCGGGTTCGCCTATTACGGCGCATTCGGCCACACTGGGGTGCTGCATCAGCGCTTCTTCTACTTCGGGTGACGCAATGTTATAACCCGAGGAAATAATCATGTCGTCCGTGCGCGACTGGTAGAAGAAGTACCCATCGGCATCCATCAAGTAGGCGTCGCCCGTCAGATTCCAGCCGCCGCGCACATAGGACTTTTGCCGCTCGTCGTTCAAATAGCGGCATCCCGTAGGACCACGCACCGCCAACTTGCCAACGGTCCCGATCGGCACGGTCTGGCCGTTGTCATCTACCACACGGGCCTCGTAGCCAGGCACCACGCGGCCGGTGGCACCGGCGCGCGCGGTTGCTTCGTCAGCCGAGATGAAGATGTGCAGCATTTCCGTTGCACCAATCCCGTCAATCAGTTCAATGCCGGTGGCTTCGCGCCACAAGGCACGGGTCGAGGCGGGTAAGGCCTCGCCAGCGGACACGCAACGGCGCAATGACGTTCGGCGCACCTCGCTGCCGCGCGCCGATAGGGTGCGGTAGGACGTGGGCGCGGTGAACACCACCGTGGCACCAAATTCCTTGATGCCGTCGAGCAGTTGTGTGGGTCCCGCCTTGTCCAGCAGCACAGCAGAGGCGCCCACCGACATGGGAAACAGCAGCAAGCCGCCCAGACCAAAGGTGAAGGCCAAGGGCGGGCTGCCAATGAAAACATCGTCTGGGTTGGGCTTGAGCACATAACCTGGCCAGCAGGCGCAGATCGCCATCACATCGCGATGGAAATGCATGGTGGCCTTGGGGATGCCCGTGGTGCCGGACGTGAAGGCAATCAGACAGGTGTCGTCAGCGGCAGTGTTCACATTCTCGAACACGGTGCTCTGGCGCTCCATGGCCGCCTCCAGGCTGTCGGGGCCGCTGTAGTTAAAGTGGCGCAGTTGGCGCAACTGCGGAGCGGCGAGTCCCGCCTGGCGCAATTCAGTGAAAAGGCTGGCCTCACACAAGGCGTGGCTGACCTTGGCGATGTCAAGAATCGGTTTGAGTTCTTTGGCACGCAGCAGCGGCATGGTTGCCACCGCAATGCCACCCGCCTTGACGATACCAAACCAGCAAGCCGCCATCATCGGCGTATTGGACGAATGCAGCAGTACCCGGTTGCCCGGTACCAAGCCCATTTCCCGCGTCAGCACGTTGGCAATCTGGTTGGCGCGGTCGTTCAAATCGCGGTAGGTCCAGCACACATCCTTGCCGCGGATGCACACGCGGTCACCGCGCCCCTCGCGAATATGGCGGTCCAGCAGCTCGGTGGCGCAGTTGATTTGCTCGCCAAACTGCAATTCCGGCAGGTTGAACAAAAAGTCAGGTTGCAACTCCGGCGCGGGCAAATTGTCACGCGCAAAAGTATCAATATGGGCGGTGGTCATGGTTTGTGTCCGACGTCTTTGAGCAGTTCACGCGCGATGATGAGCAGTTGCACTTCGGTCGCCCCCTCGTAAATACGCAGCGAGCGGATGTCGCGGTACAGGCGCTCCACGGGCTGCTCGCTGACAACGCCCATGCCGCCCCAGAGCTGCACGGCGGCGTCGATTACTTGCTGCGCGCCCTCGGTGCTGACCATCTTGGCCATGGCGGCTTCACGCGTCACGGTTTTTCCCTGATCCCGCTGCCAGGCGGCGCGGTAGGTCAGCAAGGCCGAGCTATCCACGGTGGTCGCCATCTGCGCCAGTTTGGCCTGGGTCAACTGAAAGTCAGCCAGAGTCTGGTTGAACATTTTTCGGGTGGTGGCGCGCTGCAGGCCCTCATCCAGCGCACGGCGTGCAAACCCCAGCGCGGCGGCGGCAACCGAGGTGCGGAACACGTCCAGCGTGCGCATGGCCACTTTGAAGCCCTCGCCTGCTGCGCCAATGCGCTTTGACAGGGGAATGCGACAGTTTTGAAAACTCAAGGTGCCCAATGGGTGTGGTGCCATGACGTGAATGCGTTCGCTCACCGTGAAGCCCGGCGCATCGGTTCAGCGGGCGAGGGCTTCAAGATCGCCATGCGCACGCTGGATGTATTCCGCACCTCGGTGGCCGCTGCCGCTTTGGGCTTTGCCCGTCGCGCGCTGGACGAGGCCTTGGCGCGTGCTTGCCAGCGCAAGATGTTTGGCCAGACCCTGGCAGACTTTCAATTGACGCAAGCCAAGCTGGCGCAGATGGCCACCACCAT
>CAIYDK010000611.1 GCA_903924955.1 uncultured beta proteobacterium | reverse complement strand
CTATCTCAACTGCCACCACGGTCACGACACCAAACCAGATCATGTTCAATCCGAACTGCTGCGCAATGGGCAGCATCAAGGGCAGCACGATCAACATGATCGACGATGAGTCGATGATGGTGCCCAGCAGCAAAATGACGACAACATAGACCAGCATGAACATGGCCACGCCAAAACCAGCGGCTGCCATCCATTCGACCATTGCCTGCGGTGTACCGCTCATGGCCAGCATGCGGGTGTAAATGTTGGCGCAGATGATCAAAAAACTGACTGACACTGTCACGTGACCGGTTTCGGTCAGCACACCCCAAAAGCTTTCCAGTGTGAGCTTGCGCCGCAGCAACGCAATCACCAGCGCCATCAGGGCGCCCACAGCCCCGGCCTCGGTGGCGGTAAAAAAACCGGCATAGATGCCACCCAGAACTGAGCCAATCAGCAGCACGATCGGGATGATTTTGATGGCCATTTCCCGAAGCGGCATCAGGTCCTCAAAGGCAATGTCGCGGGGCTTGGCATCCACATACACCATGCTCGGGTGAACCCAGGCCATCAGCACAATTACCACCGAAAAAGCCAGAGCCAGCACCAATCCCGGCACAATGCCTGCGGTAAAAAGGTCGCCGACCGACTGGTCTGCCAGAAAACCAAACAAGATCATTAAAAGACTGGGTGGAATCAACATGCCCAGCACCGAGGAGCCCGCCACCACACCGACGGCAAATTTGGGCTGGTAGCCAAAACGCAGCATTTGGGGCACGGCAACCCGGGAAAACACGGCCGCCGAAGCAATGGAGATGCCGGTGATCGCGGCAAACACTGCATTGGCTGCGACCGTGGCCACGCCCAGGCCGCCACGGATGCGCCGAAACGCCTGGTTGGCGACCTCAAAGGCGTCTTTGCCAACGTCGGCATACGCCACCAGAAACCCGGTCAGCACAAACAGCGGCACCACACCAAAGATATGGCTCGATATGGAATCGTTCACTGCTTGGGCCAGCAAATTGGCCGCAATTTGAACATCGCCCCGGATCAGCCAGACCCCGATAAAGCTCAGCAGCCCCAGCGTGATCGCCACATGCATGCCTGCGTAAATCAGCACCAGCATCAGCACCAAGGAGCCCAGCGCAATCGATACATTGCTCATGTGGAGTTCCTTAGGATGAACGCACGGCGCTCAACCTGGAGCGCAGGCGGCCGAGGTCGATCCAGGCCAACAACAAAAAGCAAAGAGCGGTGGTACTCAAACCGATCAAGGTGATCAGGCGAATCGGCCAGACCGACAACTGAAAGTCTCCGACAGCACCGACGTACTCCTGAATCCGCACAGATTCCACCAAGGGTGCCCAACTCGCCAGCAGTATGACGACCATCAGCGCCAGCCCCACCAAATGGAAGCCCGCCTGCACGGCATCTGCCAGCGCCGGGCTATTCTTTTTGAGCCGATCCAGCAAGATGTCGGCACGGGTAAAACGTCCGGCGTGCAAGGTATCTGCCAACTGTAAAAAGACAATCCCCACGATGGAGATCGACACCATCTCGGTCACACCGCGCACCGGATGGTTGAGCAGATTGCGCCCAAACACATCCAGGTTGATCAACACCATCAGCCCCAGAATCCACAAGGTTCCCAGAGCATTCATGGCCCGGTTCAGATGGTGTAAACCAAAGGGCAGAGGCGCGCCATAGGCGTCGCCGGCAAAGCCCCGGCTGGTGTCCTCTGACGCGGCGGTTTGCGACATCTATTTACTCCAGTCTCGTGGCAATTTGGCTCCGGCTTTTTGCAGGCTGGCCATGTAGGCACTCAGCACCTCGTTGCCGGGCAGGCCCTTGGACTGGGCATCGGCCGCCCAGTTTTTGGCGACCGGGCCCAAGGAATCAGCCCAACGTTTGCGCTCAAGCTCGCTGAGATCGCTGATCTTGGCGCCACCCTCTGCCATTTTTTGCATAAAGCCAGCAACCGCTGCCGATTGCGCTTTGGCATAGGCAGCTTGCCAGGCATCTCCCGCTTCCAAAAAAGCCTTTTGCACTTCAGGGGGCAACTTGTCAAAACGACTCTTGTTGATGACTGCCCCGCCTGCGAACTGGGCTCCGAAATTGACTTTGGTGACATAAGGAGCCACTTCGTGCAACTTCGCACTCCAGGCACCGGTGGTAAACACCAGGGCACCGTCAGAGACACCGGATTTGATGTCTTCGTAATAGCTGTTCAAGGTGCCGGCCACGGCCACGGCCCCGGTGCCACGCACCCAGTTCGACGACGGCCCCGGCGCACTGAGTTTCTTGCCTTGCAGGTCTTCAAGCCTGGTGATGGGGAACTTGGTCCAGACGTGGTAAGTGTCCAGGGCCATGCCGCCCAGATAGACCAGGCCGTTCTTGGTCCAGGCGTCGCCCATCGCGGGGACTGAAACCTGCAAATTGGCAACGGCTTTGCTCACCAGTCCAATGTCATCGGTGCCAAACGGCGTGTAGTACGACACGTTTTGCAAAGGGAACTTGGCACCCTCAAACACGGTGCTGACGATGGCCACGTCGGCGACGCCATCGGCGACACCTTTGGATTCAGAGCCCAGCTTGAGCAGCGTACCACCCCAGGCCTTGGTCCACTCAATCTTGTATTTGCCGCCAGCGGCCAGGCGCTTGTCCACCTCAGGGATCAGCACTTCATCAGCCATTTTGACCCACAGGAAAACCGGCGGATGGCCCGCCGCCGCTGTCATCTTGATGACTTGCTGAGCCGATGCAGGGGCTGCCGCAATCGTAGCCATGGCGGCAGCGCAAGCTGTGAGAATGAAAGTTTGGCGCAGTGTCATCAAAGTCTCCTGTTTTGGGTGGTTTAGAAGTTCTGAAAAGGGCTCAAAGGACAAAGTGAATCAGTGCTTGGTGTCGGGCGCCGGGAATGCGCCGCGCAGCCCCGCCACGATGAAATTCAACAGCAGGGGCGCAGCCGCCGGATCACTGGGGTGGTTTGATCCCATGGAGAGCCGTGCCACACGGGTGTCGCTGATGTGATGCAAGAGCGCCCCGAGCGCAAACTGGTAGCCCCAGGCCATTTCAGCACGAGTGGTGTGGGGCAGGGCCAGGGTCATGGCATCAATGAATGCATGAGCCATGGGGTCGAAATAGGTGCGCAGTACCCGGTCGGTTTCGTCCTGCAGGTTGGCAAGTTCACGCGCCACCAACAAAGCGTAGTACTCGCCTTCCGGGCTGGCGCGAAGCCGCAGCACGGGGTCAAGGAAAGCTTCAATGATGCGCGGCAAGGTGCTGTCGTTGACGGGTTCATTGAGTACCCGTTGCAGCGCCTGCAGGCGCTCTTCAATGGTGGTGTTCCAGTGCTCGAAAAT
>CAIYDK010000610.1 GCA_903924955.1 uncultured beta proteobacterium | reverse complement strand
GGATGACAACAAGCTCTTTGCCCAGTACACGGTCAAAGTGGATGTGAATGGCTATGTGTCCGGGTACGGGCTGGCCTCGACTTTGAAAGACGCAACACCCTATAGCGAGTTTGGGGTTCGGGCGGACCGGTTTTATGTGGGTTCACCGGGGCAGGCTTCGATCATCCCGTTTGTGGTGACCACGTCGGCAAGCACGGTCAATGGGGTTGCTGTGCCGGCCGGGGTCTACATGGACGCCGCATTTATCAAGAACGGGACCATCACCAATGCCAAGATTGGGAATGCGGCCATTGATGACGCCAAGATTACTACTTTGAGCGCGACCAAGATCAAGGCCGGCACGATTGCGGTGGGGGAGTACATCCAGGGCAGCGGGTATGTGGCTGGCAGTGCGGGTTGGCGCATCAATGGCAACGGTACGGCGGAGTTCTCGGGCGTGGTGGTGCGGGGCGAGGTTCATGCGACTTCTGGCACTTTTACCGGAACGCTAACGGGCTCGACCATTGAAGGGGGCACGATCAATGGCACGACGATCAACGGTGCCACGGTGAATTCGGGCAATGTCTTTATTTGGGGAGCCAACGGTGCCGATAGCGGCTGGGGTTGTGTGCGCAGCAATTACTCGGAATCCACCGGCAAATGGCTGGACCTCAATGACGGCTGGGTGCTGGCGCAATGCGCCGTGGATGGCAGCAGTTTCTTGGACTTCAAGACCGGCAACTGCCGCCTTCATATGCAAAACCTGCTGTCTGCCAATGGCGACTCGGGCGCCTTCGCGGCTATTGACTGGCCGGGTTTGATAGCGCGCAGTGACGGTTATGTGAACATTGGCAATGGCAAATTCCTGCTGGGAACGGATGGCGCATTGAGCGTTGACAACGTCACCATCAAAAGAAGAATAGTTGTTGAAACCGGCATCGGTGACCCGCCCAACCTTGTTTTTGGAAGTTATGACGTGACGCAGGAGTATGGTGCTGGCACGGTTTCATATCCGGTTGGAACCGTCTTCAAGGGTGATGTAACGCTGCTGGTAACGACCGGCACGACGGATGCGGCCACCCAGAGTGCAACGGCGAATCAACCCTACTATGTGGCGGCCAACTTTACCGGACCGTTCAGGCAGTGGTCGGGTGGTGCTTCAACCTTCAGGGCCTATATCGTGGGCAAACCATCCGTTTCGCGCGCCTACAGCAACACCGGCGCCTGGGCCGAAGACTTCAGCATTCAAATCACCTTCAGCTATGCCGTGGTGCTGCTTTCTGGAGCATTCACACAGTTTCAGTTGCCCACTTTTGCCTGGACTTTGTACAAAATATGATGCTCGCCTATCTGGATGAATCAGGGTTCTTCGCTGGCACGATTGACAGCGAGATGGCGCTCAAGCAGCCGGCCTTGGTAACGATAAGCACCATGCCAGGCACGACTGCACTGGGCCCGCTGGAGAAATGGCGTCTTGTTGACGGACGGTGGGTAGCCGAAAACGATTACCGGGGCCACCACTGGTATGACCCTGTCAATACCGAGTCGGTTTACGCATGCGCCCGCTTTGATGATGTACCACCCATTGGCTGGACCTATTGGGAACCAGGCCAAAACAAGGTGGTGGGGGAGGCAGAGGCGCTGCAAAAAGCAAAAAATGCCCAGTGGGAAAAGGTCAAGCAGGCCAGGGCTGCGGTTGAGTACGGTGGGTTTACCTGGGACGGCTCCACTTTTGATTCGGACGCCATCAGCCAAGCCCGGATTATCGGGGCGGTAACGCTGGCGCAAATGAACTCCGCGTTCTCAATTGGCTGGACACTGGCGGATAACTCGGTGCGTACTTTGAGCGCTGCCGACATGATCGCTGTGGGCATTGCGCTGGGCCAGCACGTGAATGCATGCCATGAGCGGGCGCGCGTGCTGCGGGGGGAGATCGCTGTGGCTGCGACGGTGGGGGAACTCAGCACTGCGAAGTAATTCGAATCTGCCCCCAGTTGTTTGGTGTTGGACGTTGTTCCGCAGATCGAAGCCGGCAATCACGAGCGATCGGCGGATTGACTCGGACTGCATTCGATTTGGCGGCTTGAGGCCGCTGATGAATCTTTTGAACTAATTGGAGACTGCCCCCAATTGTTTTGCTCCCAGCAACCT
>CAIYDK010000609.1 GCA_903924955.1 uncultured beta proteobacterium | reverse complement strand
CCGCCACCTCTTCAACCAGGAACTTGGTGCCCAGACCACGCGAACCAATATAGTCGCGTGCCCAGTCCATGTTGAGAGGTTCAGACTTGACGGTGCCCGCGGTCAAGTTAACGCGGAGAATTTTTCCAGCCCAAGACATATCGTTACTCCAATTTAATCAGTTGGGGGCAGAGCACATCGCTTAAACGAGTGATCTGACCCGCAAGGTTTCAGGATGCGGAAGGTTGATTGCCAAGCTTGTCGGCCCACTGGGCCATCTTGCCCAGGCCCGTCCAATTGGCATCGATAAAGGTGATGGCGCCGGTGGGGCAAGCTTCAGCGCACGCTGGTGAGCCTTCGCACAAATCACATTTCTGTACTTTTCCAGTTTCCTGGACGTAATTGATGGTGCCAAACGGGCAGGCAATGGTACAAACCTTGCAACCTACGCAAGTGGATTCGTTAACGACTTTGGCGCCGGTGACCTTGTCCACAGTAATGGCCTCCACCGGGCAGGCATGCAGACACCAAGCCTCGTCGCACTGGGTACAGGTGTAGGGCACCTTTTTACCGGTGTGATGAAAGTCGAACACTTTGATGCGCGACTTGGCTGTGGCGAACGTGCCGTAGTTCTCAAACGCGCAGGCCATCTCACACTGCATACAGCCAGTGCATTTGTCCGCGTTGATGTGCAACATCTTTTGCATGCGTCTCTCCTCGGGGTAACGGCATGCAACCTATGCAATGCCTTGCTTATGAAATAAAGTACATAGCGATTGTTGGCACTCAGACCAATTAAAACCCTAGTACTAACCCTAGTAGGACATTCACTTTGCGACGATATTCTCAAAATGAAACACTGCACCGACCGACCTTGTGCGTGAGAATGCACTACCACATGGCTCTGCCAAACCACCACTCATGAGCTCCGCCGCCCACTCTGCCCCGCTAACTGAAGCGACTGGCCGCCTTGAAGCTATTGCACGGGCGAGGCAGGTCGCCATTCAAGACCGCAGCGCATTACCAACCGGGTGGATTGCCCCGTGGGTGGAGCGCTCGTGGCAACGTTGCCTGGGCCTGGGACTGGCGCCGCAACAACCGGTTGTTTTTGACACCGTGACGCACCAGCAGATGCAGCGCGCCCAGGAAGCCAACCGGCAACTGCTTCAAACCGCCAAACCGATTCTGGAGAAGCTGGGGCGCGCCATCGTCAACACACGTTACTTCGCCATCCTGACCAACCGAGACGGCGTGGTGGTGGACACCAGCGGCCCGATTGATCGCTCAGACCCACGCGCTGACCTGATCACCCGCATTGGCACAGACCTATCTGAGAGCAGCGTGGGCACCACCGCCATAGGCGCTGCCCTGAACGAATTGCAACCGGTGTGGTTACACCGGGGCGAACACTTTTTCTCCAACACAGCGGTCTACAGCTGTGCCGGTGCGCCGCTGTGGGGGCCCGATGGCGCCTGCGTGGGCATGTTGGACTTGACCGGCATTGACGCGGTGGAGCGCCCCGAACTCAAGCACCTGGTCACCCAGACCGCCAGCCACATAGAGAATGCACTGGTGCTGGCCCAACCCCACACCCTGATGGTGCGGCTGAACTGGCCGGGCAACGCACTGGGCACTGACGCCGACGGCATTGTCTGCCTGGACGCCGACGGCTGGGTCACCGCCGCCAACCCTACAGCGCGGCAAATGGTGGCCCAGCTGGCGGCACCGAGAGCAGAACAGTCGCACCCGCACAGCCAGCGCCCAGCGACCGTGCATGTGAGCGAGGTGTTCGGCATTGGTTTTGAGTTGCTGTATGACGCGGCGTACCGCAGCGACCCGGTGCTGGAGATTCCACTGTGGACCGGTCTGCGCCTGCAAGCACTGCCCGTGGCGTGCTCCATGGAAAATCAAGCCGTTCCCAATATTTCGCGCGCTGCCCTGCGCAACGCGCTGCCGCTCAAGGATCTGGAAGACGCGCTCATCCGCAAAGCCGTGGAGCAGGCCCGGGGCAACGTGGCACATGCCGCACTGGCATTGGGTATCAGCCGGGCTACCGTCTACCGCAAGCTAGGGAAAAAACCGCCTGCCAATTGATCACGCGTCAGACGCGTGCAGGCGCCGTTGGCACCAGCAAGGGCAGCCGCATATCAACGCGCGTACCCGTACCCAGCGTGGATTGCACCTGAATCGAACCGCCCAGAGTCTTGTGCACCAGGTTTTCGACAATGCCCATGCCCAGTCCGGTGCCGCCGCTGCCCTTTTTGGTTGTGAAAAATGGCTCAAATAAGCGCCTGAGGTTGTCTTCGGCTATGCCAACGCCGTTATCGGTAAAACTCAGCGTCGTGCTATCGCCATCGAGTCTGGCGCTGATTGTCAAAACGCCGTTGTCGCGCCCTTCAAACGCATGCAAATAAGCATTATTGGTCAGGTTGATGATGATCTGGCCCAATGGCCCTGGCAGGCTGTCCATGGTGATGCCGTCGGGGATATCGATCGCAACCTTGTGGGGTTGTCGCTTGAGGCTCGGCGCCAATGTATCCACGACCTCCCGCACCGTGGTGGCCAGGTCGAATACGCGCGGCTGCTCGCTGGCCTGATCGTTGGCGACCTGGCGAAAGTTGTCCAGCAAATCGGTTGCTCGCTGCAGGTTGCGCTGCATCAAATCTGTACCATCGCTCACCGACTCCACAAAGGCCATAAGATCGGAACGCTTGATGCGATTGGCTTGCACCAAACCGTAAAAAACCTTGCCCTGCTCCAGCAGTGTGGTGGACGCCATCAGGCTGTTGCCCAGCGGAGAGCTAAGCTCGTGCGAGACGCTGGCGATCAGAGTACTCAGCGCGGCCTTGGTTTCACTGCGGGCCAATTCTTCCTGGGAACGGTGCAGTTTGTCCAGCGCCGCCTCCAACTGCTCAGTTCGCTGCTGCACACGCCCCTCCAGGGTTTCATTGAGTTCCTGAATGCGCACTTCGGCAGCCACCTTTTCAGTCACATCAAGCATGTGCGCAAACAGACCCGCCACACGACCTTGATGGAATTCAGGTTCTAGCTTGACGTCAAAAACTCGCACTTCGCCGCTGAGTGGGTTGCGGATGGTTCTGCGATAGCCTGCTGGTTCGCCGTTCAGGCATCGTTGCCAGGGCTCTGACACCGCCGCAAGTGCTTCCGGGGTCAGGTATTCGGAGATGTTGTGTTCCACCAGTTCTTCTGGCCGTGCGCCGAACAACGCTGCGTAACGCAGATTGCCAAAGCGAAGTCGGGATTGAGCATCAAACGATGCTATTGCGGCAGGCACATGGTCAAGAATCATTTTCAAATCACGTTCGCGCTGAACCTGAATCTGACTTTGCACGACCTGAATACGATTTTGCTCAGCCAATTGTTGGGCCATGGTAAATGCGCGGTCCCGCTCGCGCGTCAGACTGCTATAGGTCACGCCGGTGATAAAGCTCAGGGCCACCAACGTACTGACCAGCGTCAAGGTGACGAACACCACATCGGCGCGCGGTGTTGGATGGTAGTACCCGGCGAGCTCCAGCACACCGAGCGCCATGATCAAAGCGATTGTGGATGCCGCCAAACCCCACAGCCAGCGCCCACCCATGATCCAGCCGGTTAAAACAATCAGAAAGCAATAAATCAGCAAATTGGCGCTGTGCACCCCTGCAAACAGGATGGTGACCGCAGTGGTTGCCAACCACAGTCCGATAATGAGTATCGCCGCACTGCGTTGCACCGAGCGCCCCAGTTGCCAATAGCTGAACCCGGCAATGCCCAGAAAAATCGGAACGAAGACGGCGCGCGACAAGGTGTAGTTTGATCCCGCCACCAGCCCCACAAATGAAACCACACAAACCATCACAATGGTAAGTAGCACCCCGCGCAGCAAACGCCGGTGACTGGCTTGCACATCTAGCTCGGCAAAAATGTTCCTGCGGTCGGGCATTGCTGAAATCTTACGCTGCCGCATGCATTTTGGTCAACCGAATGAATGATGTGTATTCCCCCCGGCCATAAGGTCGAAAGCCAGACAATAGCGTCGAGCAAATCAAGTAGTCGCGCGGCGTAGCGTTTCCACCACTGGGCGGCGCAACACGTCACGCAGTCCCCACCAGCCAGCGGCCAGCGCCAGTACTGCACCAGCAACAGCACCCAGCAAGGGCACCCAAAGTGAAACGGTCCATTCAAATTCAAACACGTAGCGCGCCAATGCCCAGCCCACCACGGCCGCAACGATGGACGCCAGAAAACCCGCCAATACACCCACACCGGCCAACTCAGCGCGCTGCACCTGACGCAGCAGGCTGCCCTTGGCGCCGACGGCACGCATGATGGCGTACTCACGGGCTCGCTCCTCGCGCGTGGCAGTGATTGCCGCAAACAACACCACCAAGCCAGCGGCCAGCGTGAAGCCAAACAAAAATTCCACCGCCCGGATAACCTGGTCCAGTACGCGCTGCACCTGCGCTATGGTGCTTGTCATATCCACATTGGTCACATTAGGAAACTGACGCACCAGCGCATTGTCAAATCCCTTGATGAATGGCGCCTTGAACGCACCCATGTATGTGGTAGGCACGTTATCCAGGCGACTTACCGGGTATATGACGAAGAAGTTCGCCCGCATGGAACCCCAATCCACCTTGCGCAGGGAGGTGACCTTAGATTCACTCTGAACACCACCAATGTCAAAGCGCAACGTGTCACCCAGCTTGAGACTCAGGGTCATGGCAACGCCCTCTTCCACGCTGATCGCGCCCTGCTCCTCGTCGGTCCACTTGCCAGCGGCGATAACGTTCTTCTGCGGCATATGGGCGTTGAATGACACATTGAACTCGCGGTCCAGCAGCCGTTTGGCCCGATCTTCCGAAAAGTCGTCAGGCGTCACCGTGCGGCCATTCACGGCCACCAGTCGACCCCGGATCATGGGATACCAGTCAAACCTGGCCACTCCCGCGTCGTTAAGCATTTTCTGGAATGCATCCGACTGTTCGGGCATGACGTTGATGACGAAGCGGTTGGGTGCATCGGGAGGCGTGGCTTTGCGCCAACTGCTGATCAAATCCGTACGCAACAACACTAGCAACACCAACGCCAGCAAACCCACTGCCAGTGCACTAACCTGCACCACGGTGAAAGCCGGGCGAGCCGACACTTGCCGCGTAGCCAGAACCAACCAACGCGGTGCGGTGTTCTCATTGACGCTCAGGCGCAACAATTTCACTGCCAGCCAACTCAACGCCGCAAACACCGCGGCTGCGGCACCAAAACCACCCACCGCAATCAGTCCGAGCTTTAGGTCGCTGCTGGCCGCCAACAACAGGGCCGAAAACCCTAATACACCGACCACCAGCACGCCCAAGGACGCGGGTTTGAGGTTGCCCACATCGCGCCGAATGACCCGTAAAGGTGGCACCTGGGCCAGTTGCAAAACCGGCGGCAGACCGAAGGCAAACAGCAACGTCAAGCCCATACCCATACCCAGCAGCACCGGCCACACCGTAGCCGCTGGCAACGCCACGTCCACCAACCCTGCCAACAAAAGCACAAACAGGTAGTGCACGCCGTAGCCCAGCAGCACGCCCGTGGCACTGGCAAATACCCCAATCAAAAAAAACTCGAAGGCATAACTGGCAGCAATAGTGCGCTGGCTCAGGCCCAGCACGCGCAACATGGCACAGTCGTCCAGGTGGCTGGCGGCAAAAGCTCGGGCTGACAGGGCGACGGCCACGGCACTGAGCAAGGCGGCGAGCAAAGCAACCAAACTCAAAAATTTATCAGCCCGATCCAATGTCTGGCTCATTTCGGGTCGACCACCCTGCAGCGACTCAATTCGCACGCCTCGCATGCCAGTCACTGCCCCCTGCTTCACCTGTGTATCGGCCCAGGCCACGAAGTCCGACACCGGCTTATCTTCACCCGCCACAGCCATGCGGTAGGTCAGGCGGCTGGCAGGTTGTACCAGCTTGGTAGCACCAATATCTTGCGTGTGGATCATCACTCGCGGCGCAAAATTCATAAAACCCGCACCACGGTCTGGCTCAACTGCGATGATGGTGTCAATGGTCAGGCGCGAGTCGCCTAACAGCAAGGCATCTCCCATTTTGAGGCCCAATGCCTCCAGCAGGGCGGCGTCCACCCAGGCCTTTCCTGGCGCCGGAATGTCACGGGTGGTTGCATCGGGCGCGTCGGGTGCGCTGGCCACGCGCAGCGAGCCACGCAGGGGATAACCTGGCTCCACTACCTTGAGGCCCACCAGCTTTGCCGCACCGCCCTGCGCATCGGTGGCGCGGGCCATGGTGGGAAACACCACGGTTGACACAGCAGACAAGCCCAGTTCACGGGCTTTGGCAGCAAAGGCTTCGGGCGCGGGGTTGTCGCTGGACACCACCGCATCGCCACCCAGCAGTTGGCGAGCATCGCGCTGCAAGCCGCCTTTCAGCCGATCGGCAAAGAAGCCAACCGCTGTCAGCGCAGCCACGGCCAGCGTCACCGCCACGATCAACAGCCGCAAATCACCCGAGCGCAGATCCCGCCACAGGGTGCGCCAACCCAGGGTCCAGAAAGAAATAGTCATGGCGCTACCTTAGCGCATATCGTTGAATCACATGCTGACTGGGGGTTTCGACAGCGAATCGTCCCGCACGAAAAGCTGGGCAGCGGCCTAAATCAAGCCACGGCGCGCAGCCTCGCGCCCGCCAGCTCAGGCTCCAGTTGAAGGCGCTCAAACGCGCTGTAGCACAAGAAGCGTTTATTGGTTGCCCGTCCAATGGCGCATAAGCCTACGCGTTGGGCCACTTCCAGACCCATCTCGGTAATGCCACTGCGCGAGACCACAATAGGCACGCCCATTTG
>CAIYDK010000608.1 GCA_903924955.1 uncultured beta proteobacterium | reverse complement strand
GCTGCTGCATCACATTGATGTAGATTTGCTCTTGGAGTCGTTTCTGGCGCTCAAGCGCCATGCCGCCGCCGGGGTAGATAAAGTCACATGGGAGGACTACGACATGCAGATACAGGAAAACATCCAAGACCTGCACAAACGGGTTCAAAGCGGCGCATACCGGGCACTGCCAGTCAGAAGGGTATTCATACCCAAGGCTGACGGCAGACAACGTCCGCTGGGAATAGCTGCACTGGAAGACAAAATCGTCCAGCGTGCAACAGTTGCGGTACTCAACGCCATCTACGAGGAAGACTTCCTCGGCTTCTCGTACGGGTTTCGACCCAAGCGAGGGCAACACGATGCGCTGGATGCCTTATCGGTTGCGATCAGCAGCACCCCAGTGAACTGGATACTCGATGCCGACATCAAAGGCTTCTTCGATGCGGTCAATCAAGACTGGTTGATCCGCTTCTTGAGGCACAGAATCGGTGACGAGCGCATCATCCGCCTCGTGCGCAAGTGGCTCAAGGCGGGCGTTCTAGATGCAGGTCAATGGCAAAGCAGTGACATGGGAACCCCGCAGGGCGCAGTCATATCGCCCCTGCTGGCCAACATTTACCTGCACTATGTCTTTGACCTATGGGTCAGGCAGTGGCGAGGGCGAGAAGCCAAAGGCAAAATGATCGTCGTGCGATATGCCGACGACATCGTCATGGGCTTTGAGCTAGAGACAGATGCAAGACGCTTCCTAGACGCGATGCGAGAGCGGTTCGAGCAATTTGGGCTTGAACTGCATGGGGAAAAGACACGCCTGATCGAGTTTGGCCGCTTCGCTGCGGTCAAGCGCAAGCGGCGTGGACAGGGCAAACCGGAAACCTTCACGTTTCTGGGTTTCACATTCATCTGTGGCAAATCTCGCAGTGGCGCATTCTTGCTGCAGCGCAAGACGAGAGCAGACAGGATGGTGGCTAAATTAGTGGAAATCAGAGAGCAAATGCGAAAACGGATGCATGACACGATACCTGAACAAGGCGCGTGGCTTGAATCGGTTGTGCGCGGGTTCAATGCGTACCATGCGGTACCGACCAACTCCCGTGCAATCGGATCATTTCGTTACCACGTGGTGGAGATATGGTTGAAGTCGTTGCGACGACGCAGCCAGAAGTACAACCTGACGTGGGAGCGCATGCTCAAACTGGCTGCCGCTTGGCTCCCCACCCCAAGAATCCTTCATCCATGGCCACAACAGCGTTTTGCCGTCAAATACCCAAGGTAGGAGCCCAGTGCGTGAATTGCGCACGCTGGGATCTGTGCGGGGGGCGCTCAGTAATGGGTGTCTCTACCGCGATTGCTAGGCCGGTTTCTTTTGGCGACTGCAGCCAGGACTGGTGAGGCACGTCTGGCAAAGTGGGCAGATACCTGCGTCGCACCAGCGGCTGAAGCCGCGCACAGATGACAGGACTGATCATCCGCTGGAAGGAGAACCGTCTGGCCCCGGTACCTTTGAACAAACGCCCGTGCGCACCGGCAGCGCCTTTCTCACGCAAGTACACCCCGGCTGACGTGGCACTGTTGGTGGAGATGGACAGATCCAACGAGGAAGTGTGTGGCCTGCCATCGTGCATTTGCCGCGCCGGGCCTTTGAGATTTATGGCGATTCACGCTATGAGCGTCTGGCCAATGTGTTCGTCTCCCACCTGTACAACCTGCGCAAAAGCACGCTATATCAAAAGCAAAGGGTAAGCTTCACCAAAACCCGTGCGGTGTGCAACCCCATTGGTGTGCGCAAGGC
>CAIYDK010000607.1 GCA_903924955.1 uncultured beta proteobacterium | reverse complement strand
TGTCCAGCGCCCAACACACGCTGAGCGGCACGCTGGAAGTGGGCGGACAAGAGCATTTCTATCTGGAGGGCCAGATTGCCTACGTGTTGCCGCAAGAGCAAAACCAGTGGGTGGTGCACAGCAGCACCCAGCACCCCGGTGAGGTGCAGCACTGGGTGGCGCATGCGCTGGGGCTGAACAACCACGCTGTGCGCGTGGAGTGCCGGCGCATGGGGGGAGGATTTGGTGGCAAGGAGACCCAGGCCGGACACATGGCGGTGTGGGCGGCGGTAGCGGCCAGCAAGCTCCAGTGCGCCATCAAGCTGCGCCTGGACCGCGACGACGACTTCATGGTCACTGGCAAGCGCCACCCGTTTGCCTATGAATACAGCGCCGGGTTTGATGACACCGGGCGCCTGACCGCACTCAAACTGATGATGGCGGCCAACTGCGGCTTCAGCGCCGACCTGTCGGGCCCGGTGGCCGACCGCGCCATCTTCCACAGCGACAACGCCTACTACTTGCAGGACGTAGAGATTGCCTCCTACCGCTGCAGAACCAACACCCAGAGCCACACAGCGTTTCGCGGATTTGGCGGGCCACAGGGCGTGATCGTCATCGAAACCATCATGGGCGACATCGCCCGCGCGCTGAAGATGGACCCGTTGGATGTGCGGTTACGCAACCTGTACAGCGACGAGGCCATTGCCGGAACCAAATTGAAGCGTGACACCACCCACTACCAAATGCGGGTGGAGGACAACATCCTCGCACCGTTGCTATCAAAATTGGAGCTGTCTGCGCAGTACCGACGGGGGCGAGAGGCTGTTTTTGCATGGAACGCCAGCAACCCCATCATCAAGCGCGGCATCGCCATCACGCCGGTCAAGTTCGGCATCAGCTTCACCGCCACCCTGTTCAACCAGGCCGGTGCGCTGGTGCATGTGTACACCGACGGCAGCGTGCAGGTGAACCACGGTGGCACCGAAATGGGTCAGGGCCTGCACACCAAAGTGGCACAGATCGTGGCCGACGAGTTGGGCATTGACTTTGCGCGCGTGCTGTGCACTGCCAGCGACACCAGCAAGATTCCCAATGCATCCGCCACCGCCGCATCGGCCGGCACCGACCTCAATGGCCGCGCCGCCCAGTTTGCCGCCCGCCATGTTCGGGACAACCTGGCCGCCTTTGTGTGCGGGCTCGATGGCTGCGGCGCAGGCGCCATCCGCTTTGAAGGTGGACACGTCATCTCCCCCAGCAAGACCCGGGCCTTCACTGAAGTGGTCAGCATGGCGTATGCCAACCGCATCCAGCTGTGGAGCGACGGCTTCTACCGCACACCCAAAATCCACTACGACAAGACCACCCTGACCGGTCGGCCCTTTTACTACTTTGCTTACGGTGCCGCTTGCACCGAGGTTGCCATCGACACCCTCACCGGCGAGAGCCGCGTGCTGAAGGTCGACATCCTGTACGACGTAGGCCGATCCATCAACCCTGCCATCGACATCGGGCAGATTGAAGGTGGCTTTGTGCAGGGCATGGGCTGGCTCACGACCGAGCAACTGGTATGGAACGACAAGGGTTACCTCAGCACGCACGCCCCCAGCACCTACAAAATCCCAACGGCGGGCGACGTGCCGGAGCACTTCAAGATCGACCTGTGGCCCGAACCGAACCGCGAGGACAACGTGTTTGGCTCCAAGGCTGTGGGTGAGCCGCCTTTCATGCTGGCCATCAGCGTGTACGAGGCGTTGCGCGATGCCATCGCGTCAGTGGGCAGCGGTGGCCCCGTGCGGCTGACCGCACCGGCTACGGCGGAGAATGTATTGCGGGCGCTGGCGGGGTGAGGCTTTTCGCTTATTCTGTACTTTGGTCGATATTTTTCCAGCGCCAGCAACCAGCAACCCAGTCGCAGCACGACTATTTGTGATTTGCTCGCAACGGAAACCTCCACAGGAACCTCGTCCCAGCTCCCAGAGTGCTCTGCACAACCAGTTGCCCACCAAACAAAGCCGTTGCAATGTTGTAGCTGATAGACAAACCCAATCCATTGCTCCCCTGTCCCAATCGCGTGGTGAAGAATGGGTCAAAAATCTTTTTCTGACTTTCTTCAGAAATGCCCAACCCATTGTCGGTTAATGACCACTCCACCTGCTGCCCGGAGAGGCTTTGCGCATGAATCCGAATCGTGCCTGAAAAGCCCGCATTGAAAGCGTGCGCTACGGCGTTATCCAACATTTGCGTAAGCAATTCACCGTAGGGACCAGGGTAACTATCAACGGTAATGCCATGCGGAATGTCCACCTGAACATGATGACCGGCACCTTCAATACGGTGCTTCACGGTGGCTAGAACTTCCAGTGTGGTTTCTGCAAGATCAAATGCACGGCGTTGCTCGGAAGTTCTATCCTCCGCAACCCGCTTGAAGGTCTGCACCAGACCGGCTGCCTTGTGGAGTGACGATTGCAAAAGTTGGGTAGCCTGTGTCGTGCTTTCTAAAAAATTGTCGAGCGCAGTGCGCCTGAGCTCACCCTTTACGACAGCAGCCCGAAATTCATTAACCTGCGACTCCATACTGGATGCAACCAGCAATCCGTTTCCAATGGGCGTATTGAGCTCATGCGCCACACCGACCACCATGTTTCCCAATGCCGCAAACTTTTCGCTGGCTACGAGCTGCTGTTGCGCTTCGCGAAGCTTGGCGTAGGTGAGGGCATTTTCCAGCGCGATCGCAGCGTAAGCACAGAGCGTCCTAAAGACCAGCTTGTCGACTTCCGAATAGGCGTTCTCGTTGATGCTCTGCACGGACATGACGCCTATGACACGTTCGCCAACGAAGAGCGGGAAGAAGAGCGCAGATCGGGTCTCAAGCGTTCCAGGGACATGGTACTTGCGCTGCTCATCTTTCGTTATGGATTGAAAATGAACCTCTTCCTTCTCCATAAAACATCGCGCAGCGAATGGATATTTTGATCCCGACAGCGCAACATACAAGGGGCCAAGGCGTTTTCCACTCTCCATGCCGTATGCCGAACTCAGGCCTTTCCCATCCGGGTCCAACAGTTGTATTCTGAAACTGGTGGCTTCTAGCAGTCCGTCGAGTCGCTTGTGAATGGTTTCAAAGACATGGTCAGTGTCCAGCTGTGACGTCAATTCCTTTCCAATCTCACCCAAACGCCCCAGGGTCTCATTCGATTGCTGTAAGGCGCGCTGGGACTGTTCCATTGATTGCTGCACCCGGGTCAATTGATCTACCGTCGAGGTGAGTTCCTCGTTCGCTGCACTCAGGTCGCGGGTGCG
>CAIYDK010000606.1 GCA_903924955.1 uncultured beta proteobacterium | reverse complement strand
TCAATATTCTGAATATTTCGCACCCTGGGGTTCTTGAGTACGCATCCTTTGACGGTTCTGGCACTGCAATAGAGTTGCCAGCCTTGGGGTTAAAACGTGCTGCCCTCCCAGCCCCTGCCCTTACGGAAGTTCTCCTCACCACACTAAAGGACATAACGGGTGACGATGGCCTTGAATTTGATCAGGACGATGATGTGCCTGTTTGTTTTGGCAATGTCGTTGTCTTCGTTAGCGTCAGGGGCGTTAATCCATACATCAGATTTATGTCACGACTTATTGAAGATGCGTATTCCGACGATCGTGACCGGCTGCACCGACGATCGTGACCGATACGAGAGCGCGGATGCGTGATGTTCAAATTCTACTCTGATCGGTCACGATGACACGATGCAGGGTTGTCCATAGGCGACTGCCAGCGCGCCTCTAACGCTGGCGGGCAGTCGCCTGTGGGGAACCCGTGTTCGAAGGTAGGGACTCATAGTTTCACCTTCTTCCGCATGGACTCGCCCGTCAGGGCGATCTTGTGGGCTGAGTGCAGAATCCGATCAAGGATCGCATCGGCCAGGGTGGGCTCGCCGAGATAGTCGTGCCAATGCTCGACCGGTAACTGGCTGGTGATCAAGGTGGAGCGGGTAGCGACACGATCGTCGAGCACCTCCAACAGATCGGAACGTTCCTTCGCCGAAGGCGGAGCCAGTCCCCAGTCGTCGATCAGCAGGAGGTCAATCTTCGCCAGCGCCGAAAGGCGCTTACCAAAGCTGCCATCGCCATGAGCGATGCGTAGTTCCTCGAAGAGACGCGGCAGACGGACATACTGGACGGATAAGCCTTGCCGGCAGGCCGCATTGCCCAGCGCACAGGCAAACCAGGTCTTGCCGCTACCGGTGGGTCCCGTGATCAGGCAATTGTGATGATGGCGGATCCAGTCACCGGAGCCGAGCGCAGCGAGGAGTTTCTTCTCCAGTCCGCGTCCGGCACGGTAATCGACATCTTCGAGGCAGGCGCTGCTGATTTTAAGTTTCGCCAGTTTGAGCAGACGATCAACGCGCTTCGTATCGCGACAGGATACCTCGCGGTCGATGATCATCGCGATCCGCTCCTCGAACGACAGATCGGTGCAGCCAGGCTGCACCATCTGCTCCTCAAACGCGCGGGCCATGCCATCGAGGCGCAGTGCTTTGAGTTGGGTCAGGCTGTGGTGAGCAAGCATAAAACTCCTTTCAGGGGGTCAGTGGTAATAGGTGCTGCCGCGGACATTGCCGTGGGTCGGCAACGGCAGTTCAGGTTGGGCTTGATCGGGAAGCGGCTGACGATCCAGGCCGGATTTGAGGATCGAGGCAATCGACTTGTAGCGCAGGGCGCCCAGCACGACGGCCCGGGCACAGGCCGCCTCCAGTCGCTCCTTGCCGTAGTGCCGGGCCAGCCGCATGAAACCCAGACAGGCCCGGTAGCCCTGTTCCGGATGCGGACGCGATTCGAGTTGATGGCGAACGACATCGCCGGTGCGAAGACCGATTGACATCGCCCAGTTGAGCATCCGTCCGGGTGACCACTCGGCGTGCGCCCGGTGCGATGCCGGCATGTGCTCGGGAAGCGTGCTGAAGGCACCGCGGCGATGGCTGCGTGGATGCACCGCCACGCGCTTGCCCTTGACGAAGCACTCGACTGATCCGATGGTGACCCGGATCTCGATCTCCTGACGCACCAAGGCGTTGGGCACGCTGTAAAAGTGTCCATCGACCTCGACGTGATAATCGATGTTGGCCTTCGCCTTCTTCCATTGCGCCAATTGGAATGGGGCTGCCGGCAGCGGCCGTAGGGCAGGACGATCGAGGGTCTCGAATACGGATTGGCGGCAGCCGGGGAGTTTCCGGAACGGCCGACGGTTGAGGTCCGTCACCAGTTCGGCGATGGCGGCATTGAGTTCGGTCAGCGAGAAGAAGCGCCGGTTGCGCAGTCGGGCGAGGATCCAGCGCTGGACGATCTGTACGCCGACTTCGACCTTGGCCTTGTCCTGCGGGCGATAGGGTCGGGCCGGCAGGATGACCGTTCCGTAGTGCGCGGCAAACTCAGCAGCAGCCCGCTGCGGCATGGGGTCGTATCGGTTGGCCTCGCCGATCAGGGCGCGCGGATTGTCCGGAACGATCAGTTCGGGAACGCCGCCGATGAAGTTCAGGGCTCGTCCCAGGGATCCCAGCCAGTCGGCCTGTGATTCGCTGGCGGTGGCGCAGGCGTAGGTGTAGTTCGACGCCCCCAGCACCGTGACGCAGATGTGCGCCCGCAGAATTTCGCCAGTTCCGGCATCAATGATCGGGACCGTATCCCCGGCATAGTCGGCGAACAGCTTTTCGCCGGCGCGATGGATCTGCCGCATCGATCGTTTGAGGCGCCTGGCAAATTCCCGGTAGAGGTCGCAATAGCGGGAGTACTGGTAGGTCAGATCGCCATGCGTCTGCCGATATTCTTCCCAGAGAAGCGCCAGGGTGACGCCGTTGCGCTTGAGTTCCTGATGAACGTAAGCAAAATCAGGCACCATATGCCCACTACTCGGACCACGTCCATGGCGAAGGTTCAGGCGGCGCTCAAGCGCGTCTTCATCCAGTTCCCTCA
Source organism: uncultured beta proteobacterium (assembly GCA_903924955.1). GTDB lineage: Bacteria > Pseudomonadota > Gammaproteobacteria > Burkholderiales > Burkholderiaceae_C > Allorhodoferax. The sequence continues at coordinate 491 of CAIYDK010000606.1, read as the reverse complement.
CCTGTGGCCAGTCCAGTCCGGCCACTTCCGCTGCCTTGACGTACTTAGCGACGACGCCCTTGGAAATCTTCAGCGCCCGCGCAATCCGCTCAAACGATAGCCCGCATTCGTACTTGAGCCGCAACAGCTCCTTGATTCTGTGCATGACAATCCGCTCCGTCGGCATCTCCACTCCCGTAAAAAACCCGGAAGGGTAGCTGCTTTGTTAAACGTCTTTGTCACACATCCACTTCTCGTTCCAACATCGTGACCAGCAATTCCGATTTACCGTGACCGACGATTCCGACAAATACACAAAATCGGTCACGACTATTTCGGAATGCGCGGTCACGTCATCGGATTCGCCGGTCACACCTTTTCGGAATCAGCGGTCACGTTGCGTCGGAATACGCATTTGCCAGGCGAACCCAATGCCAGAATGAGTCGATATCGGCAACCCACTCAGAAAAATCAGACTTTGCTTCCAACAATCTCTTGCACCAACTGGCCAG
>CAIYDK010000605.1 GCA_903924955.1 uncultured beta proteobacterium | reverse complement strand
GCCTTCGCCCGCGAACGCCTGCGTGGCTTTGTGGCCAAACCCGACAAGCACATCAAGCACGCAGTCAAGGTTCTGCTGAAATTCAAGCTGCTTGAACTGCAAAGTATCACCGTTGCCGACTTTCTGGTCTGGGCACAAACCACGCCTTACTTTCTGGCGATCTACCAGCAGCATTTTTCGGGAATCGACTTCGCGCAGTGGGTCGATGAACTGATTGCCGATCTGGTTCGCGCGGGGGCGGCGGCGCGCGAGGGGCAGGTGCTTAGCAACGTCGGCTGACTTGCGCTCAGTGATCGGTCACTGCCCAGCCGCCTGTTGAGCACACGCCGCACAAATGCAAGCCGTGCCGCGAGCCTCGTCAGGAACACTTGACAGCAGCGCTGCATCGAACGTGACCTGTGTGCACCAGCAGGGCGGCTGTTTGACGCCGGTTTCACGCTCGACTTCCATCGCGCACTGATTCGGTTTGCCGCACAGCGGGCAGCGGCCGGGGTCAGTGCTTGTCTGCATACCCTTCATTGGCGAAAGTCCGGAATTGCGGCATCTGAAACAGAATTCAATTGTGAGGGACCTTACACCGAGATCGAAATGATCCCGTTCAACTCTGCACAGGCCGCCTCAAAAATGTCTGCAGGCACCTGCTTCCATGGGTGTGGACGTCCACCACGATCACGCCATGCGAATGACTTTGGCTGGTGCGCCAGGACATAGCAGATTTCACCTTTGGGTGATTGGAACCGAACAGCAAATGGATTGGTATCGTTGGTCTGCAAATGCGTCATGGGCAGCCCGATCACAAGGTTTGTTCGCTCGTTAAAAGCCTTTGGCGACAACACCAGCATGGGATGCTCGTCCTTCATCTCGCCGCCCGCCTGAGGACTGAAATCAATCCAGATCATGTCGCGCCGGTCAGGCACCCACAAAGGGCTTAACGCCGCCATCAGAACACTTCAGCGCCGACACGCCCGGTTGCCATGACTTCACCGCCATGAACAGCTGGATCAAAAGCCTTGAGTTTTTGTGCCAGAGTCAATTGAGGCTTGCCCACCGCGCGCAGGAACACACCACCCTCGACCACTTCTACCTTGATCGGAAGTCCACGCGCAAATCGCGCTGCCTTTGCAATCGGTGCGGTGATCCGTACTCCCAAGCCGTTACCCCACTCCTGAACTGTCTGGTCGGCCGTGATTGTTGCTGTCATGATCAACTCCTTGCGTTCTGTTGAAACAAGTTTAAACACATGACTCCCATGTGTCAACATGTTTAAACAACCTGCTTAAACAGTCGCTTTGGGTCGAAACAATTCTCAAGCCACCATAGCCTGCGCCGCAGCCTTCACCTTCAGCCGCCACGCATGCAGCAGCGGCTCGGTGTAGCCGCTGGGTTGCGCCAGTCCCTTGAAGACCAGGTCGCTCGCTGCCTGGAATGCCATGGAGGTCTTGAAGTTGCCGGCCATCTTCTGGTACAGCGGGTCGCCGACGTTCTGCTTGTCCACCACCGCCGCCATGCGCTCCAGCGTTTCTTTCACCTGGGCCTGCGTCACCACGCCATGGTGCAGCCAGTTGGCGATGTGCTGGCTGCTGATGCGCAGCGTGGCGCGGTCTTCCATCAGGGCCACGTTGTGGATG
>CAIYDK010000604.1 GCA_903924955.1 uncultured beta proteobacterium | reverse complement strand
CCTTCGTTGAGCTCGTAAACCGCTTTGCCACTTTCAAAATGACTCCGACTCAAAATGCTGGCCTGCTCAAACTGCATCAGCACCCGGTAGACCGTTGCCAGGCCGACATCTGATCGCTCCTGAAGCAACACCCGGAAAACATCTTCTGCAGTCAGGTGGCGCTGGGCGCTGCGCTGAAACACTTCCAGTATCTTCAGCCGGGGAATCGTGGCCTTGAGCCCGGTGCTTTTCAGTTCGTTGATGTTGGTCATGGGCATCTTTCTGCCGGTATTGCTGAAGAGGGCTCGCGGTGCTCAACCGCTACAATCTTACGATCATAGCTTGCGTAACCACCCATGTCTGACCACCATTGCAACCGCCTTCGAATGACCCTGCTTGCCCTTGCGATGCTGGGCCTTGGTGGCTGCGGCAGTCTGGATGGAGCCAGTAACCGCATCGCCGGCGTCGTCTCACCCTACAAGAGCGACATTGTGCAGGGCAATGTGGTGACCCGTGAACAGTTTTCCGTGGTGAAGCCGGGTATGCAAAAGACACAGGTCCGGGACATACTGGGCACGGCATTGCTGGTCAGTGTGTTCCATTCCGACCGTTGGGATTATGTGTTCACCCTGAAACGTCAAGGCGTACCGCCGCAAGCCCGTAAAGTGACGCTGTTTTTCAAGAACGACGTGCTGGAGCGTACCGAGGCAGATGATTTGCCCAGCGAAGCTGAATTTGTGGCTACGCTCCAGATCCAGTCTCTAACGGGTGCCAAACCAGTGATGGAGGCGTCACCGGAGGCCCTGCAAAAATATCCTTTGCCCACCAAAGCTGCGACGCCTTCCGCCACCGGTTTGGTTGTACCCATGGATTACCCTCCTCTCGAGAAAGCGCGTCCTTGAGACCTGCTGCAAGAAAGACCCGCGATATGACTTACAAAATTGCCGTAGCCGGGGCATCGGGGCGCATGGGGCAGATGTTGATCGATGCCATCCGTGTGGCTGATGACTGCACGCTGTCGGGCGCACTGGACATGGTTGGTAGTCCGTCGATTGGCCAGGATGCGGGTGCTTTGCTGGGCAAACCTGCTGGCATCGCCATTACATCGGACCTGAGGGCGGGCTTGCAGGGCAGCGCTGCGCTGATTGACTTCACTCGCCCCGAAGGCACGCTACAGCACCTCAAGGTGTGCCGTGAGTTGGGCGTTGCTGCGGTCGTGGGGACAACTGGGTTCACCGACGCTCAAAAGGCGGAAATTGCGGACCTGGCGAAAAATATGGCCATTGTCATGGCGCCCAATATGAGTGTCGGCGTCAACGTCACACTCAAGCTGCTGGAGATGGCCGCCAAGGCGCTGTCCACGGGATACGACATCGAGATTGTTGAGGCGCACCATCGGCACAAGGTGGATGCGCCGTCGGGCACGGCTTTGAAAATGGGCGAGGTCATTGCCGACGCCTTGGGGCGCGACCTGAAAGACTGCGCCGTGTATGCCCGTGAAGGCGTAACCGGTGAACGCGACCCATCGTCCATCGGTTTTGCCACCATCCGTGGCGGCGACATCGTGGGCGACCACACCGTGCTGTTTGCCGGAATTGGCGAGCGCATCGAGATCAGCCACAAGTCATCCAGTCGGGCCACCTATGCCCAGGGCAGTCTGCGTGCCGTACGGTTCCTGGCCGGACAGAAAACAGGCTTGTTTGACATGTTTGACGTGCTGGGATTGCGATGAACGGGTGGGACCTGCTGCGCCAAAGCGACGCGGTGGGTGCCGGCGTTGCGCTGGTTTTGCTGGCCATGTCGGTCGGCAGTTGGGTGGTCATTCTCTGGAAGGCTTGGCTGTTATTGCGTGCGCACAACGATGTGGCCCGCAGCATCAGCGTTTTCTGGCAGGCACCGTCGGTGGATGACGGCCTGCGTAACTTGCGCCACTTCGACCGCGAAGGCCTGGTCGGTCCCCTGGTTGAGTCAACGCAAGTCACCACGGCCGGAACGCTGGCCGGTGCGGGTGACCGTTCCCAGCAACTCACCCGGCTATTGCGGGACGCCTTGCATTCCGTGCTGCTCAAGTTGCAGGCGGGGCAGGTGCTGTTGGCCACCGTGGGTGCAACGGCGCCATTTGTTGGTTTGCTGGGCACGGTGTGGGGCATTTACCATGCGCTGATGGGCATTTCTGGCGCCGGTCAAATCAGCATCGACAAAATTGCGGGTCCGGTGGGTGAGTCGCTGATCATGACCGCTGCCGGTTTGGCCGTGGCTATTCCTGCGGTGCTGGGCTACAACGTGCTGGGCCGCTACATCGGCCGCATCGAAGCCGACCTGGAAGGCTTCGCCCGCGACCTGCGCGAACTGCTGGTTACCCAATGACATTTGGTCGTCTAGAGCGCACTCCCGGGCCGCAACCCATGAGCGAGATCAACATGACTCCGTTGGTGGACGTGATGCTGGTGCTGGTTGTCATTTTCATCATCACGGCCCCTCTGCTGGTGAGTGCGGTCAAGGTGAATTTGCCCACTACACCGGGCGCAACAACGCTGCAGGCCCCCCGATTCCTGACGCTGACCATCGACCGCGCTGGCCAAACCTTCATCAACGACCAGTTTCAGGAGGCAGCTGCATTGTTGGCGGCGCTGCAACAATTCGCGGTGCAGCATCCCGACACTGAAGTGCGCCTGCGCGCCGATGCCACCGTCCCCTATGGCCGGGTGGTCGAGGTCATGGGCATCACCCACCAGGCCGGGCTGCACCGCATCGGCTTCGTTGCCGAGCAGGTCCACGCCGTCAAATAGGTTTGTGCCGGGGCGCCGCAAGGCGAAACGCCTAAAATCCCCATCAGGCACTTCATCAGACGGCGTTTTTGGCCGTACTCTCACCCATGCAAGACAAATACCAACACCTCGACATCGAAAAAGCGGCGCAAGACCACTGGGCACAGCCGCTGTGGAACGGCCAGAACGCCTACTGCGTGACCGAGGACGCGCGTGACACGCAAGGTCAACTCAAGAAGAAGTTCTACGCCTGCTCCATGCTGCCCTACCCCAGCGGCAAGTTGCATATGGGCCACGTTCGCAACTACACCATCAACGACATGCTCGCGCGCTACCTGCGCATGATCGGCCACAACGTGCTCATGCCCATGGGCTGGGACGCGTTCGGTCTACCGGCCGAGAACGCCGCCTTGAAGAACGGTGTGCCACCCGCCAAGTGGACGTACGAGAACATTGCCTACATGAAGGGCCAGATGCAGGCCATGGGGCTGGCGATCGACTGGAGCCGTGAGGTTGCCACGTGTGACCCGTCGTATTACAAATGGAACCAGTGGCTGTTCCTGAAAATGCTGGAAAAAGGCATTGCCTACCGCAAGACCCAGGTCGTCAACTGGGACCCGGTAGACCAGACCGTGCTAGCCAACGAGCAGGTCATTGACGGCAAGGGCTGGCGCACCGGCGCAACTGTCGAGAAGCGTGAGATTCCCGGCTACTACCTCAAGATCACCGACTATGCGCAGGAACTGTTGGACCACGTTCAAACTGGCCTGCCGGGTTGGCCCGAGCGCGTCAAGCTGATGCAGGAAAACTGGATCGGCAAATCCAGCGGCGTGCGTTTTGCGTTCACCCACAGCATCAAGGGAAACGATGGCGCGCTGATTGACGGTGGCCGCATGTACGTGTTCACCACCCGTGCAGACACCATCATGGGTGTGACATTCTGCGCAGTGGCGCCCGAGCACCCACTGGCCGTGCACGCCGCACGCACCAACCCCAAACTGGCCCACTTCATGGAAGAGTGCAAGGCGGGTGGCACCACCGAGGCCGAACTGGCGGTCAAGGAAAAGCTGGGCATGCCCACCGGCCTGCAAGTCATCCACCCCCTGACGGGTGACCCGGTCGATGTCTGGGTTGGCAATTACGTACTCATGGGCTATGGCGACGGCGCGGTGATGGGCGTGCCCGCCCACGATGAGCGCGACTTTGCCTTTGCCAAAAAATATGGCCTGCATATCGACGATGTGGTGCACATCGATGGTCTCACCTACGAGCACGATCAGTGGCAGGACTGGTATGCCGACAAGCAGCGCGGTGTCACGGTCAACTCTGACGTATTCAGCGGGCTGTCCTGTGCCGACGCGGTGGACGCCGTGGCGACCGCATTGCAGCACAAAGGCCTGGGCGAGAAAAAGACGACCTGGCGACTGCGCGACTGGGGCGTCAGCCGCCAGCGCTACTGGGGTACCCCCATCCCCATTATTCACTGTGCCGAGCACGGTGCCGTGCCGGTGCCCGAGAAGGACCTGCCGGTGGTGTTGCCGCAAGACTGCGTGCCCGACGGTTCCGGCAACCCCTTGCACAAACACGAAGGCTTCCACGCCGGCGTGGTGTGCCCGGTGTGCGGCAAAGCGGCGCGACGCGAGACCGACACCATGGACACCTTCGTGGACAGTTCCTGGTACTACATGCGCTACTGTGACCCCAAGAACAGCGATGCCATGGTGGGGGCTGGCACTGCCTACTGGATGCGGGACCAGCAGCAGGCCACCGGTGGCAGCGGCATGGATCAATACATTGGCGGAATCGAGCACGCCATTCTGCACCTGCTGTATGCGCGCTTCTGGACCAAGGTCATGCGCGACCTGGGCCTCGTCGCCGTGGATGAACCCTTCACCAAATTGCTCACGCAGGGCATGGTGCTCAACCACATCTACTCCCGCAAGGGCGACAAGGGCGGCAAAGAGTATTTCTGGCCGCAGGATGTGGAGCACGTGTTCGATGACGCCGGAAAAATCACCGGAGCCCGACTCATCAAGGCGGTTGGCGATTTGCCGGTGGGTACACCCATCGACTACGAGGGCGTGGGCACCATGTCCAAGTCCAAGAATAACGGTGTTGACCCACAAGACCTGATCGAAAAGTACGGCGCCGACACCGCCCGCCTGTACACCATGTTCACCGCGCCACCCGAAGCCACGCTGGAGTGGAACGATGCATCTGTGGAAGGCAGCTATCGCTTCCTGCGCCGTGTCTGGAACTTTGGTGTCAAGTTGTCTGCTATGAATTTAGTAGCTGCTCACGCAGATATTACGGGGGCTGGAGGCATAAATGGCTTAATGCTTTCCAAGGAAGCCAGGGTTTTGCGGCGCGAAATTCACAATGTGCTCAAGCAGGTGGACTACGACTACCAGCGCATGCAATACAACACGGTGGTCTCGGGCGCCATGAAGATGATTAATGCGCTGGAGGATTTCAAAGCACTGGATTCGGATGGTGCGCTGGCGGTCATGGCAGAGGGCTTCTCGATTTTGCTGCGTTCGCTTTACCCGGCGACGCCCCACATAGCGCATGCACTGTGGAGCGAGCTTGGCTATGCTGCGTCAGCGGGGGACCTGCTTGACGCGGCCTGGCCCGTTGTGGACCCCGCGGCGCTGGTGCAGGACGAGATTGAGCTCATGTTGCAAGTTAACGGCAAGTTGCGAGGGTCGGTGATGGTGCCTTCGGGCGCATCCAAGGACGAGATCGAAGCATTGACACTGGCCAGCGCCACCTTTGTGCAGTTCGCAGCAGGTGCGCCGATCAAACGCGTCATCGTGGTCCCCGGGCGCCTGGTGAATGTGGTGATATGACCATGGACCGCCGTGCCGCCGTCGCCGCAGCCTTGAGCGCCGGACTTCTGGCGGGCTGCGGTTTCAAGTTGCGCGTTGCACCCACCTTTGCCTTCCAGACGCTTGCGGTCACGCCGGAAAAGAATGGACTGGTCGCGGCGGATTTGATCCGCTACTTTGGCAAGGCCGTGGTGCCACTGGCTCCCGCACCGGGTACGGCAGCACCTCAGGTGATTGTGGACATCCTGCAGGAAGTGCGGGAGAAGAATGTCGTCGGCGTCAACGCTTCAGGCCAGGTGCGCGAGTTTCAGCTCAAAATCCGCATCCAGTTCCGTATGCGCACGCCCGATGGCCGGGACCTGATTGCGCCCACCGAGATTTCGCAGCAGCGCGACATCAGCTTCAACGAGTCAGCCGTGCTGGCCAAAGAAGCAGAAGAGGTGCTGCTGTTTCGCGACATGCAAAACGACCTCTTGCAGCAATTGCTCCGGCGGCTCGCTGCCATCAAATCCATCGAAGCGCCGTAGACCTGTCAGTTGACGCTAATCCAAGAGCCTGTGATGTCTACCGTCAACCCCTCGACACTGGAGCCCAATCACGCCGCCCGGACCCGCTGGGTTCATATGGGTATCATCGCCGCGAGCTACTATTTGTCTGGCAAATTCGGTGTTGCGCTGGCCACGGCCGGCAGTGGCAACATCACCCTGCTCTGGCTGCCCACGGGCATTGCGGTGGCGGCACTGTTTCGCTGGAATCGAAACTATTGGCCCGCCATCTGGCTGGCGGCTTTGCTTTTTAATCTGTCCAATGATTTGGCGTTGCCGGTTGCGTTCGGCATCAGTGTGGGCAACACCCTGTGCGCTGTGATTGCCGCAGCGCTGCTGCGCCAATTTCAATTTGACTGGCGGTTTTCGCAATGGCGTGATGTGCAGGTGTTTGCCATGGTGGTTTTTGTCAGCATGACAATCAGCGCCAGTGGCGGAGTCGCTACCTTGATGGTCGGTGGCATATTGTCCGCAGAAAAGGCTGACTGGGCCTGGATGGCGTGGTGGATGGGCGACAGTGTCGGCGCCATTGTGGGGGGGGCGGTGCTCATTGCGTTTGATCGTGGTCAGATCAAGCGCCTCTGGTACAGCCACCGGCGGCAGGACCATCTGTTTGCGGGCGGTGGTCTGATTTTGCTGGTAGCGTCCGGGTTTTTGCTGGGAGGCGACTCGGTAGGCCAATTTTTTATGACCGCAATTGCGGTGCTGGCAGTGTCATGGATTGCCATGCAAATGGGGCCGTGGGCCGCAGCATTTTCGGTGATGGTGTTGGCCGTCAGTACCGCCATGGCGCTGTACTTTCAGAGTGGCCCCTTCGTTGACAACGATGCACATCAAGGGTTTACCAAGCTCTGGCTTTTCATAACCGCGATTGCCGTTACATCGCTTTACCTGGCCTCGTTGTCCAAGCAGCGTGGGGCAGTCGAGAGGCGACTGAAGGACTCCGAAGACAAATACAAGTTGATTGCTGAGAACACCTCGGACGGCATCATTCACATTGGGGCTGACAATGCCATCCGCTACGTATCGCCGGCCTACCTCAAGCAGGTTGGCTACCTTACCGAAAAACACGTGGTACCGACGCTCGATTCCCTCTATAAAGCCATTCACCCGGATGAACGCGATGCATTATTTGCCAGTTTCTTCAAGGCAGTTGAACTAAAAAGTAGTGAGAAATTTCTTACCTATCGGATGCAAGTTGTGTCGGGTGCCTACGCGTGGCACGAGGACCACGTCAAGTTTTTATACGATAAGGATGGAAATTTTGCTGGCGCCAATATCATTTCCCGTGACATTACCGAGCGCAAGCAGGCCGAGCTCGATTTGGCTGAATCACGACAGCATTTGCGTGAAATGGCCGCGCAAAACGAGGAGCTGCGGGAGCTGGAGCGCAAACACATTGCCCGAGAGGTGCATGACGAACTGGGCCAGGTGTTAACCGCATTGCGAATGGATATTTCATTGCTGGAAATGCGGTTTGGCGCGTTGGATCCGGCGTTTTCCGGCAACGTGGCCAGTATGCGGTCTTTGGTCGACCGGGCCCTGTCCGGAGTTCGCAACGTGGCAGAGAATCTGCGGCCGGTGGCGCTGGATATGGGGCTGCACTCCGCTATTGAATGGCTTTGCCACGAAACAGGTCAGCGCTCCTCCATGGATTGCGTGTTTCAAAGCGACGGCCTGGTGGTAGACCTTTCGGAGGAGCGTTCGGTGGTCCTGTTTCGCATTGCGCAGGAGTCCCTCACCAATATCACCCGCTACGCCAATGCCACACAGGTACAGGTGACACTGGAGTATGCGACCCACTCATTAAAGTTGACCGTGCAGGACGATGGGGTTGGATTTGACGTGAAGGCGGCCAGTCAGAGGAAAAGTTTCGGCCTGTTGGGCATGCGTGAGCGCAGCTTCGCGCTGGGCGGGACAATCGAAATTGTCAGCGCCCCGGGACAAGGTACCTGCGTTGAGGTGACAATTCCTGTCAACATCCTGCCCCAAGGAAGCCCAACATGATCCGATTGCTGATTGCCGACGACCATAGCCTCGTACGTAGCGGCTTGAAGCAGCTGTTTGCGTTGATGCCCGATATCGAGGTCGGGGGCGAGGCCAGTAACGGGCAGGAGGCGTTGGCGCTGCTGGCTAAAACGCCATTCAATCTGCTGCTGCTGGATCTGAACATGCCCGGCATCAGTGGTGCGGATTTGATCACGCGGGTGAAGACGGACCACCCTGGCATGCCAATTTTGGTACTCAGCATGCACAACAAGTCGCAAGTTGCAGCACAGGCGCTCAAGGCTGGAGCGGACGGCTACCTCACCAAAGACTGCAATCCCGAGGTCTTGATGATGGCCATTCGCAAGGTGGCTGCGCACCAGCACTTTATCGACCCCGAGATTGCTTCGCAGATGGCCTTCGACGCCCACGCCACCGAGCAGACGCAGGCGCTTTCGGAGCGCGAACTGGTGGTGTTGCGTCTGCTGGCGCAGGGCAAACTGGTCAAACAGATCGCTGCGCAGTTGTCGATCAGCGACAAGACGGTCAGCACCCACAAGGTCCGTTTGATGGAAAAGCTCAACCTCACCGGCATGGCGCACCTCATGCGCTACGCCATCGAGCACGGGGTGCTGGAATAGCCGCGCAATTTCACTCGGCTTGACCCTGTTTCCGTGTAGGGAGCGCCCTACACCGGGCTGTAGGTAATTTCATACAGAAGAGCAGCATTGCCCTACAGCGAAGGCGGTGCGGGCGCGGCATCATGAAAAAACAACCGTATGCCACGTTGAATAGGCGTCAGTAGCTACAGTATTAATAGCATCAATCTGCACCGAAGGCGCTTCATCGATGTGCACCGATAGGTCAAATCCGCCCAAAATAAGACAACGGAGGCACCCCATTGCGTCTATTCACCGCTACGGTATTGGCCTGGCTTTGTCGCCCGGCATCTGCGAGTGCGCAAACGGAGGGTCCTGCTGTGACATCGGTGTGGGTGACCGAGATCGCGCAAACCTGGCTGTACGGTGCTGCACCTTTGGCCATTGCATTGATCGCTTTTGCGGGCTTATGGCTTTGGCGGCGGCAACGGCGTGACCCCCATGCTGAAATGGATACCCCCTTTGCCT
>CAIYDK010000603.1 GCA_903924955.1 uncultured beta proteobacterium | reverse complement strand
GAGCCCGATTTCTGGGAGCATTTGGCAGAGAACTTTTGAATAATTTAAAGCCAGCTGTTACGTCCCGCACTGATTCCGACTAACTTTCCCGAACTATGTGAGGTTGATTGCTGCGAGGCGTCTCGCAGTAATGTGGGTAGTGTCGGCACCTCGATGTGAATGGGATGCCTGTGGCGCGGATGCAAATGCAAACGCCGCCAGTGGGTGAGCCGGCGGCGTCAGGGCGTTACATGCGGACGTTATTCAGAAGGGCAAATCCTCCAAGTCGAGTTCTGGTGAATCCTGCCAAATGGACTGATAGAAGCGTTCGATCTGGGCTCCATAGTGGTCTTCGAAGATATCCAGGGCGAGATGCAGGAAGTCCTGGATTTGTATGACCGCCTCGTCACTCAGGCTGGGTAACTTTAGTGCGTTTGGGTGATGTCTGCCCGGTTGGGATGCGCGTGTCATTGCAGCTCCGCGATGGCTTGTTGAAGAATTTCATCTGGCAGGTGGTTCAGGCCCTTGGTAGTGGCCAATCGCATGGCGGTGCACAGGATGCGTCCGGCCTGACGGGGTAGCCCCTTGGAGGCCTGGCGCAGGATCTCCATTGCAGTGTCGGCCAGCAAGTTGTGCTGGCAGCCAGCACTCTTGAGGGCGTGAGCGATGAGCAAGGCGAAGCGTTCTCGCTCGAGCACGGGTTTAAGCTGCACATGCACCTGCAGACGACTTTGCAGTGCGGCGTAGGGGGCACGTTCCAAGACATGCGCGAGCATGGGGTGTCCCACCAGCCACACCGTCATGAGGTCACGCGAGTCAAACGCAAAGTTAAGAAACGAAGGGAAGTCCCGAAAGAATTCGGGCGGCAGGTTCTGCGCCTCATCGATGATCCACAAGGGGGTGAGCTGTTTGCTGTCGACCATCTCATGCACGCGCTGCTTGATATCGCGCCAAAGTTGTGCGCGCCGGTAGCTCGGCTCCAATCCCAGGGCGCGCGCCAGGCCTCGGTAGATGTCGACCCGTCCGAAGTCGGTCTCAGCCTGATAAAGCACCTGGTAGCGGTGCGGGTTCAGGGCGTGGGTCAGGCTGCGCAGCGCAGCGGTCTTGCCCACGCCGGGCTCACCCGTGAGCAGGCCGACCCCAGGAGACTGCAGCAACCAATTGAAGCGTTGACTCAATTGCGCCAGTACCCCGTCATCCCAGGGCTCGGTGAGGTTTTTGCCCAGTGGCGGGTGGCGCAGGCCGAAGTGTTGCAGATACATCTCAGAGCTCCGACTTTGCAGACAATTGCGGGCCGTGGTACTGCGCATGGGCCAGCTCCACCAGATTGGGCCCAGAGTGCGACCTCACCGACGAAGGCGGGGGCTCGGGCTTGCGCCGTGTGCGGTTGATGTTGGTCAGCATGTCCAAGGGGGTGGCCGCACCCAGCGAAACACCAGCTTCGTTCTCCACGCCCACGACACGCTGTGCGTGGGGATCAACCACCAGGCGTACGGTCTTACCCGAAAGCTCATAGGGCACCTCAAAGCGTTGGCCCAGGTACGACACCGTGCCGTCTTTGCGTACGAATCGCGCAACCCGGTGCAGAAACAGCGCATCGAGTTGAGGGGCCTTCGCCCCCAGGCTGCGGATTCTGCACAGGTCGCGCTGGTAGCGCGCCAACGGTGTGAGTCCGCCCAGCCCGGCGTGCGCCGTGTGGTGGTAGACCTGCTCCAGCCAGGACCACAGCCGCGCGTTAAGATCATCGAGGTCGTTGATGCGTCGCTCGTCGAGTTCGCTCAGGAACGAATCTCTACATGTCCTATGCCAGCGCTCCAATTTGCCCTTTCCCTCGGGAGCGTAGGGGCGGCAGAAGATCAGGTGGATGCCCAGCCTCGCGCACAATCCCTGCAGGGTGGTGGCGCGGTAGGCCGCACCATTATCAACAACAATTTTGATGGGAATGCCTCGACGCAACAAGGCTTGCTTGAGCACGCCTTCGATGTCCAGTGCGGTCTCGCCCAGGCAGAACGCACTGTGCGCCACCAGGCGCGAGGCGTCATCGATGAGTGAAACCAGGTAAGTCTTGCGCAAGCGACCTTTGATTGACACGCGTGGCCCGTGCATCACGTCGCCGTACCAGACGGAACCCGCAAACTCGGCGCTAAAGCTGCGCTTCTCTTCGGGCAGACTGCTTGAACCCGTGAGTTGGGACAGGCCGTTTTGTTGCAGCAGTCGGTGCACCGCCGAGCGCGATAGGCTCTGATCGGCAACGAGTCCGGCGGCCACCAGTAGGCGCGATATCTGGTTGACCGAGCGCCGGGGGTTCTCGCGTTTGGCCGCCAGTATGGCTTCCTGAATCGCTGGTGAGATTTTGGACTGACCCAGGTCAGTACGGACCTTGGGTGTGAGACCTGCTATGCCGTCTCTTCGCCATGCGTAGAACCACGACTGAATGGTCTTCTCACCCAGCACTCGACGCTGCGAGCCCGGAATGGCGTACTCACGTTGTGCCAGTTCGCGCATGAGTTGCTGCAGTTCACCGCGCAGCAGTCGCTCGCGGCTCACGATAGGCCCCAGTACCGATAGCCGAAACAAGGCCACGGGATCAATCTCTTTCATGTCAAACACCTCCAGTTGTTGAGGTGCCGATGAGACTTTCAAAGCGCCTTTGCCGTAAGGGCCAAAGTGTGTGGGTTGCCCGCCCGGGCGGGCAACAGGCTGTTCGCTTGCGACTCAGGTGCACTCAATCACGGGACGACCAGATCCCGATCCAGCCAAGCCATGACTGTGGCCAGCGACATGCCCTCGATCACGTGGCGCCAGAACGCGTCGCGATCACCATGGCGCCCCAGTTCGGGGAATCGACTGCGCAGGTAGAAGCAAAACTCCTCGCTGCGCGCATGCAACCAGTCACGCCAGCGCCGCACTGTCGAGCGAGCCCGCCCGGTGCTGCGCCAGCACTGATGCACGGAACACCCGAGCAGCAAAAGCATCAACACCACCTGCTGCATGGCCCAGTCGAACCAGCGCCGCGGCGCCATACACAATGGCAGGCGCGAACAGGTGCGCTCACATGCCGGGCACAGGTAGCGCAGTACCACCACCGGATTGAGTGACTCGCTGGCATTGGTATCGCGATCGGCCTTGCGGTAGTAGCAGCCGTGGCGCCACAGCCCGCCCATCCCGCAGTACGGACAGGCCAGCGGCCGGTAGATGTCGCCGTCGGTGGCCGCGACAGCGATCAAATGTTGTTCAAGGGTGGTGACGCTCGCTAGAATCCTGTGCATAGGCTGGTCTCATTTGGTTTTGTTTCGGTGTCGTAACCACAAACAATAACAAAGGAGTACCGGCCTATCTTGTTTGTGCGTCGTCCCATGCAGGAACCGGGCACATTTCAAGAAACGACCTCAAGAAAACCGGGATGTCAGGGGGGTGGTGAGCCTTGGACTTCGGCGGACGTAACACCAGCCCGGAGACATGATGAAAGCACACTTCCACCTATCAATAACAAGCCTGTCTGCCAGCGTTGCCTGTGCTCTTGCCGTCACCTTATGCTTAGCCGTGAATGCATCAGCCGCCTGCCGAAGGCCTGCACCGGCGGCGGTGCCTTTTGACAAAGGTTCGATTCGCGATTCAT
>CAIYDK010000602.1 GCA_903924955.1 uncultured beta proteobacterium | reverse complement strand
TGCATTTCGATGGCACCCTCGGCATCCGACAGCAGGCGCTGCAACTCCACCACCGTCTTGCGCGGCAAAATCACTTCTTGCTTGGGCACTTCGACATCCAGCGTGGCTGATGCAAAGGCCAGGCGGTGGCCGTCAGTGGCGACCAGGCTCAACTGCTTGCCTTCGGCGACAAACAAAATACCGTTGAGGTAATAACGGATGTCGTGCACCGCCATGGCGAACGAAACCTGGCTGAGCAAGCTCTTGAGTGTCTTTTGCGGTACGCTGAAGACCGGGCCAAAGTTGGCTGATTCCTGCACCAGTGGGAAGTCTTCGGCTGCCATGGTTTGAAGCGTGAACTTGCTCTTGCCACCTTTAAGGATGACCTTGCTCTGGCTGGATTCCAGCGACACGGTTTGGTCTGCTGGCATGGTGCGCAAAATGTCGATCAGCTTGCGCGCGCCAATGGTGGTCGTGAAGTCTCCGATGTCGCCACCAAGATCGGCCGTCGTGCGAATCTGGATTTCAAGATCACTTGTGGTGACTTGCAGTGATGTACCGGTCTTGCGAACCAGCACATTAGCCAGAATAGGCAAGGTGTGACGCCGCTCAACAATACCGGCCACGGATTGCAGAACCGATAGGACTTTGTCCTGCGTTGCCTTCAAAACGATCATGTCAACCTCTTCTTTAATGTCTGGTGTGGCACGGTTCGCCCCCAAGTGCCCAATTTTTTTAAAATCCTGCCATTTTCCCAGTTTTAAGCGCTACTTTCTGCAAAATAACGTTTTATTCCTGATTTCTCATCAGCCTTTGAGTGTCTGCTCCAGAACATGTAACTGCTGGTTCAACTCGGTCATCTGCTGGCGCTCGCCAC
This sequence comes from uncultured beta proteobacterium, assembly GCA_903924955.1. Taxonomy (GTDB): domain Bacteria; phylum Pseudomonadota; class Gammaproteobacteria; order Burkholderiales; family Burkholderiaceae_C; genus Allorhodoferax. The sequence goes on along the minus strand of CAIYDK010000602.1, from coordinate 4,263 downwards.
CGATTTTGCGCACGGCGTGCAGCACCGTGGTGTGGTCACGCCCACCGAATAATTCCCCGATTTCTGGAAGACTTTTTTGTGTCAATTCCTTTGCCAGGTACATGGCGATCTGGCGTGGGCGGGCAATGCTGGCCGGGCGCTTCTTGGAGTACATGTCGGCGACCTTGATCTTGTAGTAGTCGGCTACCGTTTTCTGTATGTTTTCCACCGAAATCTGCCGGTTTTGGATGGACAACAGGTCGCGCAGGGCTTCGCGGGCCAACTGGATGGAGATTTCCTTCTGGTTGAATCGGGAATAGGCCAGGATTTTGCGCAGGGCGCCTTCGAGTTCGCGAACGTTGGAGCGCACGTTCTTGGCAACAAAGAAAGCCACCTCTTCGGGCATCTCCGAGCCCTCTACGCGGGCTTTATTGATTAGAATCGCCACCCGCATTTCGAGCTCTGGTGGCTCAATGGCGACTGTCAAGCCGGAGTCAAAGCGGGAAACCAGGCGTTCGTGGATGTCGGTCAGGCCCTTGGGGTAGGTGTCGCTGGTCATCACGATGTGTGATTTTTTGGCCAGCAGGGCCTCAAAGGCGTTGAAAAACTCTTCCTGGGTGCGGTCCTTGTTGGCAAAAAACTGCACATCGTCAATCAATAGCAAATCCAGGGAGTGGTATCGCTCCTTGAATTCGTCAAAAGTCTTGCGTTGGTAGGCCTTAACCACATCCGATACAAACTGTTCAGCATGGATGTAGAGAACTTTGGATCCGGGCTTGTCGGCCAGCAGACGGTTGCCAACGGCGTGCATCAGATGGGTCTTGCCCAGACCGACGCCGCCGTAGATAAATAGAGGGTTGTACAGGTGTCCCGGAATGGTAGCGACGTGCATAGCGGCAGCGCGTGCCATCCGGTTCGCTGTACCCTCCACCAGGCTGTCAAAAGTCAGCATGCTATTGATGCGATTTTTGGGCAGGCCCGAAACAGTGGCTTCGCCTGCTGCAATGCCTTCTTCAGCTGAAACAAACTCCGCTGCCAAAGGTATTGAAGTAGTCCTGGTAATAGTTTCTCGCGGAGTAATCGCTAACTCAACGAGCACCGGTTGGCCGTACATTTTTTCCAGCATGGCAGAAATGCGGCTACTGTATTGGGCTCGAACCCAGTCCAGTTTGAAGCGGTTGGCGACAAAAATGGTGACCTTGGAAAAGTCTTCCAATACCAGTGCGCTCAGGGGTTTGATCCAGGTGTTGAACTGTTGTTCAGGCAACTCCTGGGCAAGTTGGTCGACACAGCTTTGCCACAGGCTTTGGCCGATGTCATGCCCCGGTGACGGGGTGTGGTTTGATGGGAGTCCCTCTGGCATTATTCTTTTCAGCTTCTGTGGATAGTTATGGATTGCTGCTCGTTGAATTGTAAATTATCAAAGCCTTATCCACATTTCTGTTTAAGACGCGGAACTTACAGCGATACGCGGTGTTTGGAATGTAAGGTGTTGCCCTGGTTCAGAAAATTTGCGATAATCGACGGTTCCCCTGATTGTGTTCGGGGTGATTTGACTGCGATCTCCCCTTGTTGGCTTCTGTTGAACGGGGTAGATCAGAACTGAGCCTGTTAGGAATTCCAAATGAAACGCACTTACCAACCTTCCAAAATCCGTCGCGCCCGTACCCACGGTTTCTTGGTTCGCATGAAGACCCGTGGTGGCCGTGCCGTGATCAATGCACGCCGCGCCAAAGGCCGCAAGCGCCTGGCTGTCTAGTCGACTGCTGCGGGCATATTTCAGCACATGCACATTCTTGCACTGCTGGTGTGCCGACTGGTTGTGGCACTACCGTGCAGCGACTGAAGACGCGGCCCCAGTTTCAGGCAGTTTTGGCGGGTAACACACTTGCCAGAACGGCACACTTTGCATTGCACTGCTGTGCTTTGGAATCGCCGGTGGCAGTAGTTCATAACCCTGCGCTACCGGCACTATTTCCAATTTCTGGGGTGTGGCTGGGCGCCATGGTTCCCAAACGGTGGGCCAAACGCGCTGTGACGCGCAACGCCATCAAACGCCAGATTTACAACGTGAGTGTTGATTTCGAACCCCAACTGTCGGTGCGGGCACATGTGGTGCGGCTGCGCGCGTCGTTTGATCGCACGCATTTTGTGAGCGCCTCGTCGGAGGCTCTTAAGGCGGCAGTACGGACCGAATTGCAGACCTTGTTTTCGCGGGCCTCACCGCCAGCTGGCGCATGATGCAATCCTTCCTTTTGGGTATTGTCAAAGCGTATCGCTTGTTTTTGAGTCCTTGGTTGGGCTCTGCTTGCCGGTTTGAACCCACTTGTTCGGTCTATGCGTTGCAGGCTTTGCAGACCCATGGCGCTGCGGTTGGTAGTTACCTTACGGTATCGCGCATTGGACGCTGCCACCCCTGGTGTGCTGGTGGCAACGACCCGGTTCCTGTTGAACCTCCTCGGCTGTTTACCCGGCTGATCTCTTCTTCCTCTGAAAAGAAACCCTCATGAACGATATTCGCCGCACCATTTTGTGGGTGATTTTTGGCTTTTCCATGGTGATGCTGTGGGACCAGTGGCAGGTATACAACGGGAAGAAGGCGACATTTTTTCCGAATCCGGCCCAACAAACGGCACCAACTGCCACCGGCGCACCGGGCGCCGTACCAGTCGCCAATACGGCCGGCGTGCCCAGCGCAGCTGGCTCGTCACCTAATGTTGCGGCTGTACCGACAGGCGCCATAGCCGCCCCAGTTGCCGCACCGGCGGTCAAAGAGCGCATTGAAGTTACTACCGATGTGCTGAAATTGACCTTTGATACAGAGGGTGGGTCGCTGGTACGCACCGAATTTCTGAAACACACTGACATGGCGGACAAAAGCAAGAACTTCGTCTTGCTTGATGACACGAAGGACCGTGTCTATATGGCTCAGACGGGTGTCATTGGAGGGAGTGCAGCCGGTGCTTTTCCGACCCACAAGACGCCTATGACCGTGAGTGCCCAGCGCGCGCTCAAGGATGGCGAAAGTGAGATGACTGTCCGGTTCACTTCCGGGGACGTGGGTGGCATCAAGCTCATCAAGACCTACACCCTGCGCCGCGGCGCATACGACATGGCGGTTAAGCATGAGCTGACCAACCTATCGGCGACTCCGCTGTCACCGCAACTGTACTTGCAGTTGGTGCGCGATGGTGGCAAGCCTTCCGGTGAGTCTTCCTTCTATTCCACATTTACGGGTCCCGCGGTTTACACGGCCGCTAAAAAGTACCAGAAGGCGGAGTTCGCCGACATCAAAAAGAAGAATGCCGACTATGAGAAGCAGTCATCGGACGGTTATGTGTCCATGGTGCAGCATTACTTTGCCAGCGCCTGGATGTTGCCCGAGGGCGTGCCGCGCAGTATTTCAATAGACGGCGTGGATATTGGTTCGCCCGTGGCGGACTGCTGCTATCGGGCCACCATGATCGCGCCGCTGGACTCCATCGCGCCAGGCGCAACAAAGGCAGTGGAAGCCAAATTCTTCGCCGGGCCGCAGGTGGAGACCGAGCTTGAAAAATTAGCCCCGGGTCTGGAACTGGTTAAGGACTACGGCTGGCTGACCATTCTGGCCAAGCCGCTGTATTGGCTGCTCGATAAGCTGCACGGCTTTATCCAAAACTGGGGTTGGTCGATTGTGGCTCTTGTGCTGTTGCTCAAGGCCGCGTTCTATTGGCTCAATGCCAAGGCCTATGCCAGCATGGCCAAGATGAAGGCGGTCAACCCCAAGATCACCGAGATGCGTGAGCGCCTGAAGGACAATCCGCAACAGATGCAACAGGAGATGATGCGCATTTACCGCGAGGAAAAGGTCAACCCCATGGGCGGCTGTTTCCCCATCATGATTCAGATTCCGGTCTTCATTGCGCTGTACTGGGTGTTGCTGTCCAGCGTGGAAATGCGCAATGTTCCCTGGATTTTGTGGATCAAGGATTTGTCTTCTCCCGATCCTTTCTACATTCTGCCTTTGGTGATGACAGCAACCACCCTGTTGCAAACCTCGCTCAATCCGGCGCCGCCTGATCCTATGCAGGCCAAGATGATGTGGTTCATGCCGCTGATTTTCAGTGTGATGTTCTTCTTTTTCCCCGCTGGACTGGTGCTGTACTGGATTACCAACAATATTCTGTCCATCCTGCAGCAGTGGATCATCAACACCCGCATGGGCGTGCCGCCGCAGTTCAATCTGCCGAAATTCAAGTAGTCCCCTGAGGCGCCCGGGGCGCCTCCTTCTGGCGTGCTCCAGCG
>CAIYDK010000601.1 GCA_903924955.1 uncultured beta proteobacterium | reverse complement strand
CACTACGTATGACGCCTATGTGTACCAGACGCCTCGCAGCTTCCAGGTTTCGCTGAAGGCTGATTTCTAATTAACCACAATCAGGAAACACCATGACACCTTTGTTGCGCGCCCTGGCATTTGGTTTGGCATGCGCCAGCATCACCAGTGGACTGCTGGCAGCCACGCCGCCTAAACGCGCCGCAACAATGGGTGACCCCGTGGTGTTGCGCTTTGCAACGGTTGGCGACTCTCGCCAGGACCCAGTCAACTTTGACCCGACCACGGGGCCGCTGAGCCAGCAGGATCAGATCTGGCTGCAAAACAGCAAGGCGCTGAGTCGCATTTTGCGAGAAGTAGCGGCGCAAAGGAACAAGGTCCTGTTCTTCAATGGCGACATGATCATGGGCTATGGCGCAGCAGGGCCTACAGCGTCCAACTCTGTGGATGACGTTATGGCGTCAGACCTGATGGCGTTTAACCGCCAGTATGGTTTTTGGCGCGGCATGGCCGCCACACTGATGGAGGCGGGAACCTATGTGGTGCCAGTTCCGGGTAACCACGAAGTGCAGTCCAAAGCGGCCGGCAAAAAAGCCGTGGTGGAGAACGAGAATACCTGGCGCGCCAATATGGGGGACCTCATCATTGATACGCAGCGGTTCAAGAATATAGTGGGCCTTGAAGCCAGCCACATCAACAAACAGAACAATGCCGCAGTCGATAATCTGGCCAGCGACCAGTCACAGTTGAGTTACAGCTTTGACGTGGCGGACTCCCACTTTGCGGTGGTCAACACCGACCCTGTGGGTAACGACAATGTGGCGCCTGCACTGTGGCTGGCGAGCGATCTGGAGTCAGCCCAGAGTCGGGGCGCAAAGCATTTCTTTGTGTTCGGGCACAAGCCAGCATTTACGTACATTTACAAAGCCAAACCCAAGAAGTCTGAAGCATCAGGTCTGGATAAGATTCCCGCGCAGCGAGACGCATTCTGGAACGTTGTTGAGCAATATGGCGCCACCTATTTCTGTGGCCACCAACACATGTTCAACCTGATGCAGCCACGGGGAGCGGCGTGGCAAGTTTTGGTGGGTACGGGCGGCTCGCCATGGGATGCCAAGCAAGGCGAAACGACGCTGCACCCGGAGAGTGACCGTTCTTACGTCTGGGCCTCGGTGGATATTCACAAGAGTGGCAAGGTCGACGTCACTGCCTACGGCTTCAGCGACGACTTTGGCCCCACCAAAGTTATCCGACGACTGCGCCTCTCAAAGTAATAAACCGGCGCTTAAGCGGCAGACTCACTCAGATTTTTCAAGCGCTGACTGACTGACCGCCTGATTTCGCGAACTTTGGCAGCGCATTCGTAGCGCGCTGGGCGAGCGAAATTTGCGGTGCACTCAACAATTTCCGCTTCAAGCTGTGCGACAACGGGATGCCCGTCACCAAGCGCAAGCGCAAGCTTGTTACGCAGACGCTTCAAATCGTAAAGGTCTTTTGACATATTTCCAGACCAACCTTTCCATTTTCAGTGCACCCACTTTGCCACTTCTTCATGTCGAAGATATGACAAAGATCATGATCAAACCAAATTATTTGACACATTTCACGGATTAATATAAACTGTATATACCGTTTAAGAAGGAAAGACAGCAATGACAACCGCAATTCCAAAAACCGAAAAGTCAATTCCAGCAACCGCACCAGCGAAAGTTGCGGTTAAAGCGCCCGTCAAGGCTCAACCCAAAACAGTCGCAAAGCCAGCCACAAAAGCTAAGCCGGTCGCGAAACCCGCAGCCAAACCGGTGGTCAAGACTGCCGTCGTGAAAGAAACCAAGGCCAAAAAGCCAAAAATGGTTCGTGACAGCTTTACTTTTCCAAAAGATGAGTACACCGTGCTGGATGCACTAAAGCTACGCGCTGCTAAATTGGGTAACCCGGCCAAGAAGACAGAGTTGCTCCGAGCCGGGGTCAAAGCCATTGCGGCCATGTCCGACGCAGTTTTTTTGGCTGCGCTGCAGGTAGTTCCAAGTTTGAAAACCGGGCGGCCTGCCAAGGGAAACTAAAAAGACTACCGAAAGCGTCTACAACAAATCGGGGGACTGAACCGTTACCACCACGGCTTGCCCGGTGGCGTCACGCTCGCGGTAGCGCAGCCACCACACAGCCCCTTTTTTGACTGCACACTCCGACGTGCTCAGACCCAGCAAGCTCGAAATGGTCTGTCCCAATGTGGGCTGGTGGCCCACGACCAGTACGCAGCCTTTTGCGTGTGGCCACTGGACCAATTGCAGCAACTGCTCTACCGTACCCATTGGCGCAATCGACTGGTTGAACTTGAACTTGCGCCCCAAGGCCAATGCCGTTTGCTCAGCCCTACGGGCTGGGCTCACCCAAATCCGGGTGCTATCGGGCATTTGACGGTCCAGCCAGGCGGACATGCGTGCGGCCTGCTTCTCTCCGCGCGAGGTGAGTACCCGTGCCATGTCTTCACCCTCAACAGCACCTTCCACGGCCTCAGCGTGCCGCCACAAAATCAGATCCATGGTTCGCGCTCCATTCAAGGCTTCTCCATGTCCGCGTACCGTGCCATCAGCGCCGCCTGGGCCCCGTGCACTGCTGTTTTGCCATCCCCTTTGAAGCGCGTGTAGGTGCCATCTGCACCCAAGTCCCATGCGTCCACACCATCATGCAGATAGGCCACAAGGCACTCATCGACCAGCCGCTGACGCTGCACCGGGTCGGTTACCGGCCAGGCCAGTTCGACGCGGCGCACCATATTGCGATTCATCCAGTCCGCACTGGACAAGTAGAGGTCTTCCACCTCGCCTTCGCGGAAGTAGAAAACCCGTGAATGCTCCAAAAAACGACCAATGACCGAGCGCACCCGAATGTTGTCGGTGTGCCCGGGCACTTGCGCAGGCAACACGCAGGCACCCCGCACAATCAAGTCGATCTTCACGCCATGGCGACCTGCCCGCATCAAGGCATGAATCAACGCCTCGTCGGTCAACGAATTCATTTTGGCAACGATTCGCGCGTCCTTTCCGCGACCCGCCGCAACGCCCAGCGCATCAATCTTGGCGATCATGTTGCGATGCAAATAAAACGGTGCGAACCACAGTTTGCGCAAAGGAGGCAGGCGGCTTTGGCTGGCAAGGTGCACAAAAACATGTTCCATGTCAGTCGTCAGCGCTGTGTCGGCCGTGATGTGGCTCACATCGGTGTACAGGCGCGCAGTGCGGGGGTTGTAGTTACCGGTTGACAGGTGGCCGTAGCGCTTGAGGGACTTGCCCTCGCGCCGGGTAATCAACATCATCTTGGCGTGGGTCTTGAGACCTACCACGCCGTAGAGCACCTGGGCACCAATCGACTCCAGCATTTCAGCCCAGTTGATGTTGGCCTCTTCGTCAAACCGGGCTTTCAGTTCCACCACTACCGTGACCTCTTTTCCACGGCGAACGGCCTCACGCAACAAGTCCATCAATTCTGAGTCAGGGCCGGTTCGGTAAATGGTCTGCTTGATGGCCAATACGTTTGGGTCGTCGACAGCCTCGCGCAGGAACCCCAGCACACCGTCAAAACTTTCAAACGGCTGGTGGATAACGATATCGCCTTGCTTCAACTGATCAAAAATACTCTGCCCCTCGACCATTTGCACAGGGTAAGACGCCCTGTAGGGTGTGAAGCACAAGTCGGGACGGTCAACCAGGTCAATGAGTTGGGTCAACCGCACCAGATTCACCGGTCCGGCCACGCGGTACAGTGCCTTAGTGGGCAGGTCAAACTGTTTGAGCAAAAAATCAGACAGGTGCTCGGAACAACCTGCAGACACTTCCAGTCGCACAGCCTGCCCGTAATGACGGTGCACCAACCCCTGGCGAAGCGCCATGCGCAGGTTTTTGACATCTTCCTCATCCACAGCCAGATCAGAATGCCGGGTAACCCGAAACTGCGAGAACTGGCCTACGGTTCGACCGGCAAACAGTTCTGCCAAGTGTGCCCGTATCACGCTGGATAGCGATACAAAGAGCGAGAGCTCGCCTGACACCTTTGCCGGCATGCGGATCAGCCGCGGCAACACGCGCGGCACCTTGACAATGGCAATTTCATTCTCACGCCCAAAGGCGTCACGACCACCCAGGCGGACGATAAAATTCAGCGACTTGTTGGCCACTTGTGGGAACGGATGCGAGGGGTCCAGCCCCACGGGAATCAGTAGAGGACGCACCTCGCGCTCGAAATATTGCTTGACCCACTGCCGCTGCGCTGCATTGCGCTCACCGTGGGAAATGACTTTCATGCCCAGTTGTTCAAATGCGGGCATCAGCTTTTCGTTGTACAGCGCGTATTGCCGCGCCACGATAGCGTGAACGGATGCGGACAGCCGCTCGAACGAACTGATCGAATACAACCCCTTGCGCTCCTTGGCCTGATTGGCAATCAAATGTGGTTCTGCACGCACCTCAAAGAATTCATCGAGATTGGAGGAGACGATGCACAAATACCGCAAGCGCTCCATTAGCGGAACGTCATCGCGCACAGCCCAATCCAGCACCCGCTCATTGAATGCCAGGATGCTATGGTCGCGGTCGAGTAAATCGGGAGCCTTTAAGGGAGTTTGCAACTTGGGATCGCGAAGAAATGACAACATACGCACGCCTTGACTATGACACAACAATGAAGAATTGTTTACGAGTTTGGTGACAGTTGCGTGACAGTTGTGTGAAGCAGAGGGCGCACATCCAACGGAGTGCCTGCGCGTGCCGGAACCAGGTAGCTGACAAATAGCTGCGAGGCGAAGCCCCAGCCAAATGTCTGCGCGCGCTGTCGTGCCACATGGCGTGGAACCGCTAACGCCGAATACCAAGCGCTAGCAAGGTCGTCATCCAACACACCACCTTGTGGCGGAGATCCCACGACCTCCAGAGGTCCTTCTACCGGGTAGGCCGCCACTGGCGTGCCCGTAGACATCGCCTCCAGCATCACCAACCCAAAGGTTTCAGATCGACTGGGCATTACAAATACATCGGCCGCCGCATAGACCTGGGCCAGCACGTCGCGCGCAAGCACACCCAGCCAGCGAACATGCGGATACCGTTCGCGCAGCCCGGCTTCCAGTGGACCCACGCCGCAAACAACCTTGGTACCCGGCACATCCAAGTTAAGAAAAGCTTCGATGTTCTTTTCATACGAAACGCGCCCTACAAAGAGTGAAACCGGTCGCGCCAGCATACCCAGTGGTGCGTAGATTTGTGACTCCTCTTGGTAGCTGAAAAGCTGCATATCCACGCCATGCGTCCAGCTGCGCAGATTGCGAAAGCCGCGCAACTGCAACATCGTCAAAACACTGGGTGTTGGAACCAGCACTCCCGAAGAATGCTTGTGATAGTGCCGAAACAACGCATACCCCATCCACAGTGGCACTCTCAGCGCGGCCTTCAGTATTTCAGGAAACCGCGTGTGGTACGCCGTGGTGAACGCCAGGCCACGCTTCAGACAATAACCTCTGCCTGCCCAACCCAGGGGGCCTTCGGTAGCCAGGTGGATGGCGTCTGGTGCCATCGCATCCAGACGGTGCGCCAGAGCTTTCCCTGGCCGCACAGCCAAATCAATACCGGCATAGCCCGGGCAGGAGCGCGTATCGAACATACCCGGGTGTATGACCTCGACCTGGTGCCCCAGGGCCTGCATTTCTCGAACCAATTCCATCAGCGTTGTCACAACGCCATTGACCTGCGGTTGCCACGCATCGGTAATCAATGCCAACTTCATGCCATTGCCTCCTGTGGTGCCTGGACCCATACCGGACTGGTTCGCTCGTCGTTCCAGTAAACCAGTTCCAGCCGCCCATCCTGATGCTCGACCAGAGCGCTGCGGCTTTCCACCCAATCTCCATCATTGCAGTACAGGGTACCCTGAATGTCCCGCATCTCTGCTCGGTGAATATGCCCGCACACGACCCCGTCATGCCCCCGGGCGCGGGCGGCTTGCGCCACCGCCACTTCAAAATCTGTCACGTAATTGAGTGCCGACTTGACCTTGTGCTTGAGGTAGGCCGACAGCGACCAATACGGCAAGCCCATGCGAGCACGCAGGGTGTTGAGATAACGGTTGAGCTTGAGCGTAAATTCATACAGGTTGTCACCCAAAAAGGCCAACCACTTGGCGCACTGGATGACTCCATCAAAGTAATCGCCATGCGTAACCCAAAGACGCCGACCATCTGCCGTGGTGTGCACCGCATCCTCACTCACCTCGATTCCGCCAAACTCGTGACCCAAGAACCCGCGTGCAAACTCGTCATGGTTACCAGGTATAAAAACCACCTTGCAACCCTTGCGCGCCCGGCGCAACAGTTTTTGCACCACATCGTTATGGGACTGGGGCCAGTACCATCGCCTGCGCAATTGCCAGCCATCAACAATGTCGCCCACCAGATATAGGTGGTCACTGGAGTTAGCCTTAAGAAATCCCAGCAATGCCTGCGCCTGGCAACCGGCTGTACCCAGGTGAATATCGGAGATGAAGATCGCCCGGTAGCGCACGGCGCGGTGCTCGTCATCGTCATCGCGAGCGCCATCGTCATTTGGGTAAGCACCGTCCAGCATGCCCCGCGTAAGCGGCGCAAAGGCGTCGGGGCCGACCCGCATCAGGCCCCCAGAAAGTGTTTGCGGTAGCGCGATGGCAAATCGGCAATGCGCATCATCATGGGCAAGTCAGCAGAATTGAAATCCGGGTCCCACGCCGGTGGCCCCAGCACCTTGGCACCCAGACGCAAGTAGCCCTTGATCAGTGCGGGCGGATCCACATCCAGCGATGCGTCCAGTTGCTCAACCGGCAGCGGCAACCGGGGACGCACGTGGTACTCAATCGGTGCCAGATGGGTAGCCTGCACCTGGCGCCAGATACTGGCTGCCATATCACCGCTTGCCACTCCATTGTGCAGCATGGGTATGCTGGCGCAGCCGATCATGGTGTCAAGCTGGTTGCGCACCATGAAGGCACCCAGTGCACCCCACAGCGCCATGATTACACCGCCGTGGCGGTGATCCCTATGCACGCAGCTTCGACCCAGTTCCACCATGCGATCACGCAGACTGCGCAGACGTGTCAGATCAAACTCGGTGTCGCTATAGGTGCTGCCAACGCGCTGCGCTTGCACGGGCGTCAACACGCGGTAGGTGCCAATGACTTGACCACTTGGCTCGTCGATCACCAGCAGGTGCTCACAAAAATTGTCAAACAAGTCAATGTCGTGGCCAGGTATCGGGGTGTTCAGGCGAGCGCCCATTTCTCCTGCAAACACATCATGGCGCAAGCGCTGGGCGGCCCGCACCTCATCCTGGTGCTTGGCCCAAGTTACCCGGATCGAGGCCCTTTCCGGTGCAACAGTCTGTGTCACGGGTTGTCGCCCGCTGCCAAAGCTGCTTGCGGTATCGTGTGCTTGGGCAGATAAAGACTGCAACGTGCCTCCCAACGCAATAGACGCAGTCATATTCATGCTCCCTGTTGGACTGACAAACTCAGATCGCCGGAACCCAGGTGCAGCGCATCCAACCAGGGTTGTGTGCCTGCCCGGAATCGCAAGCCGCCAGGGCTATTGGCCAGTGCGCGTGCGGTGCAGCGCAAGATGCGAAGGCATTGCTGCTCTAGGTCATGTGTCAACCGTTGAGGTGTGGCCGCGTTAGCCTGGACTGACTGTGTAGGTATGTGCAATTGCGCTTCCATTTCTTTCTCCGTCAAGCTTGTTATGGTGCAATTCTGAGAGACAAAGATGACGCCTACACGTCAGTTCAATGGCAGTTTTATGACACCCGCTACCGACATAAATACCAAATAGACTGCACAACTTAACTTGATTTATTAAGGGTTAACCCTAATATGTTCCAATCAAGCATGATTCAAAAAGGATTCGCCATGCAAACCCTATTGACACCTGACGCAATCGAGCCCCATTCCTCTGCCGACATGACCAGACAGGTTTCCGAGGTCGCAGGCCTCGCCATGGATGTTCTGGGTCTTCCGTTTGACATGGCCCGCGCCCAGTACGCACGGGCTGTGCAGGTAGGCCTGATCGAGAAATCCATGCTGGCATCACGCGATTTTTCACGTACGCTGGGCGCATGGGAACAACTCACGCTTGGGCCCTGGGCTCGGCATGTTTGATTCCGGCCTATAGCCCTCGTAGTATCGTGATAATCAGCTATTGTTTTTATAGCGTCAGCCTTGCGGCGTGATGCAAGCCATGAATAGCGTAAAAAAGCCCACAGTTCCATTCATAGAAATTGAACTCAAACTGGCCTTGCCTTCTACAGACCCACAGTCGCTGGAACCCCTCCTGGCCCGCCTGCCCTTGCTCGCGCGGCGCAAAGCCACCCACGAACGGCTGCACAACACCTACTACGACACCCCAGACGATACGTTGAACGCCCAGCGCAGTGCATTGCGCCTGCGCCGCGTGGGAAGTGAGACACATCCAGTGTGGCTACAAACACTGAAGATGGGCGGCAGCGCGGACTCCGCTTTGAGCCAACGTGGCGAGTGGGAGGTCGCGGTACCCGGTGACGCCCTGCAACCGGACATGCTGCAGGCTACCCCCTGGCAGCAACTGGACCCCGATGGCACCCTGTTCCAGTCGCTCACGGCACGTTTCACCACCGATTTCACCCGAACCCGCTGGACCGTGCGCAACCGCGATGGCAGCGTGATTGAAGTGGCGCTGGACCTGGGCCACATTGTGGTCGGCGATCACCACACGTCCATTTGCGAGCTGGAACTGGAGCTCAAAGCCGGCCAGCCAGCGGCCCTGTTTGACATTGCCCGCCAGATTGCCAGCGCGGTTGCTGTACTGCCTCTGGGAGCCAGCAAAGCACAACGCGGCTTTGCACTGGCACATAACACGCTGGACCAGCCTTCACGGGCACGGCCGCCCTTGCTGACCCCAAATATGCCCATGCAAAATGCGGCAGCGCACGTTTTGCGAGAAATGCTCAACCATTTCAACACCAACCTGCACACCCTGCTCACGGCGGACGACCCCGAGGTTGTGCACCAGGCACGGGTAGGATGGCGACGCTTTAAAACTGCGCTCGCGATCTTCAAAAGGACGCCGTTGGTTCAGGCATTGCCACCCCTGCAACCTCTGAAGCCCATGCTGAAAGAATTGGGCTGCCTGCGCGACCTGGAAGTGGCGAATCTGCAAACCTTGCCCATGCTGGCCAACGCCTACGTAAGCGGCAGCCCCAAGCGACAAACCCATTGGCTAGCACTCCAGACCTCGCTTGCGAGCGCAGCCGTTGAGCAGCATCGTTTGGTGCGTGACTCAATACAGGATCCGGCCACAGGATCCACCTTGCTGGCCCTGACCGAGTGGCTTGAAAACGGGCACAGCACGGATGCAACACGCGCCATCGGAGTCGAGAAGCGTACGGCCCTTCGCCCGTGGACCCTGCAGCACATGGAGCGCTTACGCAACCAATTGAAGACCACGCTGAAGAAATCTCACAAGCCCGACAAATTGCATCGCGCCCGCATTCTGGCCAAACGGTTGCGCTACGGAGTGGAAGCCTTACGAACGGTTCTGCCCAAGCGCCGTGCGCAGCGGTGGCACCGGCAGGCGACGCGTCTGCAAAGCTCCATCGGAGCACAGCGGGACTTACAGCAAGCCTTGCGCATAGCCAAACGTCTAAAGGCCCACCCTACACTACTGAAGTTTCTGCACGCGGTAGTCCTTGGGCGCAACCACCTGCGCTAAGCTGCGTTCAGGCGCGCAGACGCCAGGCTTGGTAGCGTGAACGCTGCAGTGCAAACAGTTCGACAACTCCCCAAGCGACGCTGCTAAGCAACGCCAAATGCCGGATAGCCCTATTCACGGGGGTAGACCAAGACCGTTGACGCAGGCGTGAGGAGAGGGTTGAGCCGCGCGGACGAAATACCCAGACTGACCCACCCGTCGTCAAACAAGGCATCGAGTTTTTTCTGCAACCCAAATAATTTCCAGAGCATGGTCCACTCCTTTTTTGTCGGTGAATGAACCCATAGGCTAGCGCGCGTATGTGACGGTTTCGAGACAAAGCGGCATACCCCTGCGCTCGGCTGTGGCATGCGGGTTTGCACCGCTTTCGTCGCTATGCTCCATCAATGATGACCTCTGTATCACCCGCTCAAAGGACCCATGAGACACCTGCCCGAGCTTGAAGCATTGGAGCGGATCATCGACCTTGGTGGGGCACAGATCGACGTGCGTGTGGTGCACCGCGTGACACCGCACATCGGAGCCGATTTACCGGTCTACACCATCAGTATGGGTAACCCCAGCCCGGACGTGCCTGCCATCGGCTACTTTGGAGGAGTGCACGGCCTGGAGCGCATTGGCGCCGAGGTGGTGATTGCCTATCTGCACAACCTGGTCATGCGGCTGCAGTGGGATAACACGCTGCACCAACAACTGCAGTGTATGCGGGTGGTGTTCATGCCCATCGTCAACCCGGGGGGGATGCTGATGGGCACCCGTGCAAACCCGCAGGGCGTGGACCTGATGCGCAACGCGCCTGTCGATGCAGTGGATACCGTTCCGTTTCTGGTGGGCGGCCAGCGCATCAGTGCCGGGCTGCCGTGGTACCGGGGCAAACCGGGTGCCCCCATGGAGGCAGAAAACCTGGCACTTTGCAATGTCGTAAACACTGAATTGTTGACCCGAAAATTCAGCATGGCACTGGATTGCCACTCCGGCTTTGGCGCACGTGACCGCGTCTGGTTTCCCTACGCACACACCCGAAAGCCGATAGCGCATCTGGCAGAAATGCAGGCCCTGCGGGACGTGTTTTTGCAGACCTACAGCCACCACCCCTACGTGTTTGAACCGCAAAGCCTGCAGTACCTGGCCCACGGTGACGTATGGGACTATTTACATCTGCAATCCTGCACCGACCCGCAACGGGTTTTTCTGCCCCTGACGCTGGAAATGGGTTCCTGGCTGTGGATCAAGAAAAATCCACGTCAGATGTTTTCACTCAAGGGTATCTTTAACCCGCTGATTGAACACCGCCAGCACCGGGTGCTGCGCCGCCATGTGTCGCTGCTCGACTTTTTATCTCGAGCCGCTTGCAGCCATATACGTTGGGCGCCTGCACCAGAATCCCGCGCCAAACTGCACGCCGATGCGCTCAAAAACTGGTATGGCTGACCGACGGTGTGCGCTCAATCCAGCCATTTCTGCATGAACTGCGCCTGGCCCATGGACGGGTCGAGTTCATAGTTGGCAAAACCTATCCTGCGGTACAGGCGGTCTGCTCCTGCGTTGCCCTGCAAGACTTCCAGCGTGAGCTTGCAAGCGCCACGCTCGCGGGCAATGGTCTCTGCCAGCGCCAGCATTTTTTCGGCCACGCGCAGGCCACGGTGGCTGGCTAGCACGGTGACATCGTGCACATTAACCAGGGGCCTGCAAGCAAAGGTGGAAAAGCCCTCAATGCAGTTCACCAACCCAACCGGCAACGCCCCGTCAAACGCCAGCACGCTATAGGCTTGTGGACGAGCGGACAGAGCTTCAACCAGATTGGCTTTGGCAAAGTCGCTCAACGCATGAGCCCCGCCCATGGGGTCTTGCGCATAGGCGTCCAACAGGGTAACCAGCGCCGCACCGTGCACCGGGTTGGCATAGTCAACCCGGCAAACAACCACCGAAGCAGAGCCAGGCGCACCCGGGTCATATGTAGGCAGCGTCATTTCCCGGTTTCCTCAAACGGCCAGAGTGTCTGCAATGCGTTGGGCGCAAGCCTTGGCCTGGGCCGCGTCACGCGCTTCCACCATCACGCGAACCAACGGCTCGGTGCCACTGGCCCGGATCAACACCCGGCCGGTATCGCCCAGCTCGGCTTCCACTGCGCGGGTTTCTTGTTGCATGCGCGCATTGGATTTCCAGTCCTGACCGGGTTTCAACCGGACATTGATCAGAATTTGGGGAAACAGCGTTACGTCTGCGAGCAGTTCGGCCAGGGTCTGCCCACTGCGCATACACGCCTGCAACACCTGCAAGGCCGAAACGATCCCATCACCGGTGGTTTGCTTGTCCAAAGCCAGTAGATGACCGGAGCCCTCCCCGCCCAGCAGCCAGCCACGTCTTTCCAACTCCTCCAGCACGTAGCGATCGCCCACTTTGGCACGTACCAACTCTACTGCGCGGGCTTTCAAAGCGATCTCCACTGCCATATTGGTCATCAGCGTTCCCACCACACCCGGCACCGTTTCACCCGCGCGTTTGCTCTCGGCAGCACCACCACGCGACAGCCGCTCTTTCACCATCAGGTACAAAATCTCGTCGCCATTGAACAGGCGTCCATCGGCATCCACCAATTGCAGCCGGTCGGCATCACCATCCAGCGCCACGCCATAGTGTGCACCGTGTGCCTTGACCGCAGCCACCAAGGTCTGAGGGTGTGTTGCCCCTACTTCGTGATTGATGTTCAAGCCGTCCGGCGCAGAGCCAATGGTGATCACTTCAGCACCCAGTTCATGAAACACCTTGGGCGCGACCAGGTAGGCGGCTCCATGCGCGCCGTCTACAACGATCTTGACTCCCTTGAGCGTCAAGTCGTTAGAGAAGGTGCTTTTGCAAAATTCGATATAGCGCCCGGACGCATCGTCCAGGCGGCGTGATCGACCCAGATTAGCGGACTCGGCCCATACAGGTGGTTGTTCCAGCGCGTCTTCAACCGCCAGTTCCCATTCATCGGAGAGTTTGGTTCCCTTGGCACTGAAGAACTTGATGCCGTTGTCAGCAAACGGGTTGTGGCTGGCGCTGATCACCACACCCAGCGAGGCGCGCAGCGTGCGGGTCAAATAGGCAACGCCAGGCGTCGGCAAGGGCCCCAGCAACACCACATCAACACCGGCCGAGTTAAAGCCGCTCTCCAAAGCGCTTTCCAGCATATAACCTGATATGCGCGTGTCCTTCCCGATGAGCACAGTGGGCCTTGACTCCGTCATCTTGAGAACGCGCCCCACCGCATGCGCAAGGCGCATGACAAAGTCCGGGGTGATGGGTGCCTGCCCTACCGTGCCACGGATACCATCGGTACCAAAATATTTTCTTGTCATGGTGTTTACCTCTCCTGAAAAATATTTGAAAACTAACTATATTGCTTCATCGCACCCAACACGCTGAGAGCTTGCACCGTCTCTTTGACGTCATGCACGCGAACCACATGGGCACCGTTCTGCACTGCCAGCAGCGCAGCGGTCACGCTGGGTACCAGACGATCACGCATATCCAGCGTGGCCACTGAAGCCAATGAACGGCCGGTGACGGCTGCCAACGATGATTTTCGCGACCACCCTGCCATCACGGCGTAGCCCATCGGCACCAGCGCAGCTTGCTGGCCCAGCAACGCAAAATTTTGCTGCACCGTCTTGCCGAAACCAATACCCGGGTCAATGCAGATGCGCGACCTATCGACCCCCAGCCCCCGTAAATATTGCGTAGACTGCTCCAGAAACGATAGCACTTGTGGCATGACATCACCTTCCATTGGTGCGACTTGCATGGTTTGCGGGTTGCGATGCATATGCATCAGGCACACGCCACAACTCGGGTGATCGCGCACCACTTTGATGGCGCTGTGGGCACTAACCTGGCTACGCCACCGAAGCGCCCACACGTCATTGATGATGTCGGCACCCAGGTCCAGTACTGCCTGCATGACCTGGGGCTTGTAGGTATCCACCGATACCGGAACACCGAGGGTCACCGCATGGCGCACGACAGGCAACACACGCTCTAATTCGTCTTCAACCGGCAGTTCCAGTGCCCCGGGGCGTGTTGACTCGCCGCCAATGTCCAGAATATCAGCTCCGTCTTTCAGCAGGCGCTCACAGTGCGCCATGGCAGCACTGCAACTAGCGTGCGCACCGCCATCGGAAAACGAATCGGGTGTGGCATTGACGATGCCCATGACCTTTGGCGTGCTCAGGTCAATTGCGAAGCGGCTGGTTTGCCAATGCATAAGACGTCTCTTATGAAGAAAATCTTGAATGAGAAAACGGGGCACAAGGCCCCGTTTTCCAACATGTCATTCGACCAATTGATCAGGCGACTGTAGGTGTTGGTTCGGCGGCAACCGCAGGGGCTCCACCACTGCCACCGCTGCCGGAACTGGGTGAGCGCGGCGTCCAGTCTTTGGGTGGGCGTGGCTCCCTACCGGCCATGATGTCGTCCAACTGGTCACTGTCAATGGTTTCCCACTCCAGCAACGCCTTGGCCATTGCATGCATCTTGTCCTTGTTGTCCTCGATCAGCTTGCGCGCTTGTGCGTATTGCTGGTCGATGATGCGACGGACTTCGGAGTCCACTTTTTGCATGGTGGACTCACTCATGGTCGTGGTCTTGGTGACCGAACGTCCCAAAAACACCTCGCCTTCGTTCTCGGCATACACCATCGGGCCCAAAGCATCGGTCATACCGTAGCGGGTGACCATGTCGCGGGCAATGTGCGTAGCGCGCTCAAAGTCGTTGCTGGCACCCGTGGTCATCTGGTTCATGAACACCTCTTCGGCAATACGGCCGCCAAACAGCATGCTGATTTGATTCAGCATGTATTCGCTGTCGTAGCTGTAGCGATCCTGCGCGGGCAGGCTCATGGTTACGCCCAGAGCACGGCCACGCGGAATAATGGTGACCTTGTGCACGGGATCGCACTTGGGCAGCATCTTGCCAATCAGCGCATGGCCGGACTCGTGATAAGCCGTGTTCTTACGCTCTTCTTCGGGCATGACCATACTCTTACGCTCAGGTCCCATCAAAATCTTGTCCTTGGCCTTCTCAAAGTCCTGCATTTCCACAACGCGTGCATTGCGGCGTGCCGCCATCAACGCAGCTTCATTGCACAGGTTAGCCAGATCAGCACCCGACATGCCGGGCGTGCCGCGCGCAATAACGCTGGCACTGACGTCCTGACCCAACGGCACCTTGCGCATGTGAACGCCCAAAATCTGCTCACGGCCACGGATATCGGGCAACGTCACATAGACCTGACGGTCAAAGCGGCCAGGGCGCAGCAAAGCAGCGTCCAGAATGTCTGGGCGATTGGTGGCAGCCACCACGATCACGCCGACATTGGTCTCAAAACCATCCATCTCGACCAGCATCTGGTTGAGGGTCTGTTCGCGCTCGTCATTGCCTCCGCCCAAACCGGCACCGCGCTGTCGGCCCACGGCATCAATTTCGTCAATGAAGATGATGCAGGGCGCATTTTTCTTGGCGTTATCGAACATGTCACGTACACGCGATGCGCCCACACCGACGAACATTTCTACAAAATCAGAACCAGAGATGCTGAAAAACGGTACCTTGGCCTCACCGGCAATGGATTTTGCCAGCAAGGTCTTACCGGTTCCTGGAGGGCCAACCAGCAGCAGACCACGGGGAATACGACCACCGAGTTTTTGGAACTTGCTGGGATCTTTAAGGAAGTCCACGACCTCCTTGACTTCTTCCTTGGCTTCATCGCATCCCGCCACATCGGCAAAGGTGACCGTGTTGGTGTTTTCATCCAGCAGACGGGCCTTGCTCTTGCCGAAACTGAACGCCCCACCCTTGCCGCCGCCCTGCATCTGGCGCATGAAGTAGATCCAGACGCCCACCAGCAGCAGCATAGGGCCCCAGCTGACCAACAGGGTCATGAGGAGTGAGCCTTCCTCGCGGGGTTTGACATCGAACTTGACGCCGTTACTGATCAAATCGCCAACCAGCCCCCGATCGAGGTAGGTTGCCGTGGTGCGAATTTTGCGGTCATCGGTCGTGACAGCCAAAATCTCGGTGCCGCCCTGACCCTCCTGAATGATGGCGCTCTTGATGTGCTTGTTGCGCACTTCTTCCAGAAAGTCGGAGTAACCGAGCATGTTCGCGCCGGCCGCGCCGCGCGTATCAAATTGCTTGAACACGGTGAACAGCACCAAGCCGATCACCAACCACACTGCAATTTTCGAAAACCACTGATTATTCAAGCGAAGCTCCAATAGGGGCACAGATAGAAATACCTGGCATATCTGGGCCTCATTTTAGGCGTTTCAAGGCGAATGGCGTGGTATTTTCAGGTTTTCCGCCATATATACAGCAAGGTTATGTAACGAACATGGCAATCACTTGAGCCCGACCCCCACCAAAAATGTCTCCGAGGACCGGTCGCGCGAGGCCTTGGGCTTGAAGGGCTTGACCACCTGAAAGGCCGCTTTGAAGTGCTGGACCACGTCGTTGTAGCTGCCGCCATGAAACACTTTGGCCACCAACGCCCCCTGCGGTTTCATGTGATTTTGTGCGAACTCAATCGCCAGCTCGACCAAATTTTCAATGCGTGCCGCATCGGCCGAAGAGATGCCGGACAGATTAGGGGCCATATCCGACACCACCACATCGGCCTGGCGCCCTTGCAGCGCCTGCTCCAACTGAGTCAGCACTTCTGCCTCCCGAAAATCCCCTTGAATGAAGGTGACACCTTCAATGGGCTCCATAGGCAGCATGTCCAGCGCAATGATGGTGCCATTAAGTTCGCCCACGGCAGCGCCCGAAGGCGACATACGGCGGCGCGCGTACTGGCTCCAGGCGCCCGGCGTGCAGCCCAGATCCACCACCAAGTGGCCTGGCTTGATAAGACCAAACACTTCGTCGATTTCCTTGAGCTTGTAGGCGGCACGCGCACGGTATCCTTCCCTGCCTGCCAACTTGACGTAGGGGTCATTTATGTGGTCGTGTAACCAGGCCTTATTGACCTTTTTGCCCTTGCTGGGAGTTTTCATTCTGTCTTTCCAAGGACGCAGTCGTGGTATGGACCATCCAATCAACCGATAATAGCGGTATGCCTCAAATTCAACTGACACCCGCCCAACGCAAAGATCACCGCGCCGAGGCCCATCACCTCGACCCCGTTGTCATGGTGGGGGGCGACGGTCTGACCGACAACGTCAAGAAAGAAATCGATTCGGCGCTGAACTCGCACGGCCTCATCAAAGTTCGCATTTTCTCTGACGATCGCGCAGCCCGCGAAGCCATGTTTCAATTGCTGGCTGACGAACTCAGCGCAGCACCCATTCAACACATTGGCAAGTTGCTGGTACTGTGGCGTCCCAAGGTCATCAAGGAAAAAACCGTTGATGAAGACCGAATGGCGGGTCCACGCGACTTCAAGGTGCTGAAGTACAGCAAACGTGCCGGTCAGCGCCCCGAAGTCAAAACCCTTCGTGTTTTAGGCAACCAGCGACTCACTGCCGGCGGCAACGTCAAACGGGCCAAGCCCAAGCCACAAGTCAGTGTGAAGAAACGCAGCCAAACCTGATACTTTGCGGGACAGACCGCAGCGAAGCGTAGCTCTGTCCTCAACTGATCAGGGGTGTTCGTGGCTTGGCAAGTTTGCCAAACACGATGGCGGCACAAATCCACTGCACGACATACATTGCGGTCCCAACCGGATGCCACAACGCCAGGTTCTCGCGGGCGATGATGCGGGGCGACACGCCAAACTCCGACAAAAGCGCCAGCAAGATACCAGTTACTACGAAAAGTGTAGCGCTCTGCGCAACATCCACGGGGGCTAACGTCTGATTTGACCTAAATAGCATCAGTAGCAACAGGCCACAAACAACTGAAGCAGCGGTCTGTGCAGAAAACAATTTGGCCGCCATTGCGCCCGCGATAGCCGGGCTTGGCAGGTGCACGAACAGCATGGGTACGACAAAAAAACCCAGCGTCGTCAAGCTACCCCACCAGACCGCTCCAACCCACAGCGGCAAAGTGCGCATGGCAAGCAATGGCATCAGATGTACTGCACGGCCACGATTTCGTAGGCTTTGATTCCACCTGGCGCTTGCACCTCAGCCCTGTCGCCTTCTTCCTTGCCAATAAGGGCACGGGCAATGGGAGAGCCAATATTGACCCTTCCAAATTTCAGATCCGCTTCATCTTCACCGACGATTTGATACGTTACGCGATCACCGGTGTCTTCGGCCTCGAGTTCTACCGTGGAGCCAAAAACAACCTTACCGCCAGCGTTCAATTCCAGCGGGTCGATGATCTGGGCAGCCGACAACTTGCCTTCGACTTCCTGAATGCGACCCTCGATAAATCCCTGACGGTCCTTGGCGGACTCGTACTCGGCGTTTTCACTCAGATCCCCCTGAGCCCTTGCCTCGGAGATAGCGGCGATCACCGATGGCCGCTCCACCGTCTTGAGTTTGTGCAACTCGGCTTTGAGAATTTCTGCGCCGCGCTTGGTAATTGGAATGGTGGCCATAAAAATACAGTGGAAACAGTAAAACGAAGGGAGAGTCGACCGAAAAACCGGACGTCAAAATAACAAGGACAGCGCAGCGTCTTCACGCCGCACTGTCCTCTGATCACTACGCCAGATTATGCCAACAGTTGACGCACAAGCCTAGGCCTGTAACTGCGCATGCATTTCCTGCACGGAAATGACGTCCAACTGATCCAAATACTTCATGCCTTCCACAGCGGCTTCCGCCCCGGCTATTGTTGTGTAGGTGGTCACGCGCGCCAACAACGCGCTGGTGCGGATCTGGCGGGAATCGGCAATCGCATTACGGCGCTCTTCCACGGTATTAATGACCATGGCCAGGGGTTCGTTCTTAATCATGTCCACAATGTGGGGGCGCCCTTCGGTGACCTTGTTGACCACACCACACGGCACCCCCGCCGCATTG
>CAIYDK010000600.1 GCA_903924955.1 uncultured beta proteobacterium | reverse complement strand
CACAATTGGTCGACTGGCCTGCGCCTGCATTGCCTTGCTCGCAAGGCTAGCCACAAGTAACCCAGGCGGCCGCCACGCAAGCCTCGCTGCACCAAAGGCGTTGAAGAGGCGCCAATCACATCTGCAATCAGCAGCGACTGCTGAAAACCGTAGCCGCTGAGTACTTTCTGCGCCCGCAGCCAGAACGACCGCCATCCCGCGTTGACGCCAATCTGGTTGTTGGCGTGCTGCCGATACTTCATACTTGACCAGTCATCAATGACCCAATGGAAGTCATGCCACCGGGCGAAGGCATAGGTCAGCCAGTCGTGATAGTCAATGAGGGAAAGACTTTGGTCTGCGCCGCGAACCAGTTCTTGAAGGGGCAGGGCCAGACTTCGGTGAAGTACATAGGTGCACCCCGGGCCCGCTGACTGAAAAAGAAAATCCCACTCCTTCTGCGGCGAGGCCTTGTTTATGAATCTTTCAGCGCCAGAAGGCCAGAACGCCGTGAAGTTGCTCGAATATCCCGCTGCACCCTCGGCGGTGATCACGCTGTGTGCACGCAGCAACTTCTCAGGATCCCAGATGTCATCTTGGTCTGAGAAACTTAGATAGTCATATCTGGCCAAATCAATATCGCGCAACAGTCTGAAAAAATTCTGTGCAGCACCGCCGAAACTATGTCCAAACGGCAACAGCGTCAGTCGCGGCTCCGATCTGGCCCACTGCGCCAATCGACTCTCAGTACCGTCCGTGGACTGATCAACGCTGACAAATAAATGCAGATCAACACCTGTCTGCTCCAATATCGAATTGATTTGCTCGGCAACGAACTGCACACCGTTGTAGGCGGCCAGACATACGGCAAAACGAGTGTGTAACTCCTGTTTTTCGAGATCGGGATCAGTCACCATGATCTACTTGTCGCCCCGACTGCGCCAAAGCATAATAAAAAATAAACGTCGCATGAATTTCAATATTGAAAACGAAATCAACATATAGCAAGCCCATAGCGACAACATACCAGCAACGTGCAACACACGATAGTTATCGACATCAGCCAAGGTCATCTGCCACATATTGGAACTCAGTCCCGCAGTACCAAAGGGTTTCTTGTAGGTCGCCGCCAGATCGACTCCCAGACGCACAGCCTTGGAACCATCAAGAACAACTTCGAGCCACAGCAGTCGGTCTTCCATATGGCGCCTACCTTCGGAAAATCGTTGACGAATGTCACTGCGAAGCATGACAGAAGGCGTGATAAATCGATTCTCCATGAGCAGCGACCATTTATGAATCTGTTCGGTCAGTCCATGAACCAGTACCCAATCAGGTTGGATATCGACGCCGCTGAGCGTCCTGTGCCCGTGGGCGCAAAGCACCACATCTGAATGCTCATTCATGTAGGCCAATTGAATCTCAGTCTTTTCCGGATGCCATGCATCATCTGCATCTAGAAACGCAATATAGGGCTGCGTCGCCACCGCCCACCCGGCGTTGCGGGCCGATGCTGCCCCCCGGTTCTGCACCAAACGCACCAGTTTGACCCAACCCGGGTAAGTTTCTTCCAAGCCCTTCAAGATCGTCCAGGTGTTGTCGCTGCTGGCGTCATCAATCAGGATCACTTCGGCGGGCCGGGTTGACTGACGCAGGATCGATCTAAGCGCACGTTGCAACGTCAAGCCGCAATTGAAACAAGGTACTACGACGCTTACCGGCGCCAAAACAGCATGGTTCCTCACTTCTTGGTCCAGTGTCTTGGCAAACCCCTGAGCCGTCGGCCCCAATCGAGCACGACCCGTGTTCTTCTTTCGCCCAGCACCAACCACGATAACGCTCGGAGGTAGGCACGGACCACCGCCAGCAGCCAGACCCGCCCTGGCCACCTCAGTCCATTCTTGCGTTGGGCCACCCGTACCTCGCGCAAGGCCGACAAAGTATTGCCAAGTGCGCTACTGATGCCGCCCTGACGCATGCCAGAAAAGATGATACTTGGCATGAAGAAAGCATCTTTGTCTTTCAATTCGCGCAATAACAACTCGTAATCTCCGGCGATATGAAACGACTCATCAAAACCACCACTTTTCTTGAACAACCGACTCCGGTGCAGCACCGCTGGATGCGGTATGCACATTAGTTGTTTGAATCGTGCTCTCACCTGCGTCCAGGGTTCACCAATCGAGTACAACACCTCCCCATCTGCTCCGAGCAAACTGGTCTGACTGTAAACCACATTGATTGCTTCTGGCACTTGCGGCAACTGCGCAGCAACCCGCGACAGCACCTCGTCATCCCACAGAAAATCATCAGCGCCCAAAAAGCATACCCACTCCCCTTTGGCCTGCGCCAGCCCCTTGTTCCAAGCCTCATAAATGCCACGGTCTGACTCTGAAATCCAATAACGAATTCGTTTCGAATTCTTACCTAGCAAATCGACAGTGCCGTCAGTTGATCCGCCGTCAATGACGATCAGTTCAAGCGGTTCATAAGTTTGCTGCAAAACGCTATCAATGCATTGCTGCAAAGTTAGAACACCGTTATAAACGGCCACGATAACGGTCATCAAGGGGGCTTTGTTTTCACGCATGGTTCGTTTCATGGCCCTTGCGTCCCTGCCCTCAATTCGATGAGTCTCTGCCACAGCACCATGCGCATGGGATGAAGCCAAAGGACTAGCACCAGCGCAAGAAGCGGGAACAGCAGCGTCACCAACCACTGCGCAAGTTGACTCAAACCCATCGGCATCCAATCGGGGCCCACCAGACCGAAGTTGGCGATCATCAGGCAGACGATAGCGAGCGGCAGATGTTCCATCCGCATCATCGCCTGCCAGCTAACGCCAAGCCGAGACTGAAAGACAATTACCAGCAACAGGCTTCCTGTGATCAGCGCGAATACAAATCCCCAGGCAACCCCCGCAGCCCCATACAGGACACCTAAACCCACGCCGAGCGACAAGTTGAGGACGCCCATTACTCCATGAGAAAGGGTATTCAAACCGACAGATCCGGTACCCATGTTCACGAAATAGGCCGGGCTGGTAAAAATGTTGACAAACCAGGCCAGCGCACACAATTGGAGGAACTGAACGAACTGTGCCTGATACACACCCAACAGAAGTTGCGAAAACAGCCCGCTCCACGCAAACATGAGCGCATGGAGTGGAAACGCCACCAGCACCAGAATGCGAATATTCTCTTGGTACAAATTTGCCAAACGCGTGGGGGTGACTTCGGCCATGTGCGCAACGCCGGGAACGATGGCCTGATTTGCAGCGACAATCAAGGTGCGTGCTCTGAGGACGACCTGGTTCGCTATCTCGAAGTATCCCGCCGCCGCAGGCCCGCCGTACTTTGCCATCAATGCCTTGGTCAGCGGATCAAACAGCAAGACAAATATATTGGACACCTGCACATTGGCCCCATATCCGACCATCTCGCGAAAAGCAGATCGGTGCCAGCGCCAAGGCAAGAGTGAAATGCCAGGGAAACCGCGGCGCAGCAGAAACCACCCGCTGACGAGCAAGAACAAACCCTGTCCAATTTGTGCCCATGCCAGCCCGGTCAGACCCCATTTCGGGACCAAGGAAAAAGCAAGCAGCACCATCAACGCTTGACCGAGCACGACCAGCACCGCTCGAGACGCCATGCGCTGACAGCCATCGAGCCCGCTTTGCGCAACCGCCCCAACAATCGTCAGCCACAGGGAAACCATGGCGAGCGGGAGAATCGCCAATGCTTGCGTCAAATACTCGGCATGAAAGAGGTACATCAGAAGCCGCCTAACAAGCGGGTAAGCCAGCGCCAATACCAAGGCCACAAACATCGCGAGACTTGCGTACGCAGTCTCGAGCACCCGAACGGCCATTTGCGGCTGGGCCTGGGCAAGGTCACGGGCAACAAATCGGGTAACACCTGCGCTCAGTCCAAGATCGGCGAGGCGTGAAGCGGACGCCGCCGCCAGCACAACTGACCAAACCCCGAGTTTGTCCACCCCCAAAGTGGTGCTGATATAGCGATAAAGCACAAAGAGCAGAAGAGCCCCAATGACCATTTGCAAAACATTGGCGACGGCGTTGCGCAGCAAAATACGGGTCATAACTTTCGCAAAATGATCATGAAGTGATCGCGCGCTGTCCACCAACCGGGGGGATGCTGTGCAAGCATCGGATGCCGCCGCACGTCCTTCTCCCCCAATCCAATTATCCGAAGCGCCCCGAGCAGCGCCGGATGCGCCCAATAAATGGTATTCGCAATCAACTCCTTCAAACGCCGGGCTATCAGCGCATTATCGTGAGTAAAAGTTCTCAGATATTCAATTTGAAACCCCATCTCTGACTTGATCGGGTCGAACCAGATTGGACTCAGGAACGAAATATGTTCTGCAATCGTGCAATACCAATATCGACTCCCCATCATGCGAAAAGTGAAGGCATCCAAATTTCCTGTGGAAATCAGCACATGCCCCCCGGGTCGAACTGCATCTAGGCATCGCGACAGGAAGCGCACCGGCTTTTCGACATGTTCTATCACGTCGAAAGTGGTGATGCAATCAAACTGTCCCGCCACGTCCGAAAAATCATGCCCTATCAGGGAAATCCCTTTGCGTTGCGCTTGCAATCGCGCCTGCTGCTGAATTTCTATTCCAAAACAGTGGTGCGAGCCGACGAGGCCCTGCAGAAACCCGCCGTCAAAGCACCCGACATCCAGAACACTTGCGCCTGGAGACAAATTTTGAGAAATCCAGGCGCGACCAAGACGCCAATCACGGCGCGAATCTACCGATGATGTCCATGCCTGATCGCCGCCCATTGCATATAGGGCATCGAATTCATTTTTTGACAACCTCGGCCATCTGAAACCGAGGTGACAAGTTCCACAGCGGTAAAGCGCGCCGCCCTCAATTGGCTTATCCAGTAATCGTCCAGCAAATACCTCTGTTGTCGAAATTGCCCCGCAAGTCCGCGCCAGGCTTCCGCAATCCGGACAGCAAACGAAAGTTTGCAAAGCGCCCATCATGGCTTTCGAAAGACTGCATCGAAATAAACCACTCGCCCATCATCCGCATACTCCTGATCCAGATTGCCCGCATAGTGGTAATCGGCATCCTTGAGCAGGCGTGCCAACTCTAGAAATTCCGCCTGGTTCTCGTACAACGGATCCAGACAGACTTCCAACACACAGGCTGTGCACGCACTCAGCACTCTGGTCGCCCCTCGCAAAACACGGTCTTCAAATCCCTGCACATCCAATTTGAGAAGAATACCGCGTGGCATATTTTCCAGACGCTCGTGCAAGGCCTGATCCAGTGTCGTCAGTTGCACCTTCGAAAGGCTTTCAATCCGTGTCTGCGGATATACAAGGTGTCCATGCGAAGTCGAGGCCAACAAAGACGAGGACGGGGTGTGTCCATCATGGCGATGCATTTGCACCTCGCCTTGTTTATCTCCCAAAGCAAAATTGAAGCACTGGACCCGCCCATTCTGGGTCTTCGCCCAAACGCAAAGCCGGCCATACGGCTCTTCCAGCGGCTCAAAACAATAGAGCTGTGCATCGGGGAAAACAGTGGATATGGCACGTCCAAACTGTCCCTCATTCGCCCCGCAATCGATGACGCTTGCAATCGCCATTGATCGAAGCCCGAGCATCGTATGCCGGGGTGACTGTTGAAGGCGTACGATGTCGATTCCAAAGAGATTGGCAAGGCGTCGAATCGATTTTTTGATACTCATTCTTGTTCACGCGACTCTTGGTGAATAGTTCCCTACAGAGTCTGAATTCAATAGACTATTGGCACCTGTCACCACAATGGGAATGTTCAGACCCTTTCCCAAAACCCGTGCCACGGTTGCATAGACTGGCCGCAGATGCCTCTGCCTGAATGAGCCGAATCATTCAACACTCACTGCAAGCACGTAGCCATGTTGTTTAAGCAAGGCACTCTTCCTAGCGTCAGCCAGGTCCGTTTCCACCATTTCGGCCACCATCTGGTCCAGGGTAATCTCGGGCACCCATCCCAGTTTTTCCTTGGCCTTGGTCGGATCCCCCAGCAGGGTTTCGACTTCAGTCGGACGGAAGTAACGGGGGTCGATGCGGATGACGGGAACTTCCTGGGCAGCAGGCATGGATTGCCGCGCTTCGCT
>CAIYDK010000599.1 GCA_903924955.1 uncultured beta proteobacterium | reverse complement strand
GAACATTGCACTGGCGAATAACTGAGTAGTCGTCCGTCGCCTTCATAGCGAGGCAATCGCAACTTCAAAACGCCGTACTACGCAATGACGTAGTCAAAAGAGCGCTTACCCTCATCCCAAGCCGAAGGGCGCTTGGCATTAAATAATGTAACGGTCACTGTTTCCACTGCGGCGTCAGTACTTTGTCGGTACTGCGGTGGATACAAATCGGCCAAAGCCATCTCCGAAAACATCATCCGCACACCCTCCCCTGCATCCAGATTCGGAGCAACCGGAAACTCCCGCAAGTTCAGAGCCAGTAAAGGGTTTCGGGCCTTTGTCCCAGCTTTAGAAATATTGCTGGGCGTAATGTTTCCCGGGAAAGCGCCGGGACTCTCGACCTCGATACGATCATCGAATATGCGAATAAATACATCACGATTAAGACGATAGTCGCGATGGACGATGGCATTGACAATCGCTTCCTTCACCACGCGTTCAGGGTAGGCATGCACGGTCTTGAACCCGCTGCTTGACAAAGTAACCCCTTCTGCCAAATTGTCCAAGACCAGCCTCACCGTGGCATCTATCTGATCAATAAGCGGCCCCCGCACCGTTTTCGGTGGCTTACGAAAATTGGGGGTTGCCCCAGCCAACGCTTGCTTGCCGTCGTAAACCATGACCCGCACATCAGCGCGACTGCCGTCTGTAGCCAACAAACTGCCCGGCTCATCGGCGAATAGCAAGACCGCTGCGCGATACGGCATTACCGCTTCGTTCACACGATCCGCAAGGCCAATGCGCAATAGTTGATCTTCAAAGGTTCCGGTCAGTGCCCCGCGCCCCTGCAGATAACGCAACCAGGTTGTTGTTTGCAATCGCTCCAATGCAATAGCCACCGGTTCCGACGTGGCACTGCGCTCACCGCGACGATAAGAAAGCTCTGTGACTTCCGTTGCACTCATCATGCGATTACCAGCATCCATACGCAGATAGGTGCCCCCACCCACGATGGAATGCACCCGTTGGCTACGCGCAACTGAAACCATCACCACATGCCCCTGCTGACCTTTGCAAGAGCCGTTGTGTAGCAATACAGGCAAGCGCTGCACCCGCACATCGGAATGAGAGGGTTGAATCTCAGTGAGTAATTTTCGTTGATCCCAAAAATGCGAGAAGTGCCTTGAAACTCTTTCACATCCGCAATACCCAGCACGAGTATTCCGCCTTCTGTATTTGCGAACGCACACAGAGTTTCTAACGCCTTGTGCACCATTTTTCCTGAAACACGCTTGAATTCCAGATGGCGTGTCTCCGCCCGTTAGATCAACAGCTGCAACAGCGGTTGACTTTCTTTGGCGGGAACTTCGATGATGGTCATTGGCTATTCCTGACAGATGGCGGTCACAGATTTTCCGCCACCAGTGCCTCGGCCAGATGGGCTTGGGTGGATTGGCTGGCGGTCAGGCACTGGCGCAGGTCGGCACACAAGTGGCGTAGCTGGGCTACGCGGGTGACGATGCGGGATTGTTCGGCGAGAGGTGGGAGCGGCAACAGTAGCACGTCCCACTTACCCTTGCTAATGATTGGTGTCGCAGAGCCGGTAGCTGTGCTTACAACCTCCGCCATGAATTCACTTGCGCTCATGGCATTCAAGACGTACTCACTTGATGCCAGCAGCGGATGAATACTGTTGATCTGTTGGTTGAATGCCGTTGCATAGGAAGCAGCAGCGCACTTGCCAATAGATCCTCCAATGCAAACCATGAGAATGTCGCCCGGCTCGGCAACGGCGGATTCCAAACGGCCACGCTCTGAAATAAACTTCTCAGGAGGCAGAATTTTTCCGGCGGGAGTTATTTGCCCGGGACCAATGAAAGGAAAGTTGCCGTCAAAGTATTCCGGTTTGCTAGATGCAGGTGTGCCGCCGGTCTGAGTCACCCCAATATTTCCGACACGCTCCCACTCCCACCCCGGCGGCAACCAAAACGGCTGTTCGTCCTCCGCAATCGGTGGCAGGGGTTTGTCGCGTTTGATCTTGCCCTCAAGGATGAGTTTGTCTTTCTCGGCGCGGATTTTCTTGATCAGCTCGCTGGCGGGTTCGTCTTGCGGGTCTTGGGCGACGAGCAGGCCGCGCACTGCGAGTTGGAGGATAGTTTGCTCCAGAGCGTTCACCGCTTCAGGGCGGTCCAGCAGCAGGTCGAAGTGAGTGGCGATGCGCTGCCAGTTCTCCGTCAGTTGCGCGGGCGTTTCGCTGTCGGTGAGCGTGGCCAGCAGGGTGGTGACGAGTT
>CAIYDK010000598.1 GCA_903924955.1 uncultured beta proteobacterium | reverse complement strand
TTGCGCAAACGCTCATTTGGCTTAGGTGGCATGTCCAATCGGGCTTGAAACTGCTCAAAGGCCTGCGGACTGACAGTCATGATCACTTGGTCGAGCAGGGTGTCTTCTGCCGCAACACGGGCAGAGTCCAGAATGAAGTCAGTTCGATTCTTGCCGCGTGACTTTGCTGCACGATCAATGAGATCGCGAACTTCGGGTTTGATTCGAATGTTAAGAGTTTCGCGTTTGGCGTCGGTGACGGCGTGCATGTGGATTTCCCCTTGAGA
This sequence comes from uncultured beta proteobacterium, assembly GCA_903924955.1. GTDB lineage: Bacteria > Pseudomonadota > Gammaproteobacteria > Burkholderiales > Burkholderiaceae_C > Allorhodoferax. The sequence goes on along the minus strand of CAIYDK010000598.1, from coordinate 4,752 downwards.
TGCGATGACTGTAGCAGATCGTAATGACATTGTCATTATCTTGTTTTGAAATTCTATCGTTGCGCCCGCCAAATTTCATAATCCGAAGCGGACAAACTCCACAAAGCAGGACCAACACCCGCAGCAGCACTCAGCAAACAGCCTTGGCGCTTTTGTCGATTTTGGGGGCCGCCAATATAGGTGAGCGCCGCAAGCATCAAGATGAAGAAAACGAAAACTGCCGCCGCGGTGTGCCAAATTTGCATGGTGCGCAGTGTAGGGGCAGGTTCACTGAGCGAAAACCGGGGGCTGAGTCTGTGAGTGCCGGCGGGGTGACTTTCCGGTGGAGTTTGCGGGTTTGGTCAAGTTCTAAAGATGGGTCGCGACTCCTTTTCCTGGTTGTGTCCGTAATAGCAAAATAGCTATACTGTACATGTTGGCTAGTTAAAGGAGTCCCCATGATTAGTGTTACTTCGATGGATGCCCAAAACCGCTTTGGGCAGTTGCTTGATACGGTGCTGCGCGAGCCCGTCACCATCACGCGGCATGGGCGCACGGCGGCCTTCATTATTTCTCCGCGCGATATGCAAGACTTGCAGGACGCCCGGCGTAAACGCAGTGCGGCAATTGATGCGTTTGAAGCCTGGAGCCAGCAAGCGGCGGCCAGTGCGCTGCCTGGCGCGGCCAAACTGACGGATGAAGACGTGGTGGGCATGGTGAAAGCCTCCCGGTGAATGGATTCAGGCGGGTGGTGCTGGACACCAGCACCCTGGTCAGCGCTGCGCTGCGCTTGGGCTCCACGCCCCACCAGGCATTGGCATTGGCGTTGTCCATGGGCGAGGTGTGCGTCTCAATGTCCACCTTGGCCGAGTTGGACGCGGTGCTGATGCGGCCCAAGTTTGATGCCTACCAGCCACCGGACGTGCGGCGCGCATTTGTGGCAATGGTGCGCAAGCATGCGACGTTGATCTCAGTGTCTGTTGTAGACGAAGCCAAAGCGGTCCCCGTGTGCCGCGACCCAAACGACAACCAATTTCTGGCGCTGACGCTTGCGTGTAGTGCTGATGTGCTGGTCAGCAGCGATGCGGATTTGCTGGTACTGCACCCCTGGCAGGGCATCCCCGTTTTGAGTCCGCTGGAGTTTTTGAAATTGGTGGGTTAGTTGGGGGCAAAATTCGTCATCTGGTTGCTATCTCCTCTGGGGATGAGCTTTTGCCTGGCGGGCCTGGCATTGGCGCTTGCATGGCGCCGCCGCCTGCGCAGCAGCATGGTATTGGCGGCGCTGGCCTTTGTCTGGCTCTGGGCCTGGTCGATGCCGATGCTCAGTCTCTGGTTGTGTAGCGCTGTCGAGAATCAGCATCCGCAGACTGCCATCGCCGCTGTACCCAAGGCACAAGCCATGGTGGTGCTGGGTGGCGCCGTGTCTGCGCCATCGGCCAGCAATGCCGAGATTGACCTCGGCTCGGCGGCAGACAGGGTTTGGTACGCCGCACGGCTGTTTCATGCTGGTAAGGCACCGATGCTGATACTCAGCGGTGGCTACGATCCAGAGCGCCATGCCTATTCCGAAGCTCGCGCCATGGCCGCCTTCATGGCCGATCTGGGCGTCCCGGCGCAGGCTCTTGTGCTGGAGGAGCAAAGCCGCAACACCCGCCAGAATGCTGCCTATAGCGCGGCACTGCTCAAGGCCCGTGGCATCGATCGGATTCTGCTGGTCACCTCGGCCCTGCATATGCCCCGCGCTTTGGCACTTTTTACTGCGCAGGGTTTGCAAGTAATTCCCGCCCCAACCGACTTCGAGGCCAGCCAGCCGCCGCCACCCGGAGTTCTCGCGTGGTTGCCCGATGCACTGGCGCTGGACGCCAGTGGCCGGGCGATGAAAGAGCTTGTCGGCAAGTGGGTTGGGTGGTAAACAAGCAATCATGAAAGCGAATCAAGACAACACAAAACGCTTCATTTATGCGGCGACGTTTGTTGTTGCCTACCTGGTTTGGACGGTTGTTCGTGGTGGTGGCGGTTCAGATAACGCTGCGGTCTGGAGTCTACTGATCGGTCTGGCAGTGGCAGGCGGCGTCGGTGCTGCGGCAGGGGTGAGACTGCATGCACTCCTGTCTCGAATGTTGGGCGACAAACGCGTGTCACCCAAGTCCAAACGCACCAGACGCCATTGAGCAAGAGCTGGCGATCTTCGTGTCAGCTATGCCACCAGCGCGTCCATCGGTACACCAAAGCGCCGCGCCAGGGCCTTTGTCTGGCGCAGATTGAGCGCACGTCTGCCCGCCAGCACGTCTGATACCACGCTTTGCGCCCCCACCTCGGGCAGATCACACTGGCGCAGGCCATGCTGATCCATCAAAAATGCCAGTCTTCCCGCTGGCGTGCTGGCATCAGGCCAGGGGTGTACTCTGGCCTCATAGTCGGCAATGCGCGTGCTTACCAAGTCAACCAGAGCAAACACCGGGTGTGCACCGTCAGCGCCAAATTGCTCGAAACACTGGTCAACAAAGGCCAGCAGTTCGGCGTAATGCGCGGCATCACGAATGGGGGCAGACAAGCCCAAGGCTGCGTTGATTGCACCCCATGGGGCCAGTACGTCAGATACGGTTGTCATTTCCAGTCTCCTTGGTCGTATTGCTCATGGGTCAGCACGGCCTTGACCCACACCAACTTTGCCTGAAAAGCGATCGCTGCAATCAGGCGGTACTTGTTGCCACCGATGTTGAAAACAAAGCGCTCTCCCACCTTGTCCACGCTGGCAAACGTGGCCTTGAGTTGGGCAAAACTGCCATAAGTAGTCGGCCCTGAAAAACCCCTGCAACCCGCATAAACACTAGCGTTTTTGAATAAAACGTGTGCACCAAATCCCTCGAAAAACGTTAATAGTAGAGATACTTTCTGAGGGATTTTGGTATGCAAGCCGTTGACTTTTTCCGCAGCCGAATTGACGCGATGATCAACTTGAACGATCCGCTGGCAGTTCTGGCAACGCGGCTACCATGGAGTCAGATCGAAGCGGCGGTAGCCCAGAAGTTTGAACACCAGCATCGCTCCGGTGAGATTGTCAAAGCCCAAGACATGTTCGGCGCCACAGAGGTTTTGGTGGGTGCCGGTCGCTCTAATGCCGGACGCCCCAAGTTACCCATTCGCCTGATGGCCAGCCTCATGTACCTCAAACACAGCTTCAACCTCAGTGACGAAGAACTGGTGGTGCGCTGGAGCGAGAACGTGTTGTGGCAATACTTCAGCGGCCAGACCTACTACGAGCACCGCCTGCCATGCGATGCCACCCAGATCGGACGATTCCGCCGTGACCTCGGAGAAGACGGCCTGGAGTTGCTGCTCAAAGCCACCATTGACACAGCTGTTGCCATCGATGCCGTCAAACCCAAAGATCTGGAGCGAGTGATAGTCGACTCGACGGTGCAGGAAAAAGCCATAGCCCACCCGGTGGACAGTCGCCTGCTGGAGATCGCCAGGCACAAGGTTGTCAGCGCCGCAAAACGCGCTGGCATTGAATTCAAACAAACCTTTGCCAAAGAAGGCAAAACCTTGCGCTGGAAGGCTGGTGGCTATGCCCATGCCAAACAATTCCGACGTCTGCGCCGGGTGCTCAAACGCCAACGCACCATCCTTGGCATCGTCATGCGAGAAGTTCAGCGCAAACTCCTGTTGAACCCAACTGATAACGCTCTTGCGCAGACATCGCTGAACACCTGGATGGAACGCGCTGAGCGTGTTCGCACCCAGCAGCGCAGTGACAAGAACAAACTTTACGCATTACACGCACCGGAGGTGGAATGTATCGGGAAAGGTAAAGCGCGCAAGCCCTACGAGTTCGGTGTCAAGAGTGCTGTGGTGGTCGCCCACAAACATGGCCTGATGCTCGGTGCACGCACTTTCCCCGGCAATCCGTATGACGGCCACATCCTGAGTGCCGTGCTGGAGCAGGCAACTATTCTGACCCAAGACGTTGGAATGAAGATCAAACACATCGTGGTTGATCTGGGGTTTCGCGGTGTGGACGCAGCCAACCCCGACAAAGAGATCATTCACAGAGGCAAGTTCAAGAGATTGAGCAAACAGCAAAAGAGCTGGCTCAAACGCAGAACAGCGGTAGAGCCAGCCATTGGGCATTTGAAGTCAGACCATCGTATGGATCGTTGTTGGCTTCAAGGATCGTTGGGGGATGCCTTGCACACGCTGGGCTGCGCTGCGGGTTACAACCTTCGCTGGCTCTTGCGCGCCATTGCCCGTCTGGGCATTGGGCCGGTTTTTTTGCGTCTGTTGCAGGCAGCGTTATCGTTGCGACGCACAACAGCATCGCCATGCGCTACGCTTGGGCACTCGTGGACGGTCGGCGTGAGAAATTGGATCGGCGCCGTGGTGGTCAAAAATCAGATTTTTGGTCACGCCGCGCAGGGCGCTTTTTGAAAAATGAATTTTGCATGACCGACTAAGTACCGCGCTCTATCAAGTGCCGGAAGTCTTGCAGCGGCTGCTCTGCGTTGGGGTGCCGTGCAGCAAATTCGCGCAGCATCTTGTTGGAGATCAGTTTCATGGTCAGTGCTGCGCATTATAGCAAGTTGCTATATCCCGGTGTTGAGTCTTCAGCAAGCTGCTTCTGCTTGACCAAATCGAACGATTCGACTAAACTAGCCGATATTGACCTTCAAGGAATATCGTATGCAAACTTTTACCGCCAATGAGGCTAAAACGCGATTCGGCGAGTTTATGGATCGGGCGCAGCGCGAACCTGTGGGCGTACTCAAGCAC
>CAIYDK010000597.1 GCA_903924955.1 uncultured beta proteobacterium | reverse complement strand
TTCATGCCAATGTCCAGATCAGTCATCACGAAGATCGGGGTTTGCAGTCGGTCGGCAAGGTCAAGTGCCGCAGCTGAGTGCGTAAAACACTCGTACGGATCTTGCGGAAACAGCAAAACGTGCTTGGTATCACCGTGCGACGCATAGGCGCAAGACAGCAGGTCGGCCTGTTGCGTGCGCGTGGGCATGCCCGTAGACGGCCCACCCCGCTGCACGTTGATGATGGTGACCGGTATCTCGGCAAAGTAGGCCAGGCCGATGAACTCGGTCATCAACGATACGCCAGGGCCCGAGGTTGCCGTAAATGCGCGTGCACCATTCCAGCCCGCACCCACCACCATACCAATCGAGGCCAACTCGTCTTCCGCCTGCACGATGGCGTAGTTGTGCTGGCCCGTCGCCTCGTCCACACGGAATTTGTCGCAATATTTTTGAAAGGCCTCCGGCACCGAGGATGATGGTGTGATCGGGTACCAGGCCGCCACGGTGGCGCCGCCATACACGCAGCCCAGCGCGGCTGCGCTGTTGCCATCGGTAAAGATCTGGTCGCCCACCTTGTCAGACCGGCGGACTCGCAAGCCCAGGGGGTAAGCGAGATGCTGCTTGACGTAATCGCGTCCCAGGTGGAGAGCCTTGACATTGGACTCCAGCAGGCGCTCCGTGCCCTTGTACTGCTCGGCAAACAGCGTCTCGAATACGTCAGCATCAACGTCGAGCAATAACGACAAAGCCCCAACGTAGATGATGTTCTTGAACAGGGTGCGCTGCCTGGGGTCCGTGTAGGCGGCGTTGGCGATCTCGGTCAACGGCACCGCCAGCGTATGCACATCGTCGCGAAATTTGTTCGGTGGCAGGGGGCGCGAGCTATCGTAGAACAGGTAGCCGCCGGACTCAATTTCAGCGATGTCGGTGTCCCAGGTTTGCGGGTTCATGGCAACCATCATGTCGACACCACCGCGGCGTCCGTGGTAACCCTTTTCGCATACCCGTGCCTCATACCAGGTTGGCATGCCCTGGATGTTGCTGGGGAAGATATTGCGCGGACTGACCGGCACGCCCATGCGCATCACCGCTTTGGCAAACAACTCGTTGGCCGAGGCAGAGCCCGAACCGTTGACGTTGGCGAACTTGATGACGAAATCGTTGATGGCTTCCAGGCGCTTCATGCTGCCTCCTTTTTTGATACCAGGCTGCCACGACAGCCGGGACCGGCCTGCGTCGTGTTGAGCAAGAACTTATGCATATCCCACGCACCGGTCGGGCACCGCTCAGCACATAGACCGCAGTGCAGGCAAACATCCTCATCCTTGACCATGATGCGCCCGGTCTTCAACTCACTGGAAATGTACAGGTCTTGCGCAGTATTAGTGGCCGGTGCCTTCAACCGGGTACGCAACTCGGCCTCCTCGCCGTTGGCAGTGAAGGTGATGCAGTCCATGGGGCAAATGTCGACGCAGGCATCGCACTCGATGCAGGTGTCACGGTTGAACACCGTCTGCACGTCACAGTTCAGGCAGCGACTGGCTTCCTTGAACGCCACCGCAGCATCAAAGCCCAACTCAACTTCGACCCTGATGTTGGCCAGCGCCTTTTCTGCCTCTGCCCATGGCACCTTGTAGCGGGTGTCGTTGGACGGGTCGTTGCGGTAACTCCATTCGTGGATACCCATTTTCTGGGACATCAGCTTGGTCAGTGGAGCGGGTCGCACGGCAACCGATTCGCCGTTCAGGAACCGGTCAATTGACACCGCCGCCTCATGGCCCTGTGCCACCGCCGTGATGATGTTCTTGGGCCCAAACGATGCATCGCCGCCAAAGAACACATTGGGTACCGTGGACTGAAATGTGTTTTCCCCCAACACCGGCAGGCCCCAGCGGTCAAATTCAATACCGCAGTCCTGCTCAATCCAGGGGAACGCATTTTCCTGTCCAACAGCAACCAGCACTTCATCGCACTCAAAGAACACATCGGGCTCGCCCGTAGGAATCAAGCTGCGTCGTCCCTTGGCATCGTACTCGGCACGAACGATCTCAAAGGTCATACCCAACAGCTTGCCGTCTTTGTGCTGCACGCTCTTGGGCACGTGGTAGTTGATGATCGGGATGCTCTCGTGGATCGCGTCTTCGCGCTCCCAAGGAGAGGCTTTCATCTCCTCGTAGCCGCTTCGAACAACGACCTTCACATCCTTGCCGCCCATCCTGCGTGCTGAACGGCAGCAGTCCATTGCCGTATTGCCGCCGCCGAGCACAATGACCCTTGGTGCCACGCTGGTGATATGCCCAAACGAAACCGAAGCCAGCCAATCAATGCCGATATGAATATGGGCGGCCGCCTCCTTGCGTCCGGGAACATCGAGTTCACGACCGCGTGGCGCGCCGCTGCCAACGAATATCGCGTCGTAACCCTGCCCCATCAGGGACTTGAGAGAATCGACCCGCTGGCCACTCTTGAAGTCCACACCCATGTTCAGGATGTAGCCCGTTTCCTCGTCAATCACTGTTTCCGGCAATCTAAAGCGCGTAATCTGCGAGCGCATGAAACCACCGGCCTTGCTCTCGCCATCGAACACGGTGATCGAGTAGCCCAGCGGCGCAAGGTCACGCGCTACGGTAAGCGATGCGGGGCCCGCGCCCACGCACACAATGCGCTTGCCATTGCTCGGGGCAATGGTCGGCATACGCGACTGGACATCGTCCTTGTGGTCTGCGGCGACCCGCTTGAGCCGGCAAATGGCGACCGGTTCCGGTTTCTCGCCGTTGTTCTCCTCGACACGCCCGCGTCGACAAGCCGGCTCGCAAGGCCGGTCACAGGTTCGACCCAGGACACCAGGAAAAACATTGGACACCCAGTTGATCATGTAGGCGTCGCTATAGCGACCCTGTCCGATCAATCGGATGTACTCGGGAACGGGGGTATGGGCCGGACAGGCCCACTGGCAATCAACGACTTTGTGGAAGTACGCCGGATGAGAAATGTTGACGGGTTGCAAATCTGCCTCCTTGACCCGTTGGTGCCCTGAAATTGGGCCGCACAGGTGGGGTGCAGTCTACGGCGATGTGCGCAGTCGTGGGATCGGAAAATCCCTCATTGCGCGCACCATTTCCGCTTTATATGATCTTGGTCAAGGAAACGGGGGCCGTAGTTTGTTTCTCTGGAAAAAATTTTGGCATCCACCCCAAAAAATTCACCTGGCCACCCATTCTTTTTAGGCATTTAGCTTAGCGACTCTGCCCCGGGTATGCGAGTTGAGAAAAAGCTTTGACCACTTCGGGTGGCGCTTGCACCAATTCGATGAGCACGCCCTCACCCGCAATCGGGAACTCGTCGTTGCTTTTAGGATGCAGAAAACAGATGTCGAAACCCGCAGCTCCCTTGCGAATGCCACCCGGCGCAAAACGGACGCCATTGGCCGTCAACCACTCCACGGCGACGGGCAAGTCATCAATCCACAAGCCAACATGGTTAAGCGGCGTGGTGTGCACAGCCGGTTTCTTGTCCGGGTCCAGCGGTTGCATGAGGTCAACCTCAACCTTGAACGGCCCGGCACCAATGGCGCAAATGTCTTCATCCACGTTCTCTTTCTCGCTACGAAAGGTGCCGGTGACTTCCAGCCCCAACATTTCGACCCACAGTTTCTGCAGGCGCTTCTTGTCGGGGCCGCCAATGGCGATTTGCTGGATGCCCAGCACGTGAAAAGGACGCAACATCAAACAAACTCCACGATCGGCTGGTCAACGGTCAAGGATTCGCCTTTCGCAGCCAGCACCTTGGCTACTACGCCATCCGCCGCGGCAAACAGCACGTTTTCCATCTTCATGGCTTCAATGACTGCCACACGCTCTCCAGCCTGCACCTTTTGACCAGGTACCACGGCAACATCCACCAACAGACCCGGCATGGGAGACAGCACATAGCGACTCATGTCCGGCGGCAACTTATGCAGCATGAGCGCATGCAACTCGGCCATGCGGGGCGACACCACGAGTGCATCAATGCGCGTACCGTTGTGCTGCAGGCGCAGCGCAAGCGGGTTCTTGGGTGTGCCGCGCTCGACCTGAGCGACAAACGCCTGACCGTTGACTGTGCCGACAATGGCAATGTCATTGATGCGCGAGTTGCTGCGAATTTCGTAGCTGCTGGCGCCAATGCGCACACGGGCCGAACCGGTCTCGCCGACAAACTCTTCCACACGCACAGGGGTGTAGGCATTGTTACCGTCCTGCGACAGGGCCACAACCACATAGTCCTGTCCGGCCTGCACGCCATAGCCCGGCAACTGTCCACTGATGCCTGCCGCCCGCTCGCGCGACTTGCGCCGAACAAATGCAGCCAACGCCAAAAGAAACTGCGGATCCTCATGCGGCACATCTTCGGCCGAGAAGCCTTTGCTGTACTGCTCGGCAATGAAGCCGGTATTGAAATCCCCCGACACAAAGCGGGGATGTGCGAGTAGCGCGGCCTGAAATGGAATATTGCTACTGATGCCGCGAATCACAAAGGCATTGAGCGCCTCGCGCATCTTGGCGATCGCATCGTTGCGGTCGACACCGTGCACAATCAATTTGGCAATCATCGAGTCGTAAAACATCGGGATTTCGCCACCATCCTGCACACCGGTGTCCACCCGCACGCCGAACCAGTCCTGCGTATTGGATTGAAACATGGTCTGCTCGGGCGGCGCAAAGCGCACCAGACGTCCGGTCGAGGGCAGGAAGCTCCGGAATGGATCTTCGGCGTTGATGCGGCACTCCATGGCCCACCCGTTGCGCTTCACCTCAGCTTGGGTCAGCGGCAGCTTTTCCCCAGCAGCCACACGAATCATCAACTCAACCAGGTCCAGCCCGGTAATGCATTCCGTGACCGGGTGCTCCACCTGCAGGCGGGTGTTCATTTCCAGGAAGTAAAAGCTTTGGTCCTTGCCGACCACAAACTCCACCGTACCGGCGCTTTGGTACTTGACGGCCTTGGCCAACTGCACCGCCTGCTCGCCCATGGCTTTGCGTGTCGCGTCGGAGATGAAGGGGCTGGGCGCCTCTTCAATTACTTTTTGGTGGCGGCGCTGAATCGAGCACTCGCGCTCGTTCAGGTAGACCACATTGCCAAAGCTGTCGCCGATGAGCTGGATTTCAATGTGGCGGGGTTCTTCGACAAATTTCTCCACAAACACGCGGTCGTCGCCAAAGCTGTTGCGCGCCTCGTTGGTGCAACTGGTGAAGCCTTCAAAGGCTTCCTTGTCGTTGTAGGCCACGCGCAGGCCCTTGCCACCGCCGCCAGCGCTGGCCTTGATCATGACCGGGTAGCCAATGCCCTTGGCAATCTCAACGGCCTTTTCAGCCGACTCAATCGCGCTGTTGACGCCGGGGATGCAGTTGACTCCCGCCGCGCCAGCGAGCTTTTTGGACTCAATCTTGTCGCCCATGGCCGCCATCGAATAGTGCTTGGGGCCGATGAAGACGATGCCTTCTTCCTCAACCCGCTTGGCGAATTCAGCGTTCTCGCTCAGGAAGCCATAGCCGGGATGCAGCGCCTGGGCACCGGTTTGCTTGCAAGCGGCAATGATCTTGTCGCCCATTAAGTAGCTCTCACGGCTGGGAGCCGGGCCAATGTGCACGGCCTCATCGGCCATCATCACGTGGCGTGCATCCTTGTCCGCTTCGGAATAAACCGCCACGGTTTTGATGCCCATCTTGCGGGCGGTGGCAATGACGCGGCAGGCAATTTCGCCGCGGTTGGCAATCAGAATTTTGGTAAACATATCGGTGATCCTTTTCTTGTTCTTGGCTGCGATCAGAGAGGGATATTCCCGTGCTTGCGCCACGGGTTTTCCAGCTTCTTGTCCTTGAGCATGACCAGCGAACGGCAGATGCGCCTGCGCGTCTCGTGCGGCAGGATCACGTCGTCGATGAAGCCTCGGGCTCCGGCCACGAAGGGATTGGCAAAGCGGGCCTTGTATTCGGCTTCCTTGGCGGCCAGCTTCTCGGGGTCGCCCTTGTCTTCGCGGAAGATGATCTCCACCGCACCCTTGGCACCCATCACGGCAATCTCCGCATTGGGCCAGGCCAGATTGACGTCGCCGCGCAGGTGTTTGGATGCCATCACGTCATAAGCGCCACCGTAGGCCTTGCGCGTGATGACGGTGATTTTTGGCACCGTGCACTCAGCATACGCGTACAGCAATTTGGCGCCGTGCTTGATGATTCCGCCGTACTCCTGCGACGTGCCGGGCATGAAACCTGGCACATCGACAAAGGTAATAACGGGAATATTGAAGGCATCGCAGAAACGGACAAAACGCGCCGCCTTGATACTGCTCTTGATGTCTAGACAACCCGCCAGCACCAGCGGCTGGTTCGCCACGATGCCGATGGTCTGACCATCCATACGGGCAAAACCAATCAGGATGTTCTTGGCGTATTCGGGCTGAAGTTCGAAGAAGTCGCCGTCGTCCACGGTCTTGACAATCAGCTCCTTCATGTCGTAGGCCTTGTTGGCGTTATCCGGAACCAGGGTATCCAGGCTCCTTTCCAGGCGGTCTGCCGGGTCACCACTCTTGCGCACCGGGGCCTTTTCTCGGTTGCTCAGAGGCAGGTAGTTGTACAGGCGGCGCAGCATCAAGAGCGCTTCCACATCGTTCTCAAACGCGAGATCGGCCACGCCGCTCTTGGTGGTGTGGGTCACGGCGCCGCCGAGTTCTTCGGCGGTCACTTCCTCGTGCGTCACAGTCTTGACCACTTCAGGGCCGGTCACAAACATGTAGCTGCTGTCTTTGACCATGAAAATGAAGTCGGTCATGGCCGGGCTGTACACCGCACCACCAGCGCTGGGGCCCATG
>CAIYDK010000596.1 GCA_903924955.1 uncultured beta proteobacterium | reverse complement strand
TGCAACTCGGCGGCAGTGATGCGGCCGACCTGGCGCACTGCGCCAAGCTCGGTCAGGACTGGGGTTACGACGAAATCAACCTCAACTGCGGCTGCCCCAGTGAGCGCGTGCAACGCGGCGCATTTGGTGCCTGCCTGATGGCCGAGCCCCAGTTGGTAGCTGACTGCGTCAAAGCCATGGTCGATGTGGTGGACCTGCCAGTTACCGTAAAACACCGCATTGGCATCGACAAGTCAGAAAGTTACCCCTTTGTTCGTGACTTTGTGGGCACAGTTAGCGAGGCGGGTTGTAAGGTGTTCATCGTCCATGCCCGCAACGCCTGGCTCAAAGGGCTGAGTCCGAAAGAGAACCGCGAGGTGCCGCCGCTGCGCTATGAATGGGTACACCAACTCAAGCGTGACTTTCCCCTGCTGACCATCGCCATCAATGGCGGCATTGGTAGCAATGCGCAGATCGCCGGGCAACTTCAGGCGGTTGATGGTGTCATGGTGGGGCGAGAGGCCTACCACAATCCCTGGCTGATGCGCGACTGGGACGCAGCCTTTTACGGCGAACCAGCATCCGACCAAACCCGTGAGTCGGTGGAGCAGCAAATGGTGGACTACATGGTGCGCGAGGCTGCGCTGCATGGCACACCCTGGAGCACTATTGCACGCCACATGTTGGGCCTTCGACACGGCCTGCCCGGCGCGCGCCGCTGGCGTCAGGTGTGGAGTGACCATCGTCTGAAGGGCCTGCATCCGGCCGAAGTGGCGGCGATGGCGCACATCGTTGTCCCGGTAGTTGCTATCTAATTAATAGCTACCTACGCATATTCGACGGGGGCCCTAAGCCGCAGCTTCCAGCCCGTTCGCAAAGTGCTCCCGCATGCGCGACACAGTCGCCTCAGCATCGCGCGCCGAGAGAGCGCTCATGACCGCGCGGTGCTCGGCAAGTGATTCGGCAATACGCCCGGTCTTGAGCAGGGAGTTGTGGCGGTTGAGCTTCATGACCTTGCGCAGGTCAGCCACCATCTGGTCGCGCCATCGGTTGTTGGAAATTTCCAGCAGGCGCATATGAAAGCGCTCGTTCACCGCAAAAAATGCATCGGTGTTGACGGCGCCGGGTAGCGCAGCGGCCTCCAGGTCGGCATGCAAGGCCTGCAGTTCGGCCAGCTCCGCGTTCGTTGCCTTGGTGGCAACAACGCCGGCAGCATCGCTCTCCAGCAGGCTCAGCAGGTGGTAGACATCGGCCAGGTCGGTGGCCGAGACTTCGGTCACGTAAGCACCCCGACGCACCTTCATGGTGACCAAGCCCTCGGCAGCCAGCACCTTGAGGGCTTCCCGCAGTGGCGTGCGGCTGATGCCGTATTCCTCGGCTATGCGTAGTTCGTCAATCCAGCTACCTGGCTCCAACTCACGCCTGAAGATGCGTTGGCGCAGCAACTCCGCCACTTCCACATAAAGGGCCTTGGGGGACAGGGACTTTCCACCGCGCGGGTCAGTTGTTGGTGCAGGCTGGGGATTCATCGGGGAAAATTATCGGCTTGTAAGCCCAATCGAATATTTTGAATCAATAATTATGAATAATGTAAACTAAAAGACCATCTAACACTCGACCGTTTGACAAAAAGCGATCAACATGATGCCCAACCGGACTACGCCATGACTGAAAAAACCCCTGAATTCAAAGCAAGCAATCTGGAAGCCTGGGCTAAGGCCGCAGCCAAGTCTGCGCCCGGCGGCAATGTGGATGCGCTGAATTGGATCACGCCAGACGGCATTGCCGTCAAGCCGCTGTACACCGCTGCGGACACGGCCAACCTGGCTCACACCAATACGCTGCCGGGTTTTGAGCCCTATTTGCGCGGACCCCAGGCCACGATGTACGCAGTGCGACCGTGGACGATTCGCCAGTACGCTGGGTTTTCCACCGCTGAAGAGTCCAATGCCTTCTACCGCAAGGCGCTGGCCGCCGGCGGGCAGGGCGTGTCGGTCGCGTTCGACCTGGCTACGCACCGCGGCTACGACTCGGACCACCCGCGTGTGACGGGCGACGTGGGCAAGGCCGGTGTGGCCATCGACTCGGTAGAGGACATGAAGATTCTGTTCGACCAGATCCCGCTGGACAAGGTCTCGGTGTCCATGACCATGAATGGCGCGGTGCTGCCGGTACTGGCCGGCTATGTGGTGGCGGCAGAAGAGCAGGGCGTGTCGCAGGAACAGCTCTCGGGAACCATTCAGAACGACATTCTGAAAGAGTTCATGGTGCGCAACACCTACATCTACCCGCC
>CAIYDK010000595.1 GCA_903924955.1 uncultured beta proteobacterium | reverse complement strand
CACCCAGCAGTTTCATGCGGTAGACGTTGGGGCTTTGGCGCTTGACGTCTTCGCTGCCCATGTAGACCACGCATTCCAGCCCATAGCGGGCGCAGATGGTGGCGGTGGCGACGCCGTGCTGACCGGCGCCGGTTTCGGCAATCACGCGGGGCTTGCCCATGCGCTTGGCGAGCATGGCCTGGCCGATGGTGTTGTTGATCTTGTGGGCACCGGTGTGGTTGAGGTCTTCGCGCTTCAAAAAGATTTGCGCGCCACCCATTTCCCGGCTCATGCGGGCGGCGTGGTAGACCGGGGAAGGGCGGCCGACAAAGTGGGCCAGTTCGGACTTGAATTCAGCGATGAAGGCCGGGTCATGCTGGTACTTGGCGTAGGCGTCTTTCAGCTCGTTGATAGCGTGGGTCAATGTCTCGGAGACAAAGCTGCCGCCGTATTTTCCGAAGTGGCCGGTCGGGTCCGGTTGTTGGTAGTTGTACATAAGATGACGCGGTCTGTCCCGCAAGGTATCAGTAGGGTCTATCCGCTGCGCGCACGGCGGCAACGAACTGGAAAATTTTCTCGGGATCCTTGATGCCTTTGAGGGGCTGTCCCTGAGCGTTGACGGCTTCTACGCCGGAGCTCACATCGACGGCCAGCGATCTACAGCGTGGCCGTACCTGTGCGATTCCGTCGCCCACGTTTGCAGGTGTGAGTCCACCACTCAAGACGAGGTGAGCGTTGACGCTTGGAGGAAGCAGTGACCAATTGAATGTTTTCCCGCCGCCGCCAAATCCGTCGACATGGGCGTCGAGCAGGATGGCTTGGGCGTTTGAGTAATCTTGGGCATATTTTACGAGGTCAAAGTCCCGCGCGCCGTCGCCCAGGGGAATACGGGCCGCGCGCAGCCAGGCTCGTCTGCTGTTCAGGGTCGCCGCAGCGCACTCCTGTGGCGACTCGTCACCATGAAATTGGATGGTAGCCCCCGCAATCATTGCGCAGGCAGCTATGATTTCTGTAGCGGGCGCGTTGACGAACAGCAGCACAGGTGTGATGAATGGGGGCAGGCGCCTGGCCAGTTCGGCCGCGCGTTGGGCGCTGACTGCCCTTGGACTTTTGGCGTACAACACGAAGCCGATAGCATCCGCTCCGGCCGCGACGGCGGCGTCAACGTCTTGCTCGCGGGTCAGTCCGCAGATCTTGATTCGGGTTCTGGTAGCGGTCATGGAAGGGCATCATACGCAGGCGTGCGCTCTGGCATGCCCCAGCGTGCGTCGTAGCGCGGTCCCAGAAAATACAGACCGTCGGGTGAGAATGTAGGGGCGGCGGCCTTGCGGTCGCGCGCGGCAAGCACTTCGAGCATCCATTCTGGCGGTTTCTTGCCCTGGCCGATTTGAATCAGGCAGCCCATGATGTTGCGGATCATGTGGTGCAGGAACGCGTTAGCCTCGAATTCAATGCGCCAGTAGGCGCCGCGCTTGTGGAAGTCAATTGCGATCACGGTCTTGACGGGGCTCAGTGCCTGGCATTGTGAGGCGCGGAACGAGGTGAAGTCGTGCTCGCCCAGGAGGTAATTGGCGGCTTGCCGCATGGCCGCTTCATCGAGCGGTCGAAACGACCAGCCGACCCGCCCGGCGTCGATGCTGGGTCGCACCGCAGACTCCAGCAGCACATACGCGTAGCGCCGTGATGTGGCGCAGGCACGGCAGTGAAAGGCGTCGGGTGTGTTGATGGCCCACTGGACCGCGATGTCCCGTGGCAGACAGGCGTTAGTACCGCGAATCCAGGAGTGCGTGTCGCGTTCGCGGTCGGTGTCGAAGTGGACCACTTGCATGAGTGCGTGTACGCCGGCATCGGTTCGACCAGCGCACAGGGTGGAAACGCGCTGCGCGGTGAACTGGGTCAGCGCCTTTTCGAGGTTGTCCTGAACGGTCAGGCCCGAAGTCTGGCTTTGCCAGCCCTGGTAGGCTTGCCCGTTATAGCTCAGACCCAGTGCAATCCTCACGTCACGGTCACGCCTGCATCAACGCCATAAGCACCGAAGGGCGTTCAGCTCAAGTTGGCCAGCGCGCGTTGTGCCTTGGCACGCATTTCACCCGAAGATTCGGCCACCACTTCTTCAATCAGTGCGCGGGCACCGTCTTCGTCACCAATGGAGACGAATTCTTCGGCGAGTGCAAGTTTGGTTTCCAATGGGTCTTCGCTGACGCTGTCGGGCGCTTCGGTTGGTTTTTCAGCAACAGGTTCTAAATCCAGTGACAACGAACCCATGTCAAATTCAAGCATACCCGCGTCGTGTGCAGAAGCGGGTGGCTCTGCTGCGGTAACAGGCATGGGTGCCGTTGCGTTGAAGTCAGGTAATGCGTGCAGATCGTCGTCATCCAAGTTCAGACCATCCATGGAGAGGGCAACGTCTGGTTGTGGCTCTGGTTCTGGCTCTGGCTCCGACCCCGGGTCGGACAGGTCAAAGTCCATGTCCAATGGAGCGCTGAGATCGACTGGCGGTAAGGCGACCGTTTGCTCCGCCGCCGGCTCACTAACGGATGTAGTGGTTACATCGCTGATCGCGCTGGGGGGGTCTTCATCGAGTGAGAAGTCCAGATCGAGGTCCAAATCAACGCCAGAGATGGATTCACCCAATTCCGCACTAGCCGATTGCGCTATGGTGCTGCCAAAGCCAGATGCGGGGCCCGCTACAACCGGTTGGGTTGCGGTGCTTGCTGGTGTGCCTCCGGCCTGGTAAAGAGGGTTGTTGGGGTCAAAACCCATGCCCATTTCACAAATCCGGGTCCAGTCAGGGCTGTCGCTCCCAGTCAACTGATAGGCTTGTGTTGCTGTGGTTTCAAAATTCTTGGCATCGCGTCGTTTTGCGAAGATTTCCAGCAACTTGGTGTGAATCGCCAAGCGTCCCGGATTCGTTTGAACGGCCTCACGCAAAATTTCTTCAGCCTGCAGGTCACGTCCGTAGGCGAGGTAGACATCTGCTTCCGCAACCGGGTCTACGTCGTCTGCCGCATCAAGCTGGCTTGCGGAATAGACCATGGAAGATCCAGTGGCTGAACTTTCATTATTGGTGTCGACCCGTTGACCACCGCTGGCACCGAAAAAGGAATCGGGTTGCAGTCGGCTTTCGAGGAAAGAACTGTCCATGTGGGACTGGCTCTTTTTGCGTTGGCGATTGCGCCAGAAGGCCAATCCTGCCAGCAGCGCAATTAAGCCTCCGGCGCCAGCTGGCAGCATCGGGTTCTCAATCAATTCATCAATAATTCCAGGCTCTACTGGCTCGGGCACCGGTACTGCCGCAACTTTGGGCTTAACAGGGGCTGAAGCTACCGCAGATGCTGGTGTCGCCGGAGCAGACGATGCCGATGCCGGTGCTGCGGGTTGGGGCGCCGCAGGTTTAGAAGCCGGAGTCGAGACCGCAACAGCAGGCACCGCTGCTACGGGTACCGCTGGTAGCGACGCAGGAAGCGATTTCGGTTGGGATGCCACCGCAGCGGGCGCTGGCGGTGGAGTGGCGCCCGTAGACCCCCCAAGCTTTGTCAGATCACTGATGTTTTTGGTAAGTTCTGCTGCCCGTGTGGCGGCATCTTTGTCGGCCCGGTCCTTGGCGATCTTGGCATCTCCCGATTTGGACTGGACCGTTCCTTTGGAAAGCGTCAGCTTATCAGGCGTAACCGAGGCGGACTTTTTGTCTTCAACCTTAGTGTCAATTGAACCTGCTACTTTGCGACTGGCAGCGCCCACCGATGCAACGGGTGCGTTGGCAGCCAGATTGCGCCGGAATTCGTTGAAATCCTTGCTTTGCGCGATCACTGTTTGCGTTGCTTCAGCCGCAGACAGGGCCTGCGCCTGCTCCGCCGTGGGTACATCCATCACAGCGCCGGCGCGAATGCGATTAATGTTGTTGTGGACAAATGCATCAGGATTGGCGCGCATCAGCGCGACCAACATTTGATCCAGCGATACGCCCGAAGCCTTGGTGTTGGCCGCGATCTTGCTTGCGGTATCACCGGTCTTGACGATCACACGGTTGGAATCAACGGGTTGTCCGACAGACGGTACTTTGTTCGGTGCAGGTGTCGTGCCGAGAACGGCTGGTTTGGGCGGCTGAGTAGCGCGAGGTGCTTCGACCGCGCGTGGCGACTCAGCAGCAGGGGCTTTGACGACTGCAGGCGTGGCAGGAACTTGCGCTGGCGCAACAGGGACTTGTGCCAGGGTCGGCGCGCTTGGCGCCGATTTACGCAGAACCGGTGGATCAAACAGCATGGTGTAGTCGCGCAAGATGCGACCCGAAGACCAGCTCGCCTCCACTATCATGTCAACGAATGGATCATTGATGGCGCGGTCACTGCTCAGACGGATGTAGGCACGCCCATCGGCGCGGCGCTGCAGAGTTGCCTGCAAACTGGACATCGCTGGGTTGTATTCCAGACCTGCTGCAGCAAACGCCTCGGCGGACGCGACGCCGGTCTTCAGAGATGCGGCTTCTTCGGCATTGATTTCAGGAACGTCGATTTCAGCGCGCAGCGGTTCGCCCAAGGCGGATTGCACGGTGATACGGCCCAGAGACAAAGCCCAAGCCCCATTTGTGGATAGGCCAAGTAGCGCAATGGCTGCAGCAGCTACAGCGGTCCTCTGCCAACGATGTGACTTAGCAATCAATTTATATGCCTCCGGTGCTGCTCACGCGAGCGGCAATTACTATGCTTTTTGTGGGTGGAAAGCCCGACACTCAAAACGTAAAAAGTACCATAACATCAATGTCTTAGGCTGACAAGCTAAGAAAGCGGTTAACTTTGTAAGCTTCGGTTGCAACCCGGCTTATGGTCATATATTTGTTGTCATTCGACAACGGCTCGGAAGCGCTATTGCAGCCGACGCTTCCGAGTTACTGTCAATTATGCTTGCAACAAAATCCGTAGCATTCGGCGTAATGGCTCTGCGGCTCCCCACAGCAACTGGTCACCAATCGTGAAGGCGCCAACGTACTGCGGGCCCATCGCAAGTTTACGCACGCGGCCCACGGGTATGGTCATCGTTCCGGTCACTGCCACCGGTGTCAGGTCATGGATGGTGGCTTCGCGGGTGTTGGGAACGACCTTGACCCATTGGTTGTCGGCGGCGATCATGGCTTCCAGGTCAGCAACCGGGACATCCTTGTTTAGCTTGAAGGTGAGTGCCTGGCTGTGGCAGCGCATGGCGCCCACACGGACGCAGAAACCGTCCACGGGAATCGCGGGGGCACTGAAGCCTTCGCCCATGCCCATGATCTTGTTAGTCTCGGCCATGCCTTTCCATTCTTCCTTGGACTGGCCATTGCCCAGATCCTTGTCGATCCAGGGAATCAGGGAGCCGCCCAGTGGCACACCAAAATTGGCAGTCTCTGTGGAAGTTAGTGCTCGCTGCTTTGCAATGACCTTGCGGTCGATCTCCAGGATGGCGCTCTTGGGGTCATCCAGTAGGGTCTTGACTTCAGCATTCAGTGTGCCGTACTGGGTCAGCAGTTCGCGCATGTGCTGGGCGCCGCCGCCGGAGGCAGCCTGGTAGGTCTGGGTGCTCATCCACTCCACCAGTCCAGCCTTGTACAGAGCGCCCACGCCCATCAGCATACAACTCACCGTGCAGTTGCCGCCGATCCAGTTCTTGCCCCCATGAGACAAGGCATTTTGGATGACCGGCATGTTGACCGGATCCAGAATGATGACCGCGTCCTTGTCCATGCGCAGTGTGGAGGCTGCGTCGATCCAGTGACCGTTCCAGCCAGCTGCGCGCAGCTTGGGAAATACTTCGGTGGTGTAGTCGCCACCTTGGGCGCTGATGATGACATCGCAGCGCTTCAGGGCATCAATGTTGAACGCGTCTTGCAACGTGGTTTCGTTCTTGGCCTGGGCCGGGGCTTTGCCGCCGGCGTTGGAGGTGGAGAAGAACAGGGGTTCAATCAACGCGAAGTCGCCTTCGGTTTGCATACGGTCCATCAAAACCGAACCCACCATGCCGCGCCAACCGACGAGGCCTACGAGATTACCTACCTTCATGACATTGCCCTTTCAGAAAAATTCAACAAACGAGAATTTGATCTGCCCGGCTCGTCTGGCCGGGAGGGGCGCGACGAACCGGGCTCAGTTAGCCTTTAATGGTTGTCGTCGTGGTGGTCGAAGGCAAAGCCGACGACGCACCGGCCCACGCGCCAATACTGCCGCAGAAGGGCAGTATCAGGCAGACGGGGCGATTGATTTGCATGGCCTGATTGTAAGCGAGACGCTTACAGGGCCTTGACGACGGCGTCACCCATCTCGCGCGTGCTGACACGGGTGGTGCCTTCACTGTAGATGTCGGCGGTCCGCAGTCCCTGTGCCAGCACCTTTTGCACGGCTGCTTCTATGCGCAAGGCAGAGGCTTCCTGGTTCAGGCTGAAACGCAGCATCATGGCGGCGCTCAGTATCGTAGCCAGCGGGTTGGCGATGCCCTTGCCTGCAATATCGGGTGCGCTGCCATGGCTGGGTTCATACAAGCCCTGGTTTTTGCTGTTCAGGCTGGCTGAGGGCAGCATGCCGATGGATCCGGTGAGCATGGAAGCCTCGTCGGACAGGATGTCGCCAAACATATTTCCGGTCACTACGACGTCAAAGCGCTTGGGTGCCTTGACCAGTTGCATGGCGGCATTGTCCACATACATATGGTCCAGTTCCACGTCGGGATACTGCAGACCAACTTCGGAAACCACGTCTTTCCAGAACTGGAAGGTTTCCAGCACATTGGCCTTGTCCACGCTAGTCAAGCGCTTGCTGCGCTTGCGTGCAGCCTGAAAAGCCACATGGGCAATACGCTCGATCTCCGGGCGGCTGTAGCGCATGGTGTCGAAGGCTTCTTCGGCGCCGGGGAAGTGTCCATCGGTAGCAATACGGCGGCCTCGCGGCTGGCCGAAGTAAATGTCGCCGGTCAGCTCGCGGATGATCAGGATGTCCAGACCGGAGATCAACTCCGGCTTGAGACTCGACGCTCCCACTAACTGGTCGTAACAGATGGCGGGGCGGAAGTTGGCGAACAGGCCCAGGTTCTTGCGCAAACCCAGGATGGCTTGCTCGGGGCGCAGGGGGCGGTCGAGCGTGTCATATTTCCAATCACCGACCGCGCCGAACAGCACTGCATCGGCTTCTTTGGCCAGTTTGAGCGTGGACTCGGGCAGGGGATGCCCGTGCGCTTCGTAGGCGGCGCCGCCTACGAGGGCAGTTTCCATTTCCATGGGCAGGCCCAAGACGTTCAAGACCTTGACAGCCTCGGCCACAATTTCCGTTCCGATGCCGTCACCCGGCAATACTGCGATTTTCATAGCGTCCTAGATAGTCATTGCGTGGGCTAGCCACGGTTTTTGCGCAAGTCGTTGGGCCTCGAAAGCCTTGATCTTGTCGGCATGGCGCAGGGTCAAACCGATGTCATCAAAACCGTTGAGCAGGCAGTATTTGCGGAACGCCTGCACGTCAAACGGAATTTCTTCACCTTGAGGTTTGACGACGATCTGGCGTTCCAGGTCAATAGTCAATGCGTAGCCTGGGAATGCCAGTGATTCGTTGAACAACTGGTCGACCTGTGCTTCGGTCAGCACAATCGGCAGGATTCCATTTTTGAAGCTGTTGTTGAAGAAAATGTCAGCGTAACTGGGTGCGATCAATGCCCTAAATCCGTACTGCTCCAAAGCCCATGGAGCATGTTCGCGTGACGAGCCGCAGCCAAAGTTTTTGCGGGCCAACAGGATGGATGCACCCTGGTAGCGCGGCTGGTTCAGCACAAAATCAGGGTTGGGCTTGCGGCTAGCAGGGTCCTGACCGGGAAAGCCTGCATCCAGATACCGCCACTCGTCGAAAAGGTTTTGACCGAAACCAGTGCGACGGATCGATTTGAGAAACTGCTTGGGGATGATGGCGTCTGTGTCCACGTTTTCACGGTCCATGGGTGCCACCACGCCCTGGTGGATGGTGAACTTGTTCATTTCTTGGCAGCGCCTTCGATTTTTTCGCCGGCTTTCTGAATATCCTGGCCCATTCCCTTGACTGTGTTGCAGGCTCCGAGGAGGAATACGCTAGACAAGACAAGCAAAGTAATCAAGTTTTTCATGATTTTTCCTTTTGAACGCGGATTTTCAACTGAATTTACGTACATCGACAAAGTGGCCGTGAATGGCCGCTGCCGCCGCCATCGCGGGGCTGACCAAATGGGTGCGCCCACCGGCGCCCTGGCGCCCTTCGAAGTTGCGGTTACTGGTGGAGGCACATCGCTCACCAGGTTCCAGTCGGTCGGCATTCATGGCAAGACACATGGAGCAGCCTGGCTCACGCCATTCAAAGCCGGCGCCCCTGAAAATTTCGTGCAGACCTTCTTTTTCGGCCTGTGCTTTGACCAGGCCGGAGCCTGGCACTACCAGGGCAAGCTTGATGTTTTTGGCAATTTTTCGCCCCAACGTTTTTACGATGGCCGCGGCTTCACGCATGTCCTCGATGCGGCTGTTGGTGCAGGAGCCAATGAACACCTTGTCGACAAACAGATCGTCCAGAGCCTTGCCGGGCTCCAAGCCCATGTAAACCAGCGCGCGCTCAATGGCGCCGCGCTTATTAGTGTCTTTCTCCTTATCGGGGTCAGGTACAAATCCGTCAATGCCCAAGACCATTTCGGGTGAAGTGCCCCAGGTCACCTGCGGCACGATCTGGCTGGCATCGAGCTCCACCGTAGCGTCGAAATGGGCATCGGCATCGGAATGCAGCGTGCGCCAGTAGGCCACGGCCTGATCCCATTCGACTGCCGCCGCATCGCCGCTGACGGCGCTGTGTCCGGGTGCAAGCGGGCGACCACGGACGTATTCAATTGTTTTCTCGTCTACAGCCACCAGGCCCGCGCGGGCGCCGGCCTCGATAGCCATATTGCAAACTGTCATGCGGCCTTCCATGCTCAGGGCGCGGATGGCGGAACCACCAAATTCAATGGTGTAGCCCGTGCCACCAGCCGTACCAACCTTGCCGATGATGGCCAGAACAATGTCTTTGGCGGTTACGCCGCGTGCCGTCGTGCCTTCGACCTTGACGAGCAGGCTCTTGGCCTTTTTTGCCAGCAACGTTTGCGTTGCCATGACGTGTTCGACTTCGCTGGTACCAATGCCATGCGCCAATGCGCCAAAGGCACCATGTGTGGAAGTGTGGGAGTCGCCACAGACTACCGTCATGCCAGGCAACGTCGCGCCGTTTTCCGGGCCGATAACGTGCACGATGCCTTGCCGTTTGGACAGAAACGGAAAGTAGGCAGCCGAACCGAACTCGGCGATGTTGCTGTCCAGGGTAGTGACCTGCTCCTTGCTGGTGGGGTCGGTAATGCCATCGTAGCCGCGATCCCAGTTAGTTGTTGGCGTGTTGTGGTCGGCGGTGGCCACGATCGAACTGACGCGCCATACCTTGCGTCCCGCCTGGCGCAGACCTTCAAAGGCCTGGGGGCTGGTCACTTCATGCACCAGGTGGCGATCAATGTAGAGCACGGCTGTGCCATCTTCTTCGGTGTGGACGACGTGTTCGTCCCAGAGCTTGTCGTACAGGGTGCGTGCCATGTGGTGTCTTTCAGTCAAGCCTTCCATTTTATACGCTGGAGAATTGTTGGATGGCCAAAAAAAAGCCCGCTGGAAGCGGGCCTTTTACTGAATCAAAATATTTATCGCTGTCCAATAGGCAGCACATCACGGCGAACGGAACCGGTGAACAACTGGCGTGGGCGACCGATCTTGTATTCGGGGTCGCCAATCATTTCATTCAGTTGCGCAATCCAGCCCACCGTGCGTGCGAGTGCGAAGACTGCGGTGAACAATCCGACGGGAATGCCAATGGCGCGCTGGACAATTCCAGAGTAAAAGTCAACGTTGGGGTAGAGCTTGCGTGAGACAAAGTATTCGTCTTCCAGCGCGATTTTCTCCAACGCCATCGCCAGCTTGAACAGTGGATCGTTTTCCAGACCGAGCGAGGCCAGAACTTCCTTGCAAGTCTCCTGCATGAGCTTGGCGCGCGGATCGTAGTTCTTGTAAACCCGGTGACCAAAACCCATCAGCTTGACGCCGGAGTTTTTGTCCTTGACTTGTTCCATGAACTGGCCGACCTTGGAAATGCCACCCATTTTCTGGATGTCTTCCAGCATGTTAAGGCAAGCTTCATTTGCACCGCCGTGGGCTGGACCCCACAGGCACGCGACACCGGCCGCAATGGCCGCGAATGGGTTGGTGCCAGAGCTGCCGCACAAGCGTACGGTGGATGTAGATGCATTTTGCTCATGATCGGCGTGCAGCACAAAAATGCGGTCCAAGGCGCGTTCAATCACGGGGTTAACCACGTATTCCTCACACGGTGTGGCGAACATCATGTGCAAGAAATTACCTGCGTAACTCAGGTTATTTTTGGGATACATGTAGGGTTGGCCTGCACTGTACTTGTACGCCATGGCAACCAAGGTGGGCATCTTTGCAATCAGGCGAATCGCTGAAACTTCGCGGTGCTCTGGATTGTTAATGTCAGTGCTGTCATGGTAGAACGCCGACAAGGCTCCCACCAAGCCCGTCATGATGGCCATGGGGTGCGCATCACGGCGAAAGCCACGCAGGAAAAACTGCATCTGCTCGTTGACCATGGTGTGGTGGGACACATTCTTGGTGAACTCTGCCTTGCCGGCTGCATCGGGCAGGTTGCCGTACAGCAAAAGATGGCAGGTTTCCATAAAGTCACAGTTAGTAGCCAGCTGCTCGATCGGGTAGCCTCGGTACAACAATTCACCTTTGTCACCATCGATGTAGGTGATTGCTGACTGGCAGGAGGCCGTGGACAGAAAGCCAGGGTCGTAGGTAAACATGCCGGTTTGCGCATACAGCTTGCGAATGTCCACGACATCTGGCCCTACGTTACCCTGATAGACGGGTAATTCGACACTGGGGCTGCCATTGCTGAATGACAGTGTGGCTTTGTTGTCAGCTAGTTTCATTTTTGACCTTTCAACAGATTTTTTTCAACATACTCAAAACTTCGTGCACATCTTCTCGATCCAACGGACTTGACACCTGCGCCAACGATTTTCGTTCCAACTGGACGTCCAACAAGTCGTTGTCGCTCAGGTCCATTAACAAGCCAAGCGCTGTTGCCTGGCGTACGGTCAACGTCTCACTGAACTTTTTGAAAAAACGTTCAATAAAGAGGTCGTTCTCAAGCAAACCACGGCGGCATCTCCACTTTAACTTGCTTAATCCTCGTTCATCCAGCAATTCGTCGGGCGGCTGATGCATATCAAACAGCGCGCATCACCATCATTTCCTTGATCTTGCCAATTGCCTTGGTAGGGTTCAGTCCCTTCGGGCACACATCCACGCAGTTCATGATCGTGTGGCAACGGAATAGTCGGTAGGGGTCTTCAAGGTTGTCCAAACGTTCGGCCGTGGCTTCGTCGCGACTGTCGGCCAGAAAACGGTAGGCTTGTAACAAGCCGGCCGGGCCTACAAATTTGTCGGGGTTCCACCAGAAACTCGGGCAACTGGTCGAGCAACTTGCGCACAAAATGCATTCGTAGAGGCCGTTGAGCTCTTCGCGCTCCTCGGGGCTCTGCAGGCGCTCTTTCTCGGGCGGCACGGTGCCGTTGATCAAGTAGGGCTTGATCGAGTTGTACTGCTTGAAGAACTGTGTCATGTCCACGATCAGGTCGCGGATGACGGGCAGACCAGGCAGGGGTTTCAACACAATGGTTCCCGGCAGCGTCAACATATTGGTCAGGCAGGCCAAACCGTTTTTGCCGTTGATGTTCATCGCGTCTGAACCACACACGCCTTCCCGGCACGAGCGGCGGAAGGAAATGGTGGGGTCTATCGCCTTGAGCTTCATCAAGGCGTCAAGCAACATCCTCTCGCTGCCATCCAGTTCGACCTCGATGGTCTGCATGTAAGGCTTGGCATCCTTGTCCGGATCGTAGCGGTAGATAGAAAAAGTGCGTTTGGTCATGATTAGAACGTCCTAACTTTGAGGGGCACGGATTCAACCGTCAAGGGTTTCATTTGCACCGGCTTGTAGCTGAGCGAATTGCTCTCGCGGTGCCACAGCGTGTGCTTATGCCAGTCGGTATCGTTACGGCCGTTCGGGTGCTCTGGCGTATCGTTGTAGTCATCGACGGTATGGGCGCCACGACTCTCATGCCGAGCCGCCGCGGAGACGATCGTGGCCTGAGCAGCCTCTATCAGGTTGTCCACTTCGAGCGCTTCAATGCGTGCAGTGTTGAAGACCTTGGATTTATCTTTCAACGTGATGGCATTCACGCGGTTGCGCAACTCGGCGATCTTGACCACGCCTTCGTCCATGCTCTTCTGGGTGCGGAACACACCCGCGTGCAGTTGCATGCTGGCGCGCAGGTCGTCGGCCACGTTTTGTGCGTATTCACCGTTGGTTGAGTTGTCGAGTCGAGCCAGTCGTGCCATTGTGCGGTCAGTTGCATCGGCCGGCAGTGGCTTGTGCGCCTTTGTTTTGCTGGCGAAATCAACAATGTGGTTGCCTGCTGCGCGGCCGAACACCAGCAAGTCGAGCAGTGAGTTGGTGCCCAAGCGGTTGGCGCCATGCACGCTGACGCAGGAGCATTCGCCCACGGCGTACAGACCGTTAACCACGGCGTTGTGCACATCGCCCTTTGGAACCACAACCTGACCGTTTACATTGGTAGGAATGCCGCCCATCTGGTAGTGGATGGTGGGAACGACGGGAATAGGCTCACGGGTGATATCCACGTTGGCGAAGTTGACGCCAATCTCGTAGACCGATGGCAGTCTCTTGTGAATGGTTTCTGCGCCCAGGTGGTCGAGCTTGAGCAGCACGTAGTCCTTGTTGGGTCCGCAGCCACGGCCTTCCTTGATTTCCTGGTCCATGGAGCGGGATACAAAGTCACGCGGAGCCAGGTCCTTCAAAGTGGGGGCATAGCGCTCCATGAACCGTTCACCATTGCTATTGAGCAAAATGGCGCCTTCGCCGCGGCAGCCTTCAGTCAGCAAAACGCCAGCGCCAGCTACACCGGTCGGGTGGAACTGCCAGAACTCCATGTCTTCCAGCGGGATGCCGGCACGTGCCGCCATGCCCAAACCGTCACCGGTATTGATGAATGCATTGGTTGAGGCCGCAAAAATGCGACCTGCACCGCCTGTTGCCAGCAATACGGTTTTGGCGTGCAAAACATGCAGATCGCCAGTTTCCATCTCCAGTGCAGTCACACCGACTACGTCGCCTTCAGCGTCGCGAATCAGGTCCAGTGCCATCCATTCGACGAAGAAACTGGTTTTAGCTTCGACATTCTTCTGGTACAGCGTGTGCAGCATGGCGTGGCCGGTACGGTCGGCTGCAGCGCAGGCGCGCTCCACTGCTTTCTCACCGTAATTGGCGGTATGGCCGCCAAACGGGCGCTGGTAAATAGTGCCGTCCGGATTGCGGTCGAAGGGCATGCCCATGTGTTCCAGGTCGTAGACGACCTTGGGCGCTTCACGGCACATGAATTCGATGGCGTCCTGGTCGCCCAGCCAGTCTGAACCCTTGATGGTGTCGTAGAAATGGTAGTGCCAGTTGTCATCGTTCATGTTGCCCAACGAGGCGCCGATGCCTCCCTGTGCTGCCACCGTGTGTGAGCGAGTGGGGAACACTTTGCTCAGCACGGCGACATTCAGACCGGCGCGGGCCAGTTGCAGCGATGCGCGCATACCAGAGCCACCAGCACCGACGATAACGACGTCAAATTTTCTTGTTGTAACAGAGTAGGTCATGAAATCAGTCTCAGTAATTCAGTGTGATCAAAGGCGCCAGAGGACCTGGATGCCCCAGCCCGCACAGCCCACGAGCCAGACAATGGAGAAGACCTGCAACGCAAGGCGCAAATAAACAGGCTTGATGTAATCCATGAAAATTTCGCGCATACCCACCCAGGCGTGATAGAGCAGGGCAATGATGACGCAGAAGGTCAGGGTCTTCATCCACTGGGACGAAAAAATGCCGGACCACTTGTCGTAACCCATGGGGCCCTTGGTGAATAGAACCTGTGCGAGGAGGATGGCCGTGAAAAGCGCCATCAGTAGACCGGTGACGCGTTGCGCCAGCCAATCGCGCAGACCATAGTGCGCACCAACGACGATGCGCTTGGAGCCGTAGTTAACAGACATGTTGAGTTCCTGGATTGATAAATCGGAGTCGGGAAACGGGGCGGAGCTTGATCAGTACAAGCCGAACAGCTTGGCACCCAGCACGGCAGTCAGGCCGAAGCTCAAAATTACGGTCACCTGAGCAGTTTTCTTACCTGCCTCCTTGGTAACCGTATGAAACAAGTCCATGCGGATATGGCGCATACCGGCAAAGAAGTGGTGCAAGTAGGACCAGATCAGTCCGAGGGCGACCAATTTAATCAGGATGGCGGGTACAAAACCAATGCCATTGTTGAATACGGATGTGAATCGTGCGAACGAAAATTCAGAACTGACCGATGTGTCAAACATCCAGATGATGAATGGCATTAGTAGGAACATGATGAGGCCGCTGGCGCGGTGCATGCCCGAAACGATGGATGCCAATGGCCAGCGGTAACCCGGTAGGTCATTGAAGGCATTGATGTTGCGGAATTCGGGCCGTTTGGCTCGGGGTGCTTGATTAAGCTCAGACATGGGTGCGCTTTCTGGGTGTAACCGTATGTAATTATTGTTGCTCAGGCAAAATTCTATTGCACTGCAACAGGCTGACGCTGGACTTGCATCAACAAACTATTCAATTCAGAGCGTTCCGATAGTAATGCTTGTTGGTCAGGTACAAGCCGCGGCGTATTTCCATGGGGACATCGTTGTAGGTGAAAGCGGTGCGCTCAACACTCAGTAAAGGGGATTGCGCGCTGATTTTCAGCAAGGCACATTGTTCGGCATCTGGCAAAACAGCGCGAATTTTTTCTTCCGCCCGTACCATTCGCACGTCGAATTCGGTCTCAAACAACGCATACATAGGGCCGTCGTAGTCCCTTAGTCGTTCGGCGGTAAGTCCTTTAAACGGCGCGGCGGGTAGCCAAAGGTCTTCCAGAATGGTGGGCGTAGACGCGAACGACAGCACGCGACGCACTTGCAATACGGCATCTCCCTGGCGAATGGCAAGCGCTCGTGCAACCTCGGCGGACGCACGTGTACGCTTGCAGTCAATGATCTGGCGTTGTGCGGGGCCTTCACTGTTCGGGTCGCCGTTGTCCGGTATCAACTTGAGGAACCGGTATTGAATCTGGCGTTCGGCGTGGGTGGCAACAAATGTGCCCTTACCCTGTCGTCGCACCAGCAAATTTTCAGACGCAAGTTCGTCGATGGCCTTGCGCACGGTCCCCTGACTGACCTTGAAGCGGGCGGCGAGTTCTATTTCGCTGGGGATGGCTGTGCTGGGTTTCCACTCTCCGGCTTGCAGGCTTTGCAGGATCAGAACCTTGATTTGCTGATACAGCGGGCTGAACGCGGGCGTTGACTGCGCCACGGTTGACAACGCTTTCACATCCGGGTCTGGCGCGGCAGTGCTTTCGGTCAGCGGGGAAGGCGTTGCGGACATGAAAAATAGCTCAAAAAGTCAGCTTCGAGTCAGTCTCGAATTTATGCTGAATCATATCTTATATAAGACATAAGACAAATTGACTTTGCCACAATTTCAGGAGTAAACTCTGGCGCATTCTGAAGGACTCAACCTTTTGTTTGGGTCCCCGGACAGTCGCCGTTTTTACAACACTTCCTGGAGTTAATACCATGAGCAAGAAGCCCGTTCGCGTTGCAGTCACCGGAGCCGCCGGTCAAATTGGATACGCCATTCTGTTTCGCATCGCCTCGGGCGAAATGCTGGGCAAGGACCAGCCCATCGTGCTGAGTCTGCTGGAAGTTCCAGTTGAAAAAGCCCAGCAAGCGCTGCAAGGCGTCATGATGGAATTGCAAGACTGCGCATTCCCTTTGTTGGTCGGCATGGAAGCCCATAGCGACCCAATGACTGCATTTAAGGATGTGGACTACGCTTTGTTAATTGGTTCGCGTCCCCGTGGACCTGGTATGGAGCGCGCTGAACTGCTTGCGGTTAATGCAGAAATTTTCACCGCGCAAGGCAAGGCCCTGAATGCTGTGGCCAGTCGCGATGTGCGCGTGCTGGTGGTGGGTAACCCCGCCAACACCAATGCCTACATCGCCATGACGAGCGCGCCTGACCTGCCTCGCAAAAACTTCACCGCCATGTTGCGCCTGGATCACAACCGCGCGTTGAGCCAATTGGCCGCCAAGACCGGCAAGGCCGTGGCTGATATCGAAAAAATGACAGTGTGGGGCAGTCACTCGCCCACCATGTACGCCGACTACCGTTTTGCCACTGTCAACGGTCAAAGCGTCAAGGACATGATCAACGACCAGGACTGGAATGCCAACACTTTCCTGCCCACCGTTGGCAAGCGCGGCGCTGCCATCATTGCGGCACGCGGTGTGTCGTCTGCTGCGTCGGCTGCCAACGCCGCCATCGACCATATGCGTGACTGGGCCCTCGGCACCAATGGCAAGTGGGTCACTATGGGTATTCCATCTGACGGTCAGTATGGCATCCCCAAGGACACTATGTTTGGCTTTGCTGTGACCTGCGAAGGTGGCGAATACAAACTGGTTGAAGGCCTGCCTGTGGACGCGTTTAGTCAGGAATGCATCAACAAGACCCTGAAAGAGCTGCAAGACGAGCAAGCCGGCGTCGCCCACCTGCTGTAAATTGTGGGACACCCGCGCAACATTCTTCTTGGCGCCCAGGGCGTTGCGGGTTTGTTGCCGGTGTGTGATCACTACAGCGGAGTCGAGGCGCGCATGGTCAAGAGCCTGCAACTGCAGGCAGACATGACGCAGGAGTTCGGTGTTTGCGTCTTTGACGTGACGCTGGACTGTGAGGATGGAGCTCCCATTGGGGGCGAAGTTGATCAGGCGAAAAGGGTTGTAGCCCTCGCCAACGCTGCGCAAGCCACTCCTGATTTGGTAGCAAGAGGGCTGTCGAGGCGCGTGGGCGCCAGGTTGCACGCAGTCGATCATCCTTCGTTTGCATCCGATGTCGACATTGTGGTGGGCGGTGCGGCTCAGGCCCTGAGTTACATCATGGTTCCCAAAGTGGAGTCACTTGCCGATGTTGAAATGGCACTGGCTGCCATTGACGCTACTGCGCGATCTGGACCGAACGACATTCAATTGCCTTTGCATGTGTTGATTGAATCGCCCGCATCCGTACACCGGGCGTTTGATATTGCGGCGCATCCCCGAGTGGAGTCCCTGAGTTTTGGATTGATGGATTTTGTTTCTGCCCATGGCGGGGCGATTCCCCATACCGCCATGGGTTTGCGTGATATCGGCGACGCGCGCTCACTCGATCAGTTTCATCATCCGCTAGTGGTGCGCGCCAAGCTAGACATCGCCAGTGCCTGTCATGCCAGTGGCAAGGTTCCGTCGCATTGCGTGGTGACCGAGTTGCGTGACGAAGACGGCATTGAACGGGCTGCGAGGACAGCGGCCACCGCGTTTGGCTACACCCGGATGTGGAGCATTCACCCCGGGCAAATTCGCCCGATCCTGCGTGCTTTCATGCCGTCCAGATCTGAACTGGAGTTGGCGGCCCGTATCGTGGAACAGGCGAAAAGTGAAGAGTGGGCTCCCATTTCGGTGAACGGCAAGTTGCACGATCGGGCTAGTTTTCGGTATTTTTGGCAGGTGCTGGAGCGTGCGAACCAGACTGGATGTGAATTGCCGGAATCGATGCGGGTTTTTTTCCCAGCACGGAATTTCTAAAAAGGGAAGAATATTCATGATGAATCGATTGGTATCGGGCTTGCTTGTCTCTCTGGTTGTTGCACTGCCGGCCCAAGCGCTGGTCAAAGAGAGTGCGGTCAAGTCTGCCGCGAAAACTGCGCGCAGTACGAGCAAGGCACCAGTCAACGTGCCTGTGCACGAAGCCCCGGCGCCAGCGGTTTTGTCGACAGAGCAATTGGCAATTGCTGAAAGAGTTCAAGTGGGTACGAGTCAATGCGAATTGGCGGTTGTGGTGACCGTGCGTGCCGACGCCCACACGGCCGGGCGTTTTGTTTTGGAAGCAGGACACAAGCGCTACTCGTTGGACCCGGTGGTTACCACCACGGGTGCAGTTCGGCTGGAAGAGGTGTCGTCGGGCGCCGTGTGGATACAACTGGCCAACAAATCGATGCTGATGAATCAAAAATTGGGTCAGCGCATTGCGGATGACTGCATGAATCCACAACAGGCACTGGTCGCCCAAGCGCTGTTGAAGACGCCAGCACCCCATTTGCTGGATGCGCCCAAGGATGCACTGGTTCCGTTGTTGCCGGGTAAAGTGGCACAAGAAATGGTGCCAAACACTATTAAATAGATAGCTGGGTATGCCCTTTTGACGGGGGCTAGAGATATTTTTGTTGCTTAAGAAGGAGTGAAAACCATGTTGAAGACTTACCGTGAACATGTGGCCGAACGTGCTGCATTGGGTATTCCACCGTTGCCGTTGTCTGCCAAGCAGACGGGCGAGTTGATTGAGCTCCTGAAGTCGCCTCCAAAGGGAGAGGACGCCACCTTGGTGGACCTCATTACCCACCGCGTACCGGCCGGAGTGGATGATGCGGCGAAAGTCAAGGCCAGTTACCTGGCCGCCGTTGCCCATGGCACTGAAAAATGTGCATTGATCAGCCGCGAGCGTGCGACCGAGTTGTTGGGCACCATGCTGGGTGGCTACAACATCAGTCCGATGGTCGACCTGCTGGACGATGCAGTCGTTGCATCGCAAGCCGCTGAAGGTTTGAAGAAAACACTGTTGATGTTTGATCAGTTTCACGACGTCAAGGAGAAGGCCGACAAAGGCAATGCGTACGCTAAAGCCGTGTTGCAGAGCTGGGCTGATGCCGAGTGGTTCACAAGCCGCCCTGAGGTGCCGAAGTCCATCACCGTGACCATCCTGAAGGTGACCGGCGAAACCAATACCGATGACCTTTCTCCCGCACCTGACGCATGGAGTCGCCCCGACATCCCGTTGCACGCGTTGGCCATGCTGAAGAACAAGCGCGATGGCATTACCCCGGAAGACGACGGCAAGCGTGGTCCGGTCAAGTTCATTGAGGACCTGCGCGCCCGTGGCAACCTGGTGGCCTACGTGGGTGACGTGGTCGGTACCGGCTCCAGCCGCAAGTCCGCCACAAACTCCGTGCTGTGGTTCACCGGTGAAGACATTCCGTTCGTGCCGAACAAGCGTTTTGGCGGCGTATGCCTCGGTACCAAGATTGCTCCCATTTTCTACAACACCATGGAAGATGCCGGCGCTCTGCCTATCGAACTGGATGTGAATTCCATGAATATGGGCGATGTGGTTGAACTGCGTCCCTACGACGGCAAGGCTTTTAAGGACGGCAAGGAGATCGCTTCGTTTCAGGTAAAGAGCGATGTGCTGTTTGACGAAGTGCGCGCCGGTGGGCGTATTCCGCTGATCGTTGGCCGTGGTCTGACCGCTAAGGCGCGTGAAGCCTTGGGACTCAAGCCCTCGACGCTGTTCCGTCTGCCGCAAGATCCTGTGGATACAAAAAAGGGTTTCAGTCTGGCACAAAAGATGGTCGGCCGAGCCTGTGGTTTGCCAGAAGGCCAGGGCGTGCGCCCCGGTACCTATTGCGAGCCCAAGATGACGTCGGTTGGTTCGCAAGACACTACCGGCCCCATGACCCGTGACGAACTGAAAGACCTGGCTTGTCTGGGTTTCAGCGCCGACCTGGTCATGCAGTCCTTTTGCCACACCGCGGCTTACCCTAAGCCCGTGGATGTGAAGATGCACCATGAACTGCCGGACTTCATCAGTACCCGTGGCGGTATTTCCCTGCGTCCAGGTGACGGTGTGATCCATAGCTGGTTGAACCGCTTGTTGTTGCCCGACACTGTGGGCACCGGCGGCGATAGTCACACGCGTTTCCCTATTGGTATCAGCTTTCCCGCAGGCTCCGGCCTGGTGGCGTTTGCGGCGGCCACGGGCGTGATGCCGCTGGATATGCCTGAGTCGGTTCTGGTGCGCTTCAAGGGCAAGATGCAAAACGGCATCACCCTGCGTGACTTGGTGAACGCCATTCCGCTATACGCTATCAAGGCCGGTTTGCTGACCGTGGACAAAAAGGGGAAAAAGAACATTTTCTCTGGCCGCATTCTGGAGATTGAAGGCTTGCCGGAATTGAAAGTGGAGCAGGCGTTTGAGTTGTCGGATGCGTCCGCAGAGCGCTCTGCGGCGGGTTGTTCGGTACATCTGAACAAAGAGCCGATCATCGAGTACATCAACAGCAACATCACCATGATGAAGTGGATGATTGCCAATGGCTATTCTGATGCGCGCACGCTGGCTCGCCGTATTGCAGCGCAGGAGGCCTGGCTAAAGAATCCCCAATTGCTTAAGGGCGACGCGGATGCGGATTACGCTGCCGTGATCGAGATTGACTTGGCCGACATCCACGAGCCCATCCTGGCTTGCCCCAATGACCCCGATGACGTCAAGACCCTGGCTGAAGTGGCTGGCGCCAAGATTGACGAAGTGTTCATCGGCAGTTGCATGACCAATATTGGTCACTTCCGTGCAGCCTCCAAGCTGCTGGAAAACAAGCGCGACATTCCGGTCAAGTTGTGGGTTGCCCCGCCGACGAAGATGGATGCCAAGCAATTGAGCGACGAGGGCCATTACGGCGTTCTGGGTAGTGCCGGTGCGCGCATGGAAATGCCCGGTTGCAGTCTGTGCATGGGTAACCAGGCGCAGGTGAAGGAGGGCGCGACAGTGTTCTCCACCTCTACCCGTAACTTCCCCAACCGCCTGGGCAAGAACAGCTTTGTGTATCTGGGTTCGGCCGAGATGGCCGCCATTTGCTCCAAGCTCGGTCGCATTCCGACCAAGGAAGAGTACCTGGCCGACATGGGTGTGCTGACAGCCGCCAGCGACAAGGTCTACCAGTACCTGAACTTTGACAAGATCAGCGATTACACCGAATCAGCTGCAACGATAAAGGCCTGATGCTACTGAGCTGACGCGTCCCGCCATGCTGGCCCCGCATCGAAAGTTGCGGGGCTTTTTTTCGTGAAACAGATAATCAGGACCATGAGCTTTCTCTCGCAATTGCCTTTTTCGCTGCAGACCGTAATGCTGCTGGTCGCCAGCAATGTCTTCATGACGTTTGCCTGGTATGGGCATCTCAAGAACATGGCCAGCGCGCCATGGTACTTTGCGGCCTTGGCGAGTTGGGGGATCGCGCTCTTTGAATACCTGCTGCAGGTCCCAGCAAACCGGATCGGATTTCAGCAAGCGGGTTTTACCGTGGCTCAGTTGAAAATTGTCCAGGAAGTCATCACGCTGAGCGTTTTTGTACCGTTTGCCATGGTGTACATGAATGAGCCGTTTAAGTTGGATTACGTTTGGGCCGGTCTTTGTATGGTGGGTGCGGTGTATTTTATTTTCAGGAGTGCCTGACGGGCTATAGGGTTGATTTGGAGCGGGGCGGTTAAACTTCGCCGTCTTGAAAATCTCAAGAAGTTTGTTGATTGGTTGAAGGAAATCGTGATGCTATTTGGAAAACTACTGCCACGGGAAGGTAATTTTTTTGAGATGTTCAACCAGCATGCTGACCGCATTGTTGAAGCGGCTCATGCGTTTTCCCGATTGGTGGCCAATTACAACGATCTGGACTTGCGCGCCAAATACAACCAGGAAGTAGACGATGCCGAGCGTGCGGCTGACCGGGTCACGCATGAATGTAACAAAGCGATTCACATCACCTTCATTACACCCATTGACCGCGAGCAGATTCACTCACTAATCAACACCATGGACGATGTGGCGGATCTGATTCAGGATTCAGCAGAGACCATGGCCTTGTATGACGTGAGGCACATGACGGAAGAAATCTCCCGTCTTACGGACCTGAGTGTTAAGTGCTGTGAACGCCTGCGCGATGCCGTCCGGTTACTGGGAAATATTGCAGAGCCATCCTCTGCCGAGGCTGCGCTCAAGACCTGCGAGGAGATTGATCGACTCGAATCCGATGCGGACCGCGTGATGCGCACCGCTATGAGCAAGCTGTTCCGCGAGGAACCGGATGTACGCGAAGTCATAAAGCTCAAGGCCATCTATGAGTTGTTGGAGACCATCACAGACAAGTGCGAGGACGTAGCCAATGTGATTGAGGGCATCGTCCTCGAGAATTCCTGAGCCAGTTGGTGCGACGACGATGGAAACCGTACAAACGACCCTTTGGGTGGTAGTTCTGCTGGTGATCTTGGCGCTGTTGTTCGATTTCATGAACGGGTTTCATGACGCGGCCAATTCGATCGCTACCGTGGTGTCCACGGGGGTGCTTAAGCCCGGACAAGCCATTCTTTTTGCCGCTTTCTTCAATGTCATCGCCATCCTGATTTTTCAGCTCAGCGTGGCGGCCACGGTTGGCAAGGGCATTGTGCAGCCGGGTGTGGTGGATACCCATGTAGTGTTTGGCGCCCTGCTAGGCGCGATTACCTGGAACGTGATTACCTGGTATTACGGTATTCCAAGCAGTTCGTCACACGCTCTGATTGGCGGAATCGTGGGCGCGGTGATTGCAAAATCGGGTGCAGGAACGCTGATATCGACGGGGATTCTGAAGACTGTTGTGTTCATTTTTGTGTCCCCGGTTTTGGGATTTGTATTGGGCTCCCTCATGATGGTTGCCGTGGCCTGGATTTTTCGCAGAACGCGGCCTTCCAAGGTCGATAAGTGGTTTCGACGTCTGCAGCTCATCTCTGCGGGCGCCTACAGCCTGGGCCATGGGGGAAACGATGCTCAAAAGACTATTGGCATCATCTGGATGTTGTTGATTGCGACCGGTTATTCGGCCACGGGCTCGACATCACCACCGACCTGGGTCATCGTTTGTTGCTACACCGCCATCGGCATGGGCACCATGTTTGGAGGTTGGCGCATCGTCAAGACCATGGGTCAAAAAATTACCAAACTAAAACCTGTTGGCGGATTTTGTGCCGAAACCGGTGGTGCCATCACGCTATTCTTGGCCACCGCATTGGGTATTCCCGTGTCGACTACGCATACCATTACTGGCGCTATCGTAGGTGTCGGTTCAACCCAACGCGCTAGCGCCGTGCGCTGGGGAGTTGCAGGCAATATTGTGTGGGCCTGGATTTTTACTATTCCGGCCAGTGCGTTTGTCGCGGCGGTTGCGTACTGGATCAGCCTGCAGATTTTTTAGGTTTCCACCTGGCGGAGCGTGGGGTTATTTGAGTGTCGGTTGCGAAATCAGGCGGGCTTCTTCGACTTGGTATTCGAAGTAGTGCTGAAAACTGTAGGCCAAACTGGCCATCAGAACAGTGGTTCCCACCAGCAGGGAAGCAGCAAGTGCACCGATTGTGAACCAATTTGTTTGCCCGTCTCCAGATTGGGCAGGGGCGTTGGGGTTGAATCTTAGGTTCCATTTTTCGGTTGTCATGAGTCCATAGACCAACGCATTGATGGCGCAGGCCGCTATGGTGAAACCGAGCAATGGAATCAGCACCCAACTCCAAGGATCATCCAGGCCAAAAGCGCGCGCGCGGTAGACACCATAAATGCCGGCGGCGGTTGGTATGGAAATGAGCCAGCCCAAGCGGTCGCCGGTACTGAACAAATAGAAGCGGTGAAGTCCAAATGGCCCCCCGATAAAAGTAATCCAGGTGGCCAGAGTTTTGTTTTTCATCATTCTGATTGTGCCGGAGCCTGCGTGCTACCCAACCCTATCGTTCGGTCCATCAGAACTACATCCAGCCAGCGGTCAAACTTCCAGCCGCAGTTGGCCAGCAGTCCGACATGGGTGAACCCGCAGGCTTTGTGTACGCCGACCGAGCCTTGGTTGGCCGAGTCCCCAATGACTGCAATCAATTTCCGAACACCACAACGCTCAGCCTGTGCCATCAATTCAATCAGAAGCAGGCGGCCCAAGCCTTTTCCCTGTGTAGTGGGGGCAAGGTAAATCGAGTCTTCGGCAGAATAACGGTAGGCGGGTCGCGGCTTAAACCAGTTGCAGTAGGCAAAACCAAGCACACCGCTTGCGTCCTCAACCACAAGGTAAGGTAAACCCTTGGACAGTACGTCAGCGCGTCGGGCGGTCATGTCCAGCTCGCTGGGCGGGCTGGTCTCAAAGGTCCCGGTACCATGGAGTACGTGGTGCGAGTAAATGGCGGTAATGAAGGGGATGTCGGCATCGGTGCTGGGGCGAATGTTTGTCATGAATGGGTATCAGGCTATAATGGAGGGCTATTCAGAGTGTCACTGGCCGGGTGGCCAGTTGCGTGTCTCAACTTTGAATTTAATGGTCGAAAGTAATTTCTGCCACCCAAAGGATAAATCATGGTCGTCATTCGACTCGCCCGTGGCGGTGCAAAAGCACGCCCGTTTTTCAATATTGTTGTTGCTGACAAGCGCACACGCCGCGATGGCCGCTTCATTGAGCGCATCGGGTTTTACAACCCAATCGCTACAGCCAATGAAGAAAGCATCCGCATTGCCCAGGACCGTCTGACGTACTGGAAGGGCGTTGGTGCCCAGGCTTCCCCGACGGTGGAACGTCTGATTCAGCAAGCGGCAAAAAAAGCCGCCTAACTCCTGCTGCCGCTGGGGGGTGTTTAACTTCCTCAGCGGCGTAACACGCCTATGCTTACTGGACTCGAACCTGCTGCATTGCCAGCGGATGCTATTGAGGTCGGGCGAATTGCAGACGCGTGGGGCATTAAGGGCTGGTTCAAGGTCCTGACATTCAGCGCCCATCCGGAGGCGCTTTTTTCTTCCAAGCGTTGGTTTCTGTTGCCTACCGAACGGGGCGCACCGACTTTCACTGGCGTAGCCGGTCTGGCTGTCAAGGAAGCCAAAACGCATTCCGATACCGTTGTTGCCACAGCCCACGGCGTGAATGATCGCTCGGCCGCTGAGGCCTTGCGGGGTGCGCGTATCTTCGTTTCACGCGCCAGTTTCCCAGCCGCCGCTGCCGATGAATACTACTGGGTCGACCTGATTGGCCTGGCTGTTGTCAATCGTCAGAATGAGCCCATGGGTTCCGTCAAGGAGTTGCTCTCCACCGGACCGCAAACGGTGCTGGTTCTGGAGTACGAGCTAGAAGGCAAGGTCTGTGAGCGCATGATTCCGTTTGTGGCCGCATACATCGATGATGTAGACCTGCCGGCACGGCGCATTTGCGTGGACTGGCAAGCGGATTACTGACCCGGGAGCGAGCATGCGCTTCGACGTTGTCACTCTGTTTCCTGAGCTATTTGCTCCGTTTCTGACCGTCGGTATTACACGGCGAGCTTTTGAATCCGGGCAACTCGATGTGCAGTTCTCCAATCCCCGTGATTTTGCAACCGGTAACTACCGTCGGGTCGACGATCGCCCCTTTGGCGGTGGGCCGGGCATGGTCATGATGGCCGAGCCATTGGAGCAGGCGCTCACCCATATTCGCACCCAGCGCAATGACCCGGCGCCGGTGGTGCTGTTCTCACCAATTGGAAAACGACTGGACCATGCCGACGTTCAACGATGGGCTGGCAGCAATGGCGCCATTTTACTGTGCGGGCGTTACGAAGGCATCGATCAGCGCTTCATTGACAGACATGTGAATTTGCAAATCAGTCTGGGCGATTTTGTGCTCTCGGGCGGTGAAGTGGCAGCCATGGCATTGCTCGACGCAGTCGCTCGGTTGCAGCCTGGTGTGCTGTCGGACCCCGACAGCCATCAGATGGATAGTTTCAATCCGGCGTTAGATGGCCTGCTAGATTGTCCCCATTACACGCGTCCTGAAGAGTGGGCGGGGCAGCGTGTGCCGGAGGTCCTGTTATCGGGGCACCATGGGCAGATTGAGCGTTGGCGCCGTGACCAACGCCTGCAATGGACGGCCAAGTACCGCCCTGATTTATTGGACTCAGCTCGCGCAGCTGGTCGATTAACGAAGCAGGACGAGGTTATTTTGGCGCTTGGATGTTGAATTTGCTATAATGGCAGGCTAACTGATCCTCTGTACGGCCGAGGCGGCGCCTAGTCCGTTTTGCACCATGTCGGTGCTGGCGCATACAAGATCGCATAAGGAAATCATGAACCTGATTCAAATTCTTGAGCAAGAAGAAATTGCTCGCCTGGGTAAGACCATTCCCGAATTCGCACCTGGCGACACCGTTGTCGTCAGCGTCAATGTGGTTGAAGGAAGCCGTAAGCGCGTTCAGGCCTATGAAGGTGTCGTGATTGCCAAGCGCAACCGTGGTCTCAATAGCGGCTTCATCGTCCGCAAGATTTCCAGTGGTGAAGGCGTGGAACGTACGTTCCAGACCTACAGCCCGCTGATCGCAGGCATTGAAGTTAAGCGCCGCGGTGACGTGCGCCGTGCCAAGTTGTACTACCTGCGCGATCGCAGCGGAAAGTCGGCACGTATCAAGGAAAAATTGCCTGCCAAGAAGACAGCGTCCTAATCCAGAACATTGTTTTCAGCGAAACCGCCCGGCGAAAGCTCGTGGCGGTTTTTTTATGACTTCAGTCAACACCCCACCGCTATTTGATCCGCGTCGTGTCCCAGTTGTCGGCATTGATGACCATTTGCCCAAAGTGCAGCCACACGCCTTGCAGCCGCAGGCGCTGGCGCAACGCTTTAAACATCCGCCAATGTGGACCCCCGAGCTCAAAGGTGAACCGAAATTCTCGGACCGCGCCCCAGTTCATGCCTCGGTGCTGGTACCCCTCGTCATGCGCGACTACGGGGTCACGGTACTGCTGACCGAGCGCACTGCCCATCTTTCCAGTCATTCCGGACAAATTGCTTTTCCGGGCGGCAAGGCGGACCCGGAAGACACCAACGCTACTGAAACGGCACTGCGAGAGGCGGAGGAAGAAATCGGACTGGATCGTCATTTTGTCGAGGTGCTGGGTAGCCTGCCCATTTACACCACGGGTAGCGCGTACATTGTTACGCCGGTGGTTGCGTTGGTGCACGCAAACTACAACATGAGGATCAATCCCCATGAAGTGGCTGATGCTTTTGAAGTTCCGTTGGACTTTTTGATGAACCCTGCCAACCACCGCCGCCATTCTGTAGAGTGGGCCGGCTCCCATCGCGAGTGGTTATCCATGCCCTACCACGATGCCACAAATGAGCGTTTTATTTGGGGCGCGACTGCCGGTATGCTGCGCAACTTCTACCGATTCCTGATTGGTTGAGTTTTTCGTCGAATCCCTGCAGGGACCGTTCGGCGGGGCGGGGTCGCTATGATTGGGACATGAGCTTTCTCTCCATACTTTTTGCCTTGCTATTGGAGCAGGCTCGGCCGCTGAAGCAGGGCAATCCGATTCATTTGAGCGTACGGGTTTGGTTGCGGTGGGTTGTGCGCAATCTGGATACCAGTAAACACCACCATGCCTGGCTGGCTTGGACCGTCACCGTTGTTGTGCCTGCTGTACTGGTTTTTGGCGTGCATTGGCTACTGGTTTGGTCACTTGGGTGGATTGCCGCTGCAGTGTGGAGCATTGCCATTTTGTATGCCACCTTGGGTTTTCGCCAATTCAGTCATCACTTTACCGAGATCCGTGACGCACTGGTGGCGGGGGACGAGGACCTGGCGCGTCAAAAGCTTGCCGTATGGATGCGTATGGATGTCAGTGCCTTGCCGCGCAGTGAGATCGTTCGGCATGTTATTGAACATTCCGTGTTGAGTGCACATCACCATGTATTTGGCGTGTTTGCCTGGTATTCGCTACTGGCCGCAATGGGTCTTGGGCCTTCGGGTGCTGTTTTATACCGGATTGGCGAGTATTTTGTACAGTACGCCAACCGCCCGCCCCGACCCTCCAGTAGCCCGCTTAGCCCTGCCTTGCGGGCGGCGGCCAGCAGCGCTTGGTATGCAATGGACTGGGTGCCTGCGCGTATTACGGCCCTGGGATTTGCTTTTGTCGGCAGTTTTGAGGATGCAGTAGACAGCTGGCGCCAGCACGAGGCGCAATTTCCTGGTGATAACGATGGAGTGGTGCTCGCTGCAACGGCAGGTGCGGTCAATGTCAAGTTGGGTGCACTGGAGAGCCTGGGCAATGGGCAAACGCCGCAACCTGTTCATTTGCGTGCCGTGGTTGGACTGGTGTGGCGAACCGTGGTGATGTGGATGGTTTTTCTTGCCTTGCTGTCGCTGGCCAGGCTCTTGGGTTAATACCGTTTTTGAGACAGTTCAGCGAACAAATTGCTATATATTTTATAGCGACTCGTGCTTATTTCTAGCGGGCCGGGAGGCAAAAATCCATCAGATGCCTTTTGCAATGCACCAATCACACCGCAGCCCGGTTCGTGCAAGTGGCTGCAGTTGTAGAACTTGCAGTCAGCAGCATGGGCCTTGATGTCGGGCATCAGACCAGCCAGATGCATCGGCTCAATGTGGTTCAAACCGAATTCTTGAAAGCCGGGCGAGTCAATCACCGCTGTAGTCTTGGCCGTATCCACCCAGTAAAGTGTGGTGCTGGTCGTGGTGTGCTTGCCGGAGTTAAGTGCCGTGGAGATCGCGTTGGTGAGTACTTGTGCATCGGGTATCAAACGGTTGATCATCGTGCTCTTGCCTGAACCGGAAGGCCCAAGCACCAGGGTCGTTTTGTTCTTGAGTACGGTGTCCAGATTGTGCTCGGTGTCGTGGACTGCATCCCCTCGCGGTTTCAGTGCCATCGGCATCACGGTGTATCCCATGTTGCGGTACACGCCCATGCGTTGCCAAGCACGTTCAAATGGCGCTACCAGATCGCTTTTGTTGAGCGCGATGACGGGGCGGATGTG
Organism: uncultured beta proteobacterium; assembly: GCA_903924955.1. Classification (GTDB taxonomy): domain Bacteria; phylum Pseudomonadota; class Gammaproteobacteria; order Burkholderiales; family Burkholderiaceae_C; genus Allorhodoferax. The sequence continues at coordinate 1,520 of CAIYDK010000595.1, read as the reverse complement.
TTCCGCTTCGGCGGCAATGAGCGCACGTGAGAGTTGACTTTCCGAGAACTCGGGTTCCGCCGCGATCAGGATTAACACCTGGTCCAGGTTGGCCGCAAATGACTTGGTTCGGATCTCGTCCTGTCGGTAAAACAGGTTGCGGCGCGGTTCCACCTTTTCAATCGTGCCCTCATCTTCGCTGGCTTGCCACAGCACATGGTCGCCGACCACGGTCTGGCTCTTCTTGCCACGGGGATGACAGATCAGTCGTCGTCCATCCGGGGTTTCGATCCACACATGGCGACCATGCCCTGCTATGACCAGACCGGCTTCCAAAGGGGAGGGGGTTGTCGCCATAACGTCCGGCGCTCAGTGGCTCGCATCCAGAATGCGCCCCAGGCGTTCCGTTGCAGGCGGGTGCGAGTAGTAGAACGCAACATAAACCGGATCCGGAGTCAGGGTCGCTGCGTTGTCCTCAAATAGCTTTAGCAGGGCACCAGCCAATGCATTGCCGCTGGTCTGCGTTACTGCAAAAGCATCGGCTTCGAACTCGTGCTTGCGCGACATCTGGGTAAACACTGGGCCGATAAAAGTGCCCAACAGTGGCAGCACCATCATGAATAACAGCAGGGCGAGCGCGTCATTGGCAGCACCCAGATTGGGCGTCACGCCCAGTCCAGTGAAAAACCAAGCCTGTTGGCTGACCCAGCCTAGAACAAAAAACCCGACCAGGCTCATGGCAAACATTCCGAGGATGCGCTTAATCACGTGCTGGTGTTTGAAGTGGCCTAACTCGTGTGCCAGTACGGCATCGACTTCTGGTGGACTCAGTTGGGCCAGTAGCGTGTCGTAAAACACCACCCGCTTGGATGCTCCAAAGCCGGTAAAATAGGCGTTGGCATGGGCGCTGCGTTTGCTGCCGTCCATCACAAAAAAACCCTTGGACGTGAAACCGCAGCGTGCCATCAATTGGGTCACCCGTTCCTTGATCTGAGGGTCTTCCAGCGGTTGAAACTTGTTGAAGAGTGGTGCGATCCAAGTCGGGTAAATCAGCAGAGCAAGCAGGTTGAAGCCCATCCAAACGCCCCACACCCACACCCACCACCACGCTCCGGTGGCTCCCATCATCCAGATGACCAGGCTGATGAAGGGCAGGCCAATCAAAGTGGACAGCAGCACTGATTTCGCAAAGTCCTGAAGCCACAGCGCGAGATGGGTCTTGTTGAAGCCAAAACGCTCTTCGATCACAAAAGTCTGGTACAGCGTGAAGGGCAAATCCAGTACGCCACCGACTGCAACAAATGCGGCGAACAACGCTACCTGCTGGGCCAATCCGAAGCCCAGTAAGTCAACTAACATCTGATTCAGTACCGAGAGACCACCCAGCAGCGTCCACCCCACGACGGCGGCCGCTCCCCAGGCTAGTTCTAGCATGCCAATGCGGGCCTTAGCCACGGTGTAGTCAGCGGCCTTCTGATGCACAGACAAAGAGACCTTACCGGAAAATGCAGCTGGCACGGCACTGCGATTTTTGGCAACGT
>CAIYDK010000594.1 GCA_903924955.1 uncultured beta proteobacterium | reverse complement strand
TGTCATGCAGCCGCTGCCTGCGGCGGGCCTCAACGCCATGCACGACCAGTACATGCAGGGCTTTGAAGGTTATGGTGTAGCTGTCAGCTCTCGCGGAGTTTTGGAGCTTTCTGCGGCGAAACGCATTCCTGTTGCGGGCTGGTTTGTCGTTGCCACCCTGCCGGCTCAGGAAGCGTTTGCGCCGATTGATGCCATGATGCAGCGCGCGCTGCTGAGTATCCTGGTTTTCAGCTTGCTGGGCGGAGCGCTTACCTGGTGGCTTATCACGCGAATGTTGCGGGAACAGTTCGCCCCCATGCTGACGGCCAGTCGGTCCCTGCAAGCCCAAGCAGCCAGCGACCGGCTCTTGCAACCGTTGCCAGTTATAAGTCAAGACGAGATCGGCGAACTGATTGGTGGCTTCAACAGACTGTTGGATACCCTGCGTAAGCGCGACGAGGAATTGCGCGAAAGCCATATCAAGCTGCAGTCCGTGCTTGACCATTCTCCCGCGTTGATTTCGATCAAGGACCTGCAAGGCGTAGTTCTCATCGCCAACCGGCAATTCAGCCTGCTCGATGCCCCTCCACTCAACGAACTGATCGGGAAGAGCGTTTTCGACATTTTCCCCAAAGATGTCGCACAGGCCCTTTGGGAAAATGATCAGGCGGCGGTACGTGCCGATTCAACGATAGAAGTGGAGGAAGTTGTCTCCCACAAAGACGGGACATTGCACACCTATCTGACGCTCAAGTTTCCAGTCAGAGATTCGGTCGGGGAGGTCTTTGGTACCTGCGCCATATCAACCGACATCACTGAGCGCAAGCACGCTGAAGCCAAGCTCAAACTCGCTGCCAACGTCTTCTCGCATGCACGGGAAGGCATTACCATCACCGATGCCGCCGGCAACATCATCGACGTCAACGCTACTTTTAGCGACATTACTGGTTATTCGCGTGAAGACGTCATTGGACAGAACCCGCGCATCCTGAGGTCCGGTCGGCAAGGGCCGGAGTTTTACGCCGATCTGTGGCGCAGTCTGGAAGTCAAGGGTCACTGGTACGGCGAAATCTGGAACCGGCGCAAAAATGGCGAGGTCTATGCCGAAATGCTGACTATCAGCGCCGTGCGCGATCCCCATGGCGTCACACAGAATTATGTCGCTTTGTTCTCTGATATCACCGCCGTCAAGGAACACCAAAGCCAGCTAGAGCACATCGCCCACTTCGATGCGTTGACCAATCTGCCGAATCGATTGCTACTTGCCGACCGGCTGCAACAGGCCATGGCTCAGGCCCTGCGGCGCGGTCAACAGCTCGCCGTGGTCTACCTTGACCTCGATGGCTTCAAGGGCGTCAACGACCGCCATGGCCATGGTGTGGGCGACCAGTTGCTCATTCATCTGGCCACGGCCATGAAGGACACCCTGCGAGAAGGCGACACGCTGGCACGGATTGGCGGGGACGAATTTGTGGCAGTGCTGACCGATCTGGATGGCATCGAGAACTGCGTGCCGATGCTGACCCGTTTGCTTGGCGCCGCGTCAGCGCCGGTGCAATTTGGTGCGGTTGCCTTGCAAGGTTCGGCCAGCATTGGAGTGACTTTCTACCCTCAAGCCAACGAGATGGAGGCCGACCAACTGCTGCGCCAGGCCGACCAGGCCATGTACCAGGCCAAGCTTGCCGGCAAGAACCGATACCACGTCTTCGATTCCGATTACGACAGCAGCATGCGCGTGCACCACGAAAGCCTGGAACACATCCGCCAAGCGCTGGAACGGCGTGAATTCGTGTTGCACTACCAGCCCAAGGTCAATATGCACAGCGGCCAGGTGATGGGTGCCGAGGCGCTGATCCGCTGGCAGCATCCCGAAAAGGGGCTGCTGGCACCAGCGGCATTCCTGCCAGTAATCGAAGACCACCCGCTGGCGGTGGCAGTGGGCGAGTGGGTGATTGACATGGCGCTGACCCAAATAGAGGTGTGGCACACCGCTGGCCTGGACCTGCCGGTGAGTGTCAACATTGGCGCACGCCAGTTGCAGCAAGGCAACTTTATGGAGCGCCTGCAAGCCATCCTGGCCCAGCACCCGCAAGTCGATCCGAGCAGCCTGGAACTTGAAGTGCTGGAAACCAGTGCGCTGGCAGACATGGAGCAGGTGTCACAGGTGATCGAGGCCTGCACCCAAATTGGCGTGAAGTTTGCGCTGGATGACTTTGGCACTGGCTACTCGTCACTCACCTACCTCAAACGCTTACGGGTGACGCTGCTCAAGATCGACCAGAGCTTTGTGCGTGACATGCTCGAAGACCCCGATGACTTGGCCATCCTGCAGGGCGTCATCGGACTGGCAGCCGCCTTCAAGCGGGAGGTGATTGCCGAAGGGGTAGAGACGGTTGCGCACGGCACCGCGCTGCTGCATCTGGGCTGCGAACTGGCCCAGGGCTACGGCATTGCTCGCCCCATGCCTGCCGAGCAGTTGCCAGCCTGGGCGGCTACTTGGCGGCCCGACGCGGCTTGGTGTGCGGTGTCGAATTCAGATCGCTCGTAGAACGATTTCGCTTTTCATCTTTTGCATCCACGAGAATCGCGTAGGCGCCAACAAGATTGCGAGCATGCAGGCATCTATCCTCAGCACAGCCGATCAGAGCTTCGCTCATTCCGACTCCGCGGTTTTTAATGGCACATGCCAGAGGTCCGATGCGAAAACACGGGGTAGGTGACACACCCAACGGCGATCCCGATGTAACCGTCAGCGAATTTTTTGTCTGGTAAGTTCATGTAGAGCGTCTACCGATTCTTGGATATCCGCAATGATGCGCACTCCTTTCGGCGCTCGCTTTACAACGGTCGCATTTGCACCTCCCGCCCAGATTTCGACGCGCGACGGCAGCAATCCGCGCAAATGGATCAAAGTCGGCCTGACGCGTCGTGTGGCAAAAGCGCAGCTGAAGGATAGGGCGAGTACATCCGCCTTGCACGCCGCGATCCCCATTTTCAAATCATCTAAGGGGGCATGCGGTCCCATGCAGATGGTGTTCGCTCCCGAATCTGCCAGTACTGCCTCGGCCATGAGCAGCCCCAGCATATGGCGTTCTTCAGCGACAGCGGCGAACAGAATGGTTGGATAACCGCGCTTTGGCTTGCTGGACAATATTTCTGCATGCAAGCAGCGCTCGATGACGCTGCTGCATAGATGCTCGTGATAAATCTCAAGTTCCCTTCGTGACCATGCGGCGTCGAGGGCACTAACAAGCGGCGCAATCGTGTTCAGGACGAACTCAGTGAGAGTTCCCTTTGCCCGAGTTTCAGCCAAGTGCGCCCTGAGTCCCGTAACGTTTGATTGTTTGACCAGTTCGACGAGGTTTAGCGTGGTTTTGCTCAGGGGGGCCGGCGGTACTTCGTCGGCAATGGCTCGCGAAAAGTAAGCAAGCTCTTGCGTAGATTTACCCACGACCTGCCCTGGACGAAATCCGCCCTCCAAGAGGCGCTTGATTAAGAGGAGTTGAGCGACGGTCTCGCTGGTGTACCCGAATGCATGTTCAGGCGAGGTGACCAGTAATGGGAATCCATAGCGCTGTCGCCACTTTCGTAATTGGTCATTGCCGAAGGTAGTTTCCTTTTCAATATCAACGGAAGGAACAAAAACGCCTTTTCGCATAGAGGCCCCACTTCCAACATTTGTAATTTGTCCGGGATTGTTTGTCACGGACAAAGAGAGTATCGTAATTCCGTGACTGCTTTCGCTATTTATTGAACAGTGATGAAAGGGGGGCGGCGCGAATTCCGTGGGTTTTGCTGTGGCTGATACCCGGCATCGACGAGAGATTTATGTAAGACGGTCGGCAACAAATAGAACAACTGAGGTTTGCGTTTCTCTATGACTAGCTTAAAACCCTCAGTGGCGCTGACACTTCAGCCGCACATTTCGAGCAGTAGTATCCAAGGGTTCATGATTTACGATGTAGATGACCAACTGGTCCATCGCAACGAGGCTTGCCTGCGGTTCTACGAGACCAGTAGCGAGCCGGTGCTGATCAGCCAAGGTCAATTTCTCGAAGTCAATGCATCTTATTGCGAGCAGTCTGGCTACAAGCGCGAAGGATTGCTGTGCGAGTACATTTCAGAATTGGAGTCGGCCGAGAATGCCGGTAATACTGCGGCCGTATCGCAAATGGACCACGTTACGCAACAAGACGCGGCACCCTTAGAAGTAATGGAGGCTTCTTCAGCGAGTCTTCAGCCACAGGCACAAGAATTGGTTCGAGCCGTGGCGGTGTTCAGGCTTGCGGCTGACGAGACGCTGACCCGTACGCGCCCGGCGTAATAAATCGGGTGCAAACTCCTCCATGAACCTGCGCCTTCTGCAAGGGCGGTCGATCAAGACCCGCATCACCCTCTTCACGTTGGGGTGGTTCGTGGTCGGCATCGCCGGGCTTGTGCTCTACATCAGCACGGCGCTGCGCGAAGATATGCAGCAAGTGTTGAGCCAGCAGCAGTTTTCGACGGCAACCCTGGTGGCTGCCGATATGGACCGCGATATCGGCAGCCGGCTGCAAGCGCTGGGCACCGTCGCGGCCGCCATCACACCGGAGATGCTGGGCGATTTGTCCACGTTGCGTTCGCAACTGCAGCAGCGCCCCATATTTGTGTCCTTGTTCAATGGCGGGATTGTCTTTTACCGCAGCGACGGGCTGGCCGTGGTCGAGATCCCAACCAGCGGCGGGCGCGTAGGCATCAACTACGGCGAGCGTGATTACCTGATTGGCGCACTGAAGGACGGGAAGGCGACGATTGGCAAGCCGCATTGGTCAAAAAGCCGAAATTTCCCGGAAATCATCATGAGCGTGCCGATTCGCGCACCCAACGGCCAGATACTCGGCGCGCTGGCCGGCGTGACCAACCTGGCAGAGTCCAATTTTCTGGATCAGTATGTGGGACTGCGGTACGGCGAGAGCGGCGGCTATGTGCTGGTGTCCGCGCAGGACCGGTTGGTGATCACGGCGACCGACAAGCGTCGTATGCTCGAGCCCCTGCCCGCCCCCGGCATCAACCCAGCGATTGACCGGTTCCTGCAGGGCTTCGAAGGCTCAACCGTGATGCAGAACCCGCAGGGGCAAAGTGTGCTGACTTCAGACAAGGCGGTGCCGGTGGCAGGGTGGGTGCTGGCCGTCGCATTGCCCACCGCAGAAGCGTTCGCTCCGATTCGCTCTCTGCAACAGCGCATGCTGCTTGCAACGCTGCTGTTCGCCCTGTTCGCGGGAGGGATCACCTGGTGGCTGCTGCGCAGGGAACTCTTGCCCATGCTGGGTGCGGTACGAACATTGTCCCAATTGGTCGATTCCGAGCAACCGCTCAAGCCTTTGCCGGTCACCCGGCGCGACGAGATAGGCAAGCTCATGACTAGCTTCAACGGTTTGATCGACAAAGTCAATCAGCGCGACCTCTTTCTGCAGCAGGTATTTGACGCCTCAAGCGTGGCTATCTATGTGATTGATGCACAAGGGCGGATCAAACATGTTAACCAGCGCATGGCTGACATGTTTGCCTGCACGGTCGAAGCCCTAGTGGAGCGCGAGTACGTGTCATTACTGCACCCGACCATGCGGGAGGCTGGCTACCTGAACATGATGGCGCTGCTGGCCAATTCCATCGCCCTGTCAGAAGTCGACCGGATCTACTGCCGTGACGACAATACCGAGTTCTGGGGCCATTTGCGCTGCCGCAGTTTCGAGGAGGTCAACTGCAACGGGCGCTTCATCGTGTGCGTCATCAATGACATCACCGAAGCCATACAGGCGCGCAGCGCGCTGGAGGAAAGCGAGAGCCGCTACCGCACGCTGATCGAGTGGTCGCCCGAGGCAGCGCTGGTGCACCGCGCGGGCCGGTTGTTGTATGCCAATCCTGCCGCGGTCCAGCTGTTCGGTGCTGACTCCTTGCAGGCTCTGACCAGCAAGCCCCTGCTCGATCTGGTGGCGCCGCAGTCGCATGCGCTGGTGCTTGAGCGCATGTCGCTGCTCGCCACGACAGAGGAATATCTGCCGAAAGTCGAAGAGAAACTGATCAGATGCTGCGGCACAGTGTTTGACGCTTTGGTACAGGCCAAGCCCATCCTCTACAACGGTGTACGCGCCAATTATTCGATCATTCGCGACATCTCCGAGAGCAAAAAGGCGCAGGCCGAGTTGCGGATCGCGGCCACCGCCTTTGAATCGCAACAAGGCATGACCATTACGAATCGCGAAGGACTGATCCTGCGGGTGAACCAGGCATTCACCCGTATTACCGGTTACAGCGCGGCCGAGGTGGTGGGACAAAACCCGCGCGTTCTGGCCTCAGGGCGGCATGATGCAGCCTTCTACCAGACGATGTGGCAGACAATAGCCCAAGCGGGTATGTGGCAGGGTGAAATCTGGAACCGGCGCAAAAACGGCGAGGTTTATCCGGAATGGTTGACCGTCAGTGAGGTCAAGGACGATGCCGCGCAGACGACCAACTATGTGGCCGTTTTCTCCGACATCAGCGCCTACAAGAGCGCGGAGAGCCAAATCATGAGCCTGGCTTTTTACGACCCGCTGACGCATTTGCCCAATAGACGCCTGCTGCTTGATCGGCTGGAGCAGGCGCTGGTGACGAGTGCGCGCCACCAGAGCCGCAGTGCCTTGTTGTACGTCGATCTGGACAACTTCAAGACAATCAACGAAACGCTGGGCCAATCCCAGGGTGATTTGCTGCTCGAAAGCGTCGCCAAGCGCTTGCTGGAAAGCGTGCGCGAGGGCGATACCGTGGCGCGGTTGGGGGGAGACGAATTTGTCGTGTTACTCGAGGACCTGAGCCTCGACGCAGTGTTGGCCGCCACACAAGCCGAAATGGTGGGCCAGAAGGTTAGTGCGGCCTTGGGCCAGCCCCATCGGCTGGGTGCCGTTGAGCACCACAGCACCGCCAGCATTGGCATTACCCTGTTTGGCGAGGCACCGTCCGAGGCCCTTGATGAGCCGTTGAAACGCGCCGAACTGGCCATGTATCAGGCCAAGGCCGCGGGTCGCAATGCGCTGCGCTTCTTTGAAGACCAGATGCAGGTGGTGGTGGCAGCGCGTGCCGCCCTGGAGGACGACCTGCGCTACGCGCTGCGCGAGCAACAATTTCTTCTCCACTACCAGGCGCAAGTGGTGGGCGATGGCCGCCTGACGGGTGCCGAAGCGCTGCTGCGCTGGCGCCATCCGCAGCGTGGCATGGTGCCGCCGCTGGAGTTTATTACCCTGGCCGAAGAAACCGGGATGATTCTGCCCCTGGGTCAATGGGTTCTTGAGACCGCCTGCCATCAACTCGCGGCGTGGGCCACTCAAGCGGCGCTGGCGCACCTAACGCTGGCGGTGAATGTCAGCGCCAAACAGTTCTACCAGGCGGATTTTGTGCCGCAGGTGTTGGCGACGCTGGCGCGCACCGGGGCCAACCCGAAGCGCCTGAAGCTCGAACTGACGGAGAGTCTGCTGGTGTACGACGTGGAAGGGATCATTGCCAAGATGGGCGCGCTCAAGGCCCATGGTGTCGGGTTCTCGCTGGACGACTTTGGAACCGGCTACTCGTCACTGCAATACCTCAAACGCCTGCCGCTGGACCAACTCAAGATCGACCAAGGTTTCGTGCGCAATATCCTGACTGACAGCAACGACGCCGCCATTGCCAAGATGGTGGTGGCGCTGGCCGAGAGCCTGGGTTTGACGGTGATTGCAGAAGGTGTCGAGATGCAGGCGCAAAAAGACTTTCTGGCGCACCTGGGCTGTCACGCCTACCAGGGTTATTTTTTCAGCCGACCGGTTGCACTGGACGAATTTGAGAAGTATGCGCAACCGAGTTGAACCAAGTGCTTTGCCGTGAACATCAACCTTGTCACCGACTTTGGCCACTATGTAGAGATCCACACGATCACCAATTTCGGGTATTTGGCCCCGTGAAGTCATCGCCAGAAAGCTGACCCAGGCACGCTGATTTGAATGGCTGCTATGGGGAAGGCAGATCGCAAATCTCTAGACCCGCTGTGCGTCTAAAAGAATATGCTTCAAAACCACACCAGCATTGGGTTTCATGGGGATACTGGGCCAGCAGCGTAGTAAAACCCTACCGACCACAAAAAAGCCGTTCATTTGAACGGCTTTTTTGCTTTGCTGGCAGCGCACCCGGTGCAAACGGCAGACCCCGAAAGGTCTGTGCGATGTGCCTAAATTTTAGGCTGCAGGTTTAAGC
>CAIYDK010000593.1 GCA_903924955.1 uncultured beta proteobacterium | reverse complement strand
GGCCGGTCATGCCACCGGGCGAATGTCGGATAGCGAGCGCGCATTTTGAGCAATCGTATATCTCGTCCCGCCCCAGTGCCGAAGTAGATTCGACTCCGAAGCATTCATTGATTTTGTCAGTCCTAGCAGTGGTTGAAGTACTACAAATCATGCTTTTGTTGTCAATGGTGTTGATTGCCAATCGTGAAAATCAGTCCAATAAATTGACTGATCACACGCTACTCGTAACCTAGCTTTAAACCCGCGGTTATTGGGGTCAGAGTCCTGGACTTGGGGTTTTGCCTGGACTTGGGGTTTTGCCTGGACTTGGGGTTTTGCCTGGACTTGGGGTTTTGCCAAAATGACCTGCCCTTTGGGCATCCCTTCGGGCGTTTCGCTGTCATATTGGAACCCGACCCCAAAAACTGCTGGCCGCCACTTCTCAACTTCACAATTGCGGTAGAGACACCCGATTGTTATTGCCGGCCACGCTGAACTCTATGTGCAGCCTAGAATCGGCACATGATCTCTCGCGAACCTACCATTGAACGTCTGGCTCTGGCCAAACGCCTGTTGCTCACTCCATTCGGCCTGGATGAAACCCACCTGGCCCGTGCGCTGGGGGAAATCAAGGCCCATCAGGTGGATGAGGCAGACCTCTACTTTCAGTACACCCGCTCCGAGGGCTGGAGTCTGGAGGAAGGCATCGTCAAGACCGGCTCCTTCAGCATTGATCAGGGAGTGGGCGTGCGTGCGGTGAGTGGCGAGAAGACTGCCTTTGCCTATTCCGACGACATTTCCGAGGCCAGCCTGCTCGACGCAGCTCGGACTGTTCGAAGCATTTCGAGTGCAGCCCGCGCAGGACGGGTGCTGGTAGCTAGCAAAAAGATAGCAAAATCACGCTCGCTGTACAGCGGTGTGGACCCGATCTCCACGCTGGACAGCGCCACCAAGGTCGCCTTGCTGGGCAAAGTGGAAAAGCTGGCGCGCGCCAAGGACCCGCGTGTGGCCCAAGTCATGGCCGGTCTGGCCAGCGAATACGATGTGGTGATGGTGGCTCGGGCAGACGGCACGCTGGCGGCGGATGTGCGACCGCTGGTGCGCCTGTCCGTGACCGTGATTGCCGAGCAGAAAGGCCGCCGTGAGGTTGGTTCTGCGGGCGGCGGTGGTCGCTTTGGTCTGGCGTATTTTGACGATGCCCAGATTGAAAAGTATGTGGACGAGGCGGTGCACGCTGCGTTGACCAACCTGGACGCCCGCCCGGCACCGGCCGGCGAGATGACTGTCGTGTTGGGGCCAGGCTGGCCAGGCATTTTGCTGCACGAAGCCATCGGACACGGGTTGGAAGGTGACTTCAACCGCAAGGGCTCCAGCGCCTTCAGCGGTCGGGTGGGCCAGCGGGTGGCTGCCAAGGGTGTGACTGTGCTGGACGACGGCACTTTGGCCGACCGCCGTGGTTCACTCAATGTCGACGACGAAGGCAATACCAGCCAGCGTACCGTGTTGATTGAAGATGGAATTCTCAAGGGCTATATCCAGGATGCGATGAATGCGCGCTTGATGGGCGTTGCACCCACCGGAAATGGACGGCGCGAAAGCTATGCCCATATTCCCATGCCGCGCATGACCAATACCTATATGCCCGGCGGAGACAAGGATCCAAAGGAAATTGTGGCCAGCATCAAGAAGGGCCTGTATGCCACCAATTTTGGCGGTGGACAGGTTGATATCACCTCGGGCAAGTTTGTGTTTTCGGCCAGTGAAGCCTATTGGGTCGAGAACGGCAAAATCTTGTACCCGGTCAAAGGGGCCACCATTGTGGGCAGCGGCCCGGAGTGCCTCAAGCGCGTCAGCATGATCGGGAATGACATGAAGCTCGACAGTGGCGTTGGAACCTGTGGCAAAGACGGGCAGAGCGTGCCAGTGGGAGTGGGGCAGCCGACTTTGCGTATTGATGGGTTGACAGTAGGCGGAACCGCTTGACACGCAGCGGGGCGAATCCTGAGCATTGCAAGCACCATGACCAGCGAATCGCCCACCCTGCCGTCGCAGGCCTATTCGCTGTCGCAGGGTGGTTCACAATTGCAGTCCCAGTCTCACAGTTTTCAGTCGTTTGGTGAATACAGCCAATTTTTGCGATCGGCAGTCGCTGACGAGGAGTCGCTTCAGGTAGGTGAAAGCCTGCAGGCCCTGGCTGCTCAAATTGAAGCCCTGTTCGCCATGTTGCAACTGCGTGGTGGTGAACGTCCGCCGCTGGCTCTGGCGTTGATCAATCTGGTGGGTGATTTGCGCACCCACCGCGTGTTGCTGCTGGCGCTCGGGGTCGATTGGCATCGGTTCTACGAGTTTGATGCGCATTTTGCGGCCTTAAATCATTTCCGTATTCTGGTGACCCAATGGGCGATGGAGGCCGCGCCTCCTCATCATGCTGTTCCGGCCCTGACCGATTTTGATCTTGCTGCGTGGCGTTTTCTGGGAGCGGGTTCGCTGTTGCTGGATGTCTATGAGCAATCGCGCAAGGCCTCTGTTCCAGTGGATGACGCGTTGGCCGCGCCAAGTATGTGGGGGCGCTGGAGCGCGTGGTGGGCGCGTCGCAAGATACGGCAGAAAGTGGTCCGGCAGGAAGGCCGGCGTGGGCGACGCAAGAGTGACTAGCCGGTTGTGCTACAGTCTTGTCCATGCATTTCGGTCGTTTTTACTTTAGCTACTTTTGGTTCTCAAGCGCTTCGGCGGTAGAGAGATCTGAACGTACCTGAACAGCAGACGTCCAAAATCCTCACTAAACCGCCGGCACCCCGGCGGTTTTTTTTTGCCCTCTTTGCCTGATTTTTTTCTACTCTGGAGCGACCTCATGACCGCAAAAGCCTCTTCTACACCTGCCGCCTGGTACCCGCAAGCGGCTCAACAGACCGACCGAACCAGCCAGACCGACGACGAACGCATCAAGGACATTACCGTGTTGCCCCCACCTGAACATTTGATTCGTTTTTTCCCGATCCAGGGCACCGGAGTCGAAAAGCTGATTACCGAGACCCGCCACGCCATCCACAACATCATGGCCGGCAAGGATGACCGTTTGCTGGTGGTGATTGGCCCCTGTTCCATTCATGACCCTGCTGCTGCGCTGGACTATGCCCGCAGGCTGAAAGTTCTGCGCACCCAATACGCTGACACGTTGGAGATTGTGATGCGGGTGTACTTCGAGAAGCCCCGAACCACTGTGGGCTGGAAGGGCCTGATCAATGATCCCTACCTGGACGAAAGCTTCCGCATCGATGAAGGACTGCGTATTGCGCGCCAGTTGCTGATAGAAATCAACCGTCTGGGATTGCCTGCCGGTAGTGAGTTTTTGGATGTGATTTCTCCACAATATCTGGGCGATCTCATCGCTTGGGGTGCCATTGGCGCGCGTACTACCGAAAGTCAGGTGCATCGCGAACTGGCTTCAGGTCTGTCGGCGCCTATTGGCTTCAAGAACGGCACCGATGGCAACATCAAGATCGCTACTGACGCCATTCAGGCCGCTGCCGGTGCGCACCATTTCTTGTCAGTGCACAAGAATGGGCAGGTGGCCATCGTGCAAACCAAGGGCAACCGCGATTGCCACGTCATCCTGCGCGGCGGCAAAGCGCCAAACTACGATGCCGCCAGTGTGGCCGCCGCATGCAAGGATCTGGAAAAAGCCAAGCTGCCCACCACCCTGATGGTGGACTGCAGCCATGCCAACAGCAGCAAGCAGCATGAGAAGCAGGTGGAGGTGGCAGGCGACATTGCTGCACAAATAGCGGGCGGGGCGCGCAGCGTATTTGGCGTAATGGTGGAGAGTCACTTGAACCCTGGCGCGCAAAAGTTCACCCCAGGTAAAGATGATCCGAACACCCTGGAGTATGGCAAGAGCATTACCGATGCCTGCCTGGGCTGGGACGATTCACTGAAGTCGCTGGCGCTGCTGTCTGCAGCCGTCACGGCGCGCCGTGCACTATAAGGCTCAACTTTATTGCGAGTTGATGTTGGCGCCGCTTTGACCAACGGCTACGTACTGGGCGAAACCACTGATCACGGCGTACAGGCTGGCCGTTGTACCACTGGTGCGGGTGGTCCATGTAATGCCATCGGGGCTCGTAATGACGGTCCCGCCCGCACCGGTTGCCAACAGTTGACTGGACGTCGGGCTGATGGCCAGCAAGTCAGACGTGGTGCCTGAAGTTTGCACTGCCCAGGTCACACCGTTGTCGGTGCTGCGAATCACCGTACCGCCGTTGCCGGTGGCGACAAAGGTGTAAGTGGTGGTTGTCTGAACCGCTACGGAGCGCAGGTCAGCGCTCGTGCCGGATGCCACTGCGGTCCAGGTGGCGGCGTCAGGGCTGGTTAGCAATGTTCCGCCGGCGCCCACGGCCGTCCAGATGCCGTTGGTCGCATAGGTAATTGCGTACAGGTTTTTCGTGGTGGGTACAGAGACCGCATTCCAGGTTATGCCATCCACGGATGTGCGCACGGTGCCGTTGTTACCAATGGCGACTGCCACGGCCCCATTGCTGGCGATGGCGTTTAGGTTTTCGGTGGTGCCAGAGGCCGCCGCCGTCCAGGTGGACATATCCGTGCCGTAAGTAATGGCGCCGCCGTTGCCCACAACAATGAATTTGCTCAAGGTATAGGTAGCTGCATTCAGGTTGGTATTGGCTGCCGCGCCAATCCCGCTCCAACTGATGCCATTGGAGCTCCGATAGGTGCTGCCGCCATCACCCACCGCCATGTAGTAGCCCAAGGAGTCAGCGGTGCTGGTTCCGTAGGTGATGCTGCGCATGGTGTTGCTGCCCAATGGGGTGCCTGCTGACCAGGTTCCGCCTGCGGGGCGTCCTACAGCCGTCACGGATGGGGTGCCTGGACCGCCGGGGCCATCGCCATTGCGGGCATTAACGGTAAACGCATAGGTGTAGCCGTTTGCAAGGCCCGATAGCACGTAGGGTGATGTGACATCCAGAATCGCGCGGCTACCAGGGATATTGATCCAGTCTGTGCTGGAGATGGTGGACGACGGTGCGTAAAAAAGCCAGTATTTCACGCCCGGTGTACTGGCCCAGGTAATTGTGACGTTTCCATCACCGGCTTTGACCGAGATGCCACCGGTCGGTGGAGGCGCCGAACTGCCGCTGCCACCACAAGCAGAAACCAGCACGGTAACCAGCAGGACGGCAAGTGCGTGGCGGATGGAGAAAAAGGACATGAGCAAAACCACCTAGAAGAAGTAGACCGCCGATTTTACAAGTGCTGGCACTGCGGCGGTCGGCCTCAACATTTCTTTACCTGAGTGGGCTTGCGTGTCAGCGGTCGACCCAGGCGCACTCGCAGGTGAAATGGCGCAAAAACTGGGGCTGTTTGGTGATCTTGACGCCGCGGATGCTGGCTGCCTTCTCTTTTACCTCGGCAATCACTTCGGCGGCGTAATCAAAGTGGCTTTGCGTGTACATGCGCCGCGGAAAGGCCAGACGCACCAGTTCCATGCTGTGAAAGGTCTCCACGCCGCTCTCCAACCGCTTGCCAAACATCATCGACCCTATTTCGACGCCGCGGATGCCACCTTCCAGATACAGCGCGTTGCAAAGCGCCCAGGCCGGGTAGTGTTCGACGGGCATATTCGGCAGCACGGTCTTCGCGTCGATGTAGACCGCATGGCCACCGGTGGGTTTGACAAAGCCCACGCCGCAGGCCTCCAACCGCTCGCCCAGGTATTCAGCCGTGCGCAGGCGGTAGCGCAAGTAGTCTTCGTCCATGCCCTCAACCAAACCCACTGCCAGCGCTTCGAGGTCGCGTCCGGCCAGGCCGCCGTAGGTTGGGAAGCCTTCGGTCATGATCAGCACATTGCGCGCGGCGTCCATCCACTCGTCGCTGCGCAACACGATGAAGCCGCCGATGTTGACCATGCCGTCTTTCTTGGCGCTCATGGTGCAACCGTCGCAATACGAGAACATCTCCTGCACGATCGCCTTGATGGACGTGTTTTCGTAGCCCGGTTCCCGCATCTTGATGAACATGGCGTTCTCCGAGAAGCGGCACACGTCCATGATGAAGGGCTTGCCATATTTCTTGAGCAGGGCGGAGTAGGCGCGGATGTTGGCCATGGAGACGGGTTGCCCACCGCCCGTGTTGTTGGTCACAGTGATCATGCCAAACGGAATGCGGTGGCCTTCGGCTTTGAGCACCGCCTCGACCCGCTCCAGGTCGATATTGCCCTTGAACGGGTAGACCAGCGCAGGCTGCAGGCCTTCGGGAATGACCAGATCAACCGCTTCGATGCCCAGATATTCCAGATTCGCGCGGGTGGTGTCAAAGTGGCAGTTGTTGGGCACCAGTTCGCCCCTTTTGCACACCGCCGTGAACAGCACTTTTTCGGCCGCACGGCCCTGGTGGGTGGGGATGAAATGCTGCATGCCGGTGATGTCGCGAATCACCGCTTCCAGCCGGTAGAAACTTCGCGCACCGGCGTAGCTCTCGTCGCCTTCCATGATGGCGCCCCACTGCCGGCTGGACATGGCGCCGGTGCCGGAGTCGGTCAGCCAGTCAATCAGCACGTCTTCAGCGCGCAGCTTGAAGACGTTGAGCTTGGCGTCCTCCAGCAGTTGTACGCGCTCCTCGCGCGTGGTCATGCGGATGGGCTCGATACTTTTGATGCGAAAGGGTTCAATCAGGGTTTTGGGCATGGTGTTTGCATTGAAGTTCAGGTCAGGGCGCAAAGGTATCACCGGCAAAACGGGTGTGGTGTCGGTGATTTCCAACACCCACGAAAAATAGTTACAGATTGGGAATGCTGCGAAGTGCTCCTAATTCAGGAGCGGCTTACGCAATGTCTTCGGGGGCTTGAGGCCTATTTGATTGTTGATGATCACTCCAGTGACCGACCCTCGCCCGCCTCTTCTACCGTCTGTCCGTCCCTGATGTGGTAAATCCGCTTGAAGGTCGGGATGATCTTCTCGTCGTGTGTGACCACGATGATGGCGGTCTGGGCCTGTTGCGCCATCTGGTTCAGGATGCGCATCACCCCCAATGCACGTTCGCTGTCCAGCGGCGCGGTGGGCTCGTCAGCCAATATCACCGGCGGGCGGTTGGCCAGAGCCCGGGCGATGGACACGCGCTGCTGCTCACCGCCCGAGAGTTGGCTGGGCTCGGCTTTGGCGCGGTGCTGTACATCCAGTGCCGTCAGCAGTTCCAGTGCCCGGGCACGAGCCTTTGCGTTGGGCATGCTAGCCAGCATGGGCAACAGAGCGACGTTGTCGGTGACGTCCAGAAATGGAATCAGGTAGGGAGCCTGGAACACGAAGCCGATGCGGTCGCGTCGCAGGGTGCGCAGGTCGCGTACCTTCCAGCCATCGTCATAAATTAGGTCGTCGCCCAGCGTCATGCGCCCGGAGGTGGGCTCAATGATGGCGCCCAGGCATTTGAGGAGCGTGCTTTTGCCCGAGCCCGAGGGCCCGACCAGGCCCACCACTTCGCCGGGGCTGACCTGCAGGTTGACGTTTTTGAGCGCTTCGACGGCGGTGTCACCTGCGCCATAGACTTTGCGCAGGCCTTCGATCAGGATGCCGCCGGTGCGCGAGTGGGTTTTGGATGGGTTGTGCACGGTGTTCATCCAATCGCTGCAGCCGGGTCCACTTTGAGCGCCGTGCGAATCGCCAGCGTGCTGGCCAGCGCGCAAATCAGCAGCGTGGCGACCAGCCCGGTGACCGCATCCTGCGTTAGCAGCAGTACAAATTTGGGAAACACGGGCGCCCAGATGGTGGCAGCCACTTTGCCGACGATGAAGCCAATCAGCCCCAACCCTAGAGCCTGCTGCAGGATCATGCTGGCAATGGTCAGGTTGCGTGTGCCAATGAGCTTGAGCACCGCGATCTCGCGAATCTTGCCCAGTGTCATGGTGTAGATGATGAAGGCCACAATAGCCGCACTCACGATCGCCAGAATCACCAGAAACATGCCAATCTG
Source organism: uncultured beta proteobacterium (assembly GCA_903924955.1). Taxonomy (GTDB): domain Bacteria; phylum Pseudomonadota; class Gammaproteobacteria; order Burkholderiales; family Burkholderiaceae_C; genus Allorhodoferax. The sequence goes on along the minus strand of CAIYDK010000593.1, from coordinate 10,497 downwards.
CCTGGCTGATGTGGCGATCAGCTTGGACACCAAAATCTCTTCCATGCCGACCCGGGTGAACACCTGCAGGTGCTTCCAGCGGCGAATTGGCGCGGCTACCTGCTCCGCCTCGAACCCGGGTGCCAGTTGTACCAATACCGCGTTGACGCTGTGACTGCTGCTCTGCAGGGCCTGCACCGCATCCAGTAAACCGGGCACACCGGGGCGATTGAACGCGGGGTTGGTGCTCGTGCGGGTGCGGTCGTTCTGGATGGCATCGTTGTCCTTCAAGAACTGCGCCTCTTGCGCGTCCTTGAGGGCAATGAACACCATGGGGTCGCCGCCAGATGACACCATGCGCTGCGTCAGTCCGACCACGGTGTAATCGTGGCGGCGGATGCGGATGCGCTCGCCCAGCGCAAAGCCGGTTTTGACATCGGCCACCGCTTCGTAATGGCTGCGCGTGAGCTGGCGCCCGGCCACCAGGTAGCCGGGCTCACCTGATTGGCCGCTCTCGATGCCGACCACCATGGCGCGGGTGTCGTCGCCGTCCGCCCCCTGCACCTGCATGGTGAAGTACGTCACATTGGCGGCTTGCGCCACGCCGGGCATACCGCGCAGGCTGTGCACCACATCGTCCTTGATGTTGGACGCTTCGGCATAGGGCCCTTGCGTGTCTTTTTGCACCACCCAGAGATCGGCACCGCTGTTGTTAAGCAGCGCGTGCGCGTCGTCCACCATGCCGCGGTACACCCCGGCCATGGTCAGCGTCACGCCAATCAGAAGGCCCAGGCCTATGCCAGTGAGCACGAACTTGCTCCAGCTGTGCGCAATGTCGCGCCCGGCCAGGCTGATCATGGTGCGCTACCTGCTGTTTTTACCAAGGCGTCCACCACTTGCACGCGGGCCCCTTCGGTCAGCGCTTTCTGGCTGTAGACAACGACCGAGTCACCGGCCTTCAAGCCTTCGAGTACCTGCACCCGGCCGTCCAGGCTGCTGGCGCCCAGGCGCACGGGGGCGAACTGGGGTTTGCCATCCGCCAGGCGCCAGACACCGGTCTGACCCTGCAGCCGCTGGACGCTGGCGTTGGGCAGCAGCAGGGCGGCAGGGGTTTCGGGGAGTTGCAATTCGACTTCGGCCAGCTCCCCGACCGAGGCGGCGAGGGCCTGCGTTGAAGCAAACGCAATTTGCGCGATGCGCTCTTCGGTCACCGCGTCGGCCAGCAACTCGACCCGGGCCACTTGCCCCTGAAGCGGGGTGCGCGGCTGTGAGCGCAAGACGATGCGCGCTTTCAAGCCCGGCGCAAGCCCGGCCGAACGGCCCTGGTCGACTCGCAGCCGAACCCACAGGCTGGCAGGATCGATCAGACGCAATACGGGTTGCCCGGCTACCACGGTGCTTCCAGCTTCGGCATCACGGCTAATGACTACACCGTCGGCGGGGGCCAGCAGGCGTACATTGCCACGCTGTTGTTGTAAAGCAGCGCGCTCGGCTTTTTGCCGGGTAATGTCTTGCGCAGTGCCGCTCAGGTTCGCTTGTGCCGCCAGCAGTGCGGCGTCGGCTGAGATTTTTTCTTGCAGGCGACCTTCCAGGGCTCCCGGACTGATGAAGTTTTGTGCCGCCAGATCCTGGTTTCGCCTGGCATTGATGGCAGCCAGCTCGCGGCGTGCGCTGGCGTCGGTGACCTGGGCTTGTGCTGCGGCGTGCGTGCTGCTGGCACGGGCCAGGGCGGCGTCCAGTGCTGCGAGGCGCTGGTCCAGGTCCACCGGGTCCATTTCGGCCAGCAGTTGACCGGCCCGCACCATGTCGCCCACGTCCACCCGCACGCTCAGCACGCGCCCTGCGACCGTGGGCCCAACCATCCAGCTGTGCCGGGCCTCGACGGTGCCGATGCCGAAGATGGCGGGGCTCAGTTTTCCTTCCTGCACCGCGGTGACGGTTACGCGGACCGATGCAAGGGGGCCAGTGCGCAGCGCGACAAAGGCCAGCGCTGCAACCATGCCGATTGCCAATGCGGCAATGCCGACGCGGCGCAGCAAAAGTGGGTGTTGGATCATGTTGTGCTTTCCAGGGAGTGTGCGGTGCTATGGGCAATGGATAGGAGGGCCTGTTGGGTGGCAATGCCCCGCAGGAAAATGGCAAATACGCCGGGGGACTGCGCCGTCATGGACTGCACCTGCCCGCTGAACAGTGCCTGCAGAACCAGGCCTTGCACCGCACCCAAAAACAACACGGCTGCCGCTTGCAGATCGGTGCCAGGCACCAGCAGGTTTTGCGCTTGCGCATGCTGTAGCGTGGCCATCACCAGCGTGCGGTATTGCTGCATCAGGTCGCGAACGCGAGCCTTCAGTGGTGTTTCCTGAGCGTGCTGCAATTCTTGAAAAATTACCCGTGGGACGCCGGGGTGCATCGTTACGAACTCCACATGTGCCCTAAAGATAGCTTGCAGTGCGTGTAACGGGGACAAGGGGTGTTCGTCAGTCCCGGCAACCGCTTGGTGAAGCTGCGCAAGCAGTGTGTCTGTGGCCCAGTCCAGCACGGCCAGCCAGATCGATTCTTTGCTGGCAAAGTGCCTGAAAACTGCGCCTTGCGTGATGCCCACCGCACCTGCCAGGTCGGCTGTGGTGATGTCGGCAGGACTGCGCTGGGCGGCCAAGTGCAACGCCGCGGCGACCAGTCCCGCGCGACGGACCTCGGTGGCTTGCTTGGTCGACTTAAAGTGAGTCAGTAATTCCATACTTAATGAAGTAATCGAGTAATTACTTGTAGTGTAGTCCATTTTCAGGCGTTGCGGAGTGCTTCCCTTTGGCCTTGTAAGGCAGGTGCGTAACTTGACGTGACACAATCTGTCTGATGCGCCCCACACCGTCGCGGTGCCAAAACTGAAGCGATCCCGTTGACCATGATCCCTATCAAAACCGAATCTGCCTGGAAAGGCACTTCTGATTGCCGCGCCTGTGGTATTCGGGATATGGTGCTGTTTGCTGATCTGAATGAAGACGATTTCAAAATGATCCACGCACCGGTGGATGACTTGGAGTTTTCTCTGGGTGCAGCGTTGTTTCACGAAGGCGACTCTGCGCTGGGCATCTTTACGTTGCGCAAGGGCATGATCAAACTGGTGCGCAGCACGCCCGATGGGCGCCAGCGTATTGTGCGGGTTTTGCGCCCAGGCGATGTTGCGGGGCTTTCTGCCTTGGCAAACGCCCGCTATGACTGTGATGCAGTGGCTTTAACCGATGTTTCCGTGTGTCGGGTCCCGCTGGCAGTAATTCACACCTTGCAAGCCCGGTCGCCCCGTCTGCACCAGCGGTTGATGGAAAAATGGTCTGGTGCACTTAAAGACGCAGACGATTGGGTGGTGGACATCAATTTTGGTACTGCCCGCAACCGGGTGTGTAACTTTGTGCTCAAAATGCGAGACGCCACGGACGAGCAAACCGTCACCCTGTTTGCCAGGGAGGATATGGGTGCGATGATGGATCTAAAAATGGAAACCGTCAGCCGCGAGATCAGCGCGCTGGTGCGCGATGGGGTACTGGAGCCCCAAGATAAACATGGCCGGATATACCGTATCTTGAAGCTTGGCGCCCTGAAGTCGGCATGAGTTCTTCATGCCTCCTCGCTGGCACTGACGCACCTAAGGGCGACCCACCGTCAGGCAGGCCATAAATGCGGTTGGCTAGCGCCCCGCTTTGGCGGCGGCGGCGGCGTCTTCTGCCATTTTGCGCTGAAAAAAGCGCACGAAGAAAACACCCATTCCAAGCATGAAGACAATGCCACTGATGCTCATAAGTCCGTAGTCGGTACCAAACAGGTCAGAAATCAATTTCATGGAAGTTGCTCCGGTAAGTAATGCCACGAGTGTGCAGCCCAACCGGTTCGTTTGTCTTGACATAGGTCATGCCAATGATGCGTTAGCGCTATGAAACTGAGTTTGCCGATGCTGATCGAGTCAAAATGCTTATCCGGGAAAAATACCGTTGCTGACGCACAGAGGAAGGCGTGTTGCTATAACTTTTGCAGCATATCCCTTAATTTCAGGTGAATGCCACCAAATCCACCGTTACTCATGCACAAGATGTGGTCGCCGGGGCGCGCCCGCTGTATCACCTGCGCAATTGTCTCTTCAATGGTGGCGGCCACAAAAGCAGTGTCGCCCATGCTCGACATGGCCTGCGCGGCGTCCCAGTCCAGACCACCCGAGTGGCAAAACGCGAGGTCTGCATCTTCCAGGCTCCAGGGTAGCTGTGCTTTCATGGCGCCAAGCTTCATGGTGTTACTGCGTGGCTCAAACACTGCAAGGATGCGCGCGCCACCTACCTGACGGCGCAGGCCGTTGATGGTGGTGCGAATGGCCGTGGGGTGGTGGGCAAAGTCATCGTAAATGGTAATAGGATCTACGGTCTGGCCGGGTGAGGCGGCCCGTTGTGAGACCACGCGCGCGCGAACTTCCATGCGCCGTTTGACGTTTTGAAAACCGGCCAATGCCTTAGCTGATGTAACGGGCTCGACCCCGACGTGTTCGGCGGCGGCAATGGCAGCCAAGGCGTTGAGCTGGTTATGCATGCCGCTAAGCGCCCACTCCACCCGCGCCACGCTACGGCCCTTATGCAGGATCTCGAACGAATCTGGACTGCCCAGGGCTGTGAAATCGCTGACAGCGCTGCCGAACGTTCGCAACTCGCTCCAGCAGCCTTGATGCAGTACGCGGGTGAGACTTTCCTCCAGCCCGTTGGCAACAATACGGCCAGTTGAAGGGATGGTTCTTACAAGGTGATGAAACTGTCGCTCGATGGCCGTCAAGTCATCAAAAATGTCGGCATGATCGAATTCCAGATTGTTCAGAATAGCTGTGCGCGGACGGTAGTGCACAAACTTGCTGCGCTTGTCAAAAAACGCTGTGTCGTATTCGTCCGCTTCAATCACGAAGGGAGCTCCCAGCCCCAGTTTTGCGGACACGCCAAAGTTCAGTGGCACGCCACCCACTAAAAACCCGGGCTGCAGACCGGCCTGCTCCAGAACCCACGCGAGCATGGCGGTAGTGGTGGTCTTGCCGTGGGTACCGGCCACAGCAAGTACATGGCGGCCTTGTAGCACATGCTCAGCCAACCACTGCGGTCCACTGGTGTAGGGGGTACCTGCATTCAAAATGGCTTCCATCAGTGGAAACTTGGCGCAACCGTCTGCCTTTCTAGCCCGGCTCACCACGTTACCTACAACGAAGATATCGGGTTTGAGCGCCATTTGGTCGGCGTCAAAGCCTTCAATCAAGTCAATTCCGAGAGCCCGCAACTGGTCACTCATGGGCGGGTAAACGCCAGCGTCACAACCCGTAACCCTGTGCCCCGCCTCGCGGGCCAACGCCGCCAGACCGCCCATGAAAGTCCCGCAAATGCCAAGAATATGAATATGCATCCTGGCATTTTACCGGCCGCTCCTGGATATTTTGTATGCTGGCCCACGCCCATGCGGGGATGCGTGCTACCAAAAACGGAGCGGTTAAGCTGGATTCTTTTAGACAAACGACGGTGCAAAATAGCGCAATGGATGAATTGAAACAGGAGATCGCAGCGGTTGCCGCACGCATGGTGGTCGAGGAGGGGTTGGGGTTTGGCGCGGCTAAGCGACGGGCCGTGAGGCAAATGGGATTGCCACCGCGAACCGCCATGCCTGACAACGACAGGCTGGAAGTTGCGGTTGCGGATTACATTGCCGTCTTTTGTGCCGACACACAGCCCATCGAACTGCGGGCTCTGCGAGAGTTGGCCTTGGAATGGATGCTGCGTTTAGAGCGCTTTCGTCCGCACATTGTCGGGGCAGTCTGGCATGGAACGGCAACCCGGCACTCCGATATTTACCTGCAGTTATTTTGCGATGACTCCAAATCCGCTGAAATAGATTTGATTGACATGAAAGTGCTCTACGAGCCACGCACTGTGCCAGGCTTTCACGGCGACAGTGTGGACGCCCTGAGTGTGCACATCTACTGCGATGCGTTGAAGGAGTATGTGGGTTTGCACCTGTTGGTCTATGGATATGATGACTTGCGTGGGGCGCTGCGACCCGATGCTCGCGGTCGCCGACCGCGAGGGGATCTGGCATCCATGCGTACTTTGCTGCATGATAGGGCGCCATGACAGATTTAAAACCCGATCTTTCTCAGCCGTTCACCCGTCGCTGGATATTGGGCGCAACGGGTGCAGCGGCAGCCATGTTGGGTGTGGGAGCCGCCCTATGGCGTCTTCAAATGCCAGATCTACCCGCAGCCGAGTCGCCGGTCGAGGGCTTCTGGACAATGCAATGGGATACACCCCAGGGTACCCGTTTGGCCATGGAGTCGCTTCGTGGGAGGCCCCTTTTGGTTAACTTCTGGGCGACCTGGTGTACGCCATGTGTTGAGGAATTGCCGCTAATCAACAGCTTCTATCGTCAAAATAAGGAGAATGGTTGGCAAGTGCTGGCGTTGGCGGTAGATAAATTGGCGCCTGTGCAATCGTTTTTGCAGCGAATGCCATTGGATTTTCCGGTTGGTATGGCCGGGATGACGGGTACGGAACTAGGACGCAGCTTGGGTAATCTGGCGGGTGGGCTGCCGTTTTCCGTGGTGTTGAGTGCTGATGGGTTGATCGTTCAGCGAAAGTTGGGCCGCGTGACCCCAGAGGATTTGGCGGCTTGGCTTCGACTAAAATAGGGTTGAGCCTGGTGGCGGGGTGAATTTTCAGGTTAAAACCTGGCGCTGCCAAAATGCCGACTTAGGAATATTTGCTGAATGATGTGGGTGCGATATAAAAATTTATCGACAAATGACGTGTTTTTGCTGTAAATTCACCCACATTACATAATGGCCGTTGGAGATACTATGGATTTACGCAAACTCAAAACCCTGATTGATCTGGTCTCGGATTCCAATGTTTCCGAGCTCGAGATTACGGAAGCTGAGGGCAAGGTTCGCATCGTGAAGGGCGGCGGTGCCATGGTGCAGAGTTATGCACCGGCACCGACACCTGTATATGTTAACCCCGCACCTTTGGGGGCTGCACCTGTGGTTGCCGCTCCGGTTGAGGCAGTTGAGGTCGGCCACACTGTCAAGTCCCCCATGGTGGGCACGTTCTACCGCTCATCCTCGCCAGGCTCAAAAGCTTTTGTAGAAATGGGCGCTGTGGTCAAGGAGGGCGAGACCATCTGCATTATTGAAGCCATGAAAATTCTCAACGAGATTGAGGCGGACAAGGCGGGCACAATCACCCGCATTTTGTGCGACAACGGCCAGGCGGTTGAGTACGGCCAGCCATTGTTCATTATTGAGTAAGCGGTTTCAGGCACCCCATGTTCAAAAAAATCCTGATTGCCAACCGTGGCGAGATTGCGCTGCGAATCCAGCGCGCCTGCCGAGAGTTAGGCGTTAAAGCGGTCATGGTGTATTCCGAGGCGGACCGGGACGCCAAATACATCAAACTGGCCGACGAGGCAGTTTGCATCGGGCCAGCGCAGTCGGCGCAGAGCTACCTCAATGTGCCTGCCATTATTTCGGCAGCCGAGGTCACCGACGCTGAGGCCATTCATCCTGGATATGGTTTTTTGAGTGAGAACGCGGATTTTGCTGAGCGTGTCGAAAAAAGCGGTTTCCAGTTCATTGGCCCGACACCCGAGTCCATACGGATCATGGGCGACAAGGTTTCTGCCAAGCAGGCCATGATACGCGCGGGTGTTCCATGTGTACCAGGCTCCGAGGGTGAGCTGCCGGATGACCCCGCGCTGATACGGCGCATGGCCAAGGCGGTTGGTTATCCGGTCATCATCAAGGCCGCGGGCGGAGGGGGCGGGCGAGGCATGCGTGTGGTGCATACCGAAGCGGCACTGATCAATGCGGTTGCAATGACCAAGGCGGAGGCAGGTGCCGCCTTTGGTAATCCGGCTGTGTACATGGAGAAATTCCTGCAGAACCCCCGGCATATCGAAATTCAAATTCTGGCGGACAAGCATCGCAATGCGGTCTATCTCGGCGAGCGTGACTGCTCCATGCAAAGGCGTCACCAGAAGATTCTGGAAGAAGCGCCGGCACCGGGTATCAATCGCAAGTTGATTGAGCGCATTGGCGATCGTTGCGTGGCGGCGTGCAAAAAAATTGGCTACCGTGGCGCAGGAACATTTGAGTTCCTTTATGAAGATGGTGAGTTTTATTTCATCGAGATGAATACCCGAGTCCAGGTGGAGCACCCAGTGACGGAACTGATAACCGGCATTGACATCGTGCGCACCCAGATCATGGTGGCAGCCGGTGAGAAGTTGCCGTTTACCCAGCGCCAGATCGAGATTCGGGGTCATGCCATCGAGTGCCGTGTTAACGCCGAAGATCCCTACAAGTTCACACCATCACCCGGTAGGGTGACAACCTGGCATGCACCAGGTGGGCCGGGCGTGCGCGTGGATTCGCATGTTTACACCAACTATTTCGTGCCCCCCAACTATGACTCGATGATCGGAAAAATCATTGTGCACGGTGATACACGCGAGCAGGCCATGGCGCGTATGCGCACAGCGTTGGCGGAGACCGTGGTTGAAGGTATCAGCACCAATATTCCCTTGCATCGTGAATTGATGGTGGATGCCAAGTTCATGAGCGGTGGTACCAACATTCACTACCTTGAGCAGTGGCTGGACGAGCGTAAGCGCTAAGCCTATGGCGCTGTTTGAATTGAGTCTGATGTGCCCCGAAGGCCGGGTGGAGCATCTCAGCGAGGCATTGGACGCGCTCGATGCATTGAGCGTAAGTGTTGAAGACGCTGATGCGCAAACTGACGCGGAACAGGCCCTGTTCGGTGAGCCGGGCATGCCTGCACCCAAAGGGGGATGGCAGCGCTCGCGGATCACCGCTTTGTTTGCGGACGAAACTGTGGCGCGTGAGGCGTCTGTGTTGCTTCAAGCACAGGACTTTTTCGCTGGCTGCCAAATGCTTGCGATGGGCGTTGTCCCTGATCAAGATTGGGTACGCTTGACGCAGTCACAGTTTGCGCCAGTCGAAATTACCCCTGAATTTTGGATTGTCCCCACCTGGCATGAGCCACCGCAGCAAGCCCGCCAGGTGATTCGATTGGACCCTGGACTTGCGTTTGGCACAGGAACCCACCCTACTACCCGCATGTGTTTGCGCTGGATTGCCACGCACCCGGTCGGTAGCAGAGTGCTCGATTACGGCTGTGGCTCTGGTATTTTGGCCATTGGTGCGGTCAAGTTTGGAGCCTCTGACGTTGTTGCAGTTGATATTGATATGGCTGCGGTAGAGTCCACCGGCTTGAATGCTGCCGCGAATGGAGTGACCGTGCGGGCGGGGCTGCCCGATCAGGCGATTGGTTTGTATGAAGTCGTACTGGCCAATATTCTGGCGACCCCACTCAAAGTCTTGGCGCCACTGCTGTGCGCCCATGTAACGCCAGGCGGTCAGCTGGTTCTGGCCGGCATCCTGGAGCGGCAGGCTGACGAACTTGTTGCTGCTTATGCGCCGCACTGCCACTTATGCGTAGCAGACCATGAAGACGGTTGGATACTGATGACGGCCACGCTGTAGTGCGTGCATTCGGGTCTCTACAATGCCACGTTGATGAGCCTGATTACCAAATGCCCCGCTTGCAGCACGATGTTCAAGGTCGTGCCGGACCAGCTTCGCGTGTCCGATGGGTGGGTGCGGTGCGGGCAATGTAACGAGGTTTTTGATGCCAACCTGAATCTGCAGACGGCTACCACTTATCCGACCATTATTCCGGTTCACGAGGCTGATCCTCAACCGGAGGCGCATTCAATAAAGTCCGCGACCGAATCGGTTGCATGGCAAGACTCGCCGGAGTATCCAGTCAACGACCCCTTTCTTGCGGTCAACCCGCACGCCTTGCATTTAGAGCCGCAGGAGGCGGTCCCGGACCAGCTTGGTGAGCCGCAATTGGAAGCAGCTGTTTCAGTCGATCCTGAGGCGTCGCGGGCGGATTTAACGGACGATCACGCGTTGGTCAAGGGTGGGGGTGTGCCTTCATTTTTGCAGTCGAACGCGGGTTCGTCCATTGGACCCCGGCGTTCGGTTCGCGTGCTGCTGACGATTCTTTGTTTGACGCTGTGCTTGATTCTGGTGGTGCAGTTTGTCCTGCAGGAGCGCGACCGGATTGTTGCCAGTGCGCCAGTGACCCAACCCGTGATGGATGCCCTGTGCCATGCCATGGGTTGCACGTTAGCACCATTTCGAAGCATTGAATCGGTGGTGATCGATAGCTCTTCGTTTACAAAAGTCCGTTTGGATGTATATCGATTGAGCCTGACGTTAAAGAATACGGCTCAAGTCAGCGTTGCAACCCCGGCGCTGGAGCTGACTCTGACAGATATCCAGGACCAACCCGTGATCCGTCGTGTATTTATGGCCACTGATTTTGGCGGCAAGTCGACTGTAATGGAGGCCGGTGCAGAGTTTTCAGTCAGCTTGCCAATTAGCATTAAGTTGACAGGAAGTGCTGAAAAAATCTCTGGGTATCG
>CAIYDK010000592.1 GCA_903924955.1 uncultured beta proteobacterium | reverse complement strand
TCGGCGGCACATCTGCCGAGCACCTCAGCTCGTTCATCACGTGGCTGGACAGCCAGCAATATTCGGCGGGCTACGCTTGCATTGTGGCAAGACACGCACTGGCGTTTTGCCGATGGTTTGAGGCGCGGGGCATTGAAGTTGCGGCATTGACCGATGGAGAGATCGCGCGATACCAGCGCAGTCTCGCCCGACGCCGCTCGCGACGCCCTGATACGAGCAGACAGGAACGCCAAGCGCTGAATGAAGTTGACCCCATTTCGCGGACACTTTCTAACTGAAAGGAAGAGTCCAAGATGCCAAAACCCAATCCACCTTATGCACAAGGTTTTCGAGACCAGATGGTCGAGCTCGTGCGCAGCGGTCGCCAGCCCAGTGAGCTTTCTAAGGAATTTGGTTGCCACACCACCAGCATTCTGAGTTGGGTGCGTAAATCAGGCGGAGTAGGAGCTTCGGCGTTGCCTGCCAATGTTGCTGCGTTGAATGCCCAGGAGCGCCAGGAACTCATTGAGTTGCGCCGCAAGTTTCGTCAAGTCCAAATGGAGCGTGACATATTGGCAAAGGCTACGGCCTGGTTTGCCGGCAAAAGCGAGAAGACGTTTACGCCGTCTACGAACTCGTGAAAGCAAACCAGGCCAAACTGCCCGTGCGCAGCCAGTGTGAAGCACTGCAGGTGAGCACTAGCGGCTATTACGACTGGCTTGGCCGTGCACCCTGCGCGCGCGACCAAGCCAATGTGAAGCTGCTCCAAAGCATTCGTCAAGCGCATGTTGCCAGCGACGAAACCTACGGCATGCCACGCATCCGAGCCGAACTCGCTGATGCAGGCATAGTGGCAAGCCGCAAACGTATCGCCCGACTCATGCGACGCAATCATCTTCGTGGGGTGAGTCGGCGCCGCGCTTGGTGCGTTACAACTGAGCGCAACAAGCGCCAACGGCCTGCACCTGACCTGGTTAAACGCCAGTTTGTCGCCAGCCAGATCAACCAGATATGGGTGGCGGACATGACCTATGTGCCAACCTGGGAAGGCTTCCTGTACCTTGCAGTGGTCACCGACGTGTTTAGTCGCAAGGTGGTGGGCTGGGCTTTTGGTGTGCTGATGACCGCTGAGCTGGTCATTGAGGCACTGGACATGGCGCTGCTGATACGAAAACCACATGACGTCATTCATCATTCGGATCAGGGCAGCCAGTACACCAGTATTGCCTTTGGTAACCGTTGCAAGGAGATGAATGTGCGCCCCTCCATGGGAACCGTGGGGGATGCGTACGACAACGCCATGGCCGAGAGTTTCTTTGCCACGCTGGAATGTGAACTCATTGATCGACGGGTATGGAAGACAAAAGCGCAAGCCAGGCTGGCGATCTTTACGTGGATCGAGTCCTGGTACAACCCACGCCGACGTCACTCAGCCTTGGGGCAGATGTCGCCCATGAACTACGAACAACTGCAACGAGAGAAACCAAAACATTCGAAAAATCCAGAACTGCAAAACACCCCTAAAGAAGACGGGTTACCCACCGTGTGCTTCGCACCTGTGGACAAGACGCCTCATGTGCCAGTGAGGGGCACGTCGTCTTGTCCACAGGCAAGCCCGGTGGATAACCCTGCAGAGTTGATAATCAACAAAGATTCCGGAAAAACCGGGGTCTAAACCCAAGAGTCCATCTGTGTCCGTGGAAACGGGGCAAGCCCAG
>CAIYDK010000591.1 GCA_903924955.1 uncultured beta proteobacterium | reverse complement strand
GGTCGGCGTGTTCCTGGGATCTATAACGGTATGGCAACAGCCGCTGACTGGATGAGTGCAGCGTCGTTCATCAGCTTGGCCGGTGGACTCTACCTTCAAGGGTTTTCTGGCGTCACTGGTCAGGCCGGCGGCCTTGCCTATGTGCTTGGATGGACTGGTGGTTTTTGCCTGGTCGCGCTGTTGGTCGCGCCGTATTTGCGACGCATGAATCTTTACACCGTTCCTGATTATTTTGCGGCCCGCTTTGGTGGGCGGTTACCTCGAATGATCGCTGCGTTGGCCGCGGTTCTGTGTTCTTTTACCTATGTTGTGGCCCAAATCTATGGGGTGGGTTTGATCACGTCACGCCTTACCGGCGTGCATTTCGAAATTGGAATTTTGCTGGGGCTCGGTGGTGTGCTGGTCTGCTCGTTTCTTGGCGGTATGCGGGCTGTCACCTGGACCCAGGTGACGCAGTATGTGGTTATCATTTTTGCGTTTTTGATACCGGTGTCCTGGTTGTCCTACAAACAGGTGGGAAACCCCCTGGCGCCGCTGGCCTATGGCCAGCAGCTGCAGAAGATCGCCGCGATGGAGCTTGAACTCAGGGAGTCTCCGGCCGAGAAGCAGGTCATCGCGGAATATGCCCGACGCGCCCGCTCCTATGAGAGCAAGCTCAAGGACGTGCAGGGAGCCCTTCAAGCCGAGCGACAAGATTTGCGCCGTCAGTTGCGTGCAATGGGAGATTTCAAGGCCGATGACGAGCGTGCAATTGCATTGCGCCGAGAACTGGCCGCAGTACCCAAAGACGTTAACTCTGCTCGCGAGTTGTGGACCCGTGCCATGGCGGAGAACTGGGAGCGCGCCAAACCTCTGGGCGGTATGCCGAGCCACTCGACCCCTTTTGCCGGTGACCCGAACGGGTCTGCTGAACAAAAGGAATTATTTGAAACTTCGCGACTCAATTTCCTGGCTTTGATGTTTTGTCTGATGGTGGGTACTGCGGGCTTGCCCCATTTGTTGACGCGCTTTTACACGACGCCCACAGTTGCTGAGGCGCGTAGTTCAGTGGCATGGTCCCTGTTTTTTATAGCATTGCTTTATCTTTCTGCACCTGCGCTGGCGGTGCTGGTCAAGTACGAAGTGATGGCCCATTTAGTGGGGCAGCCTTTTGACAGCTTGCCCGCTTGGGTCGCGCAGTGGGCCCGAGACCCCAGCTTGTTGTCGGTTTCCGATGTCAATGGGGATCACATTCTGCAATTCGCTGAGTTGAAGATTGGCGCAGATCTGGTTATGTTGGCTACGCCAGAAATTGGCGGGTTGCCCTATGTTGTTTCAGTATTGGTGGCGGCTGGTGGGCTGGCAGCTGCATTGAGTACCGCTGATGGGTTGCTCCTCACCATTGGCAATGCCGTGGCGCATGACGTTTACTTTGAAGGTGACGGTGATAAGGCGCAGGCTATGCGTCGGGTGATGTGGTCCAAGTTTGCTTTGCTCGTAGTTGCCCTGATTGCGGCTTATGTGGCTGCACAGCGGCCCGCAGGCATTTTGTATTTGGTTTCGGCCTCTTTTTCATTGGCTGGGGCGGCTTTTGTTCCCGTCATGGTGCTGGGCATTTTCTGGAAAGGCGCAACGCGTTCCGGTGCCGTGGGTGGCATGCTGGCAGGTTTGGGTGTCACCATTTATTACATGGCAATCAATTTGCCCGCCGTTCGGTCCGTGATGGGACTGGGTGGGGATGGGTTGTGGTGGGGAATACAGCCCGTTTCCGCCGGTGTTTTTGGTGTGGCAGCGGGTTTTTTTACTGCTGTATTGGTTAGCCTCGTGACGCCCCCTCAGTCCATGGAAAACGAGGTAGAAAACGAGGCGCTTACCTGATGTGTAATGGCTGGGCTATAATCATAGGCTTCGCCTTGCTGCACCTCAATTAGACGCTGAGGGCAGCTTTTCTTACCCCTGAGGGGGATATCCAAAAGGAGTATCAATGCGTCACTACGAAATCATTCTCATGATCCATCCGGATCAGAGCGAACAAGTTCCAGCCATGCTGGAGCGTTACAAGGGCATGATCACTGCCGGCGGTGGAAAAATCCATCGTGTGGAAGATTGGGGCCGTCGCCAGTTGGTCTACATGATCAACAAGCTTGCCAAAGCCCACTACCTGTGTGTCAACATCGAAGCCGACCAGGCTGTCATGTCCGAGCTGGAACACGCGTTCAAGTTCAATGACGCCGTGCTGCGTCACCTGACCGTGTTGAAGAAAAAGGCTGACACCGGTCCTTCGTCCATGATGAAGACCGTTGAGCGCGAAGAAACGCGCAAGACCCAGCAGGCTGAATACAACGCTTAACGATTACTTTGCTGACGGAGAGTGCCTGCCAATTCACTTGTTTTAAGCGCATGTATCGCAGAGCTGGAAGCACTGAGATACACGCCAGCCGGAATACCCGCCCTGAATTTTCGACTCGAGCATGAGTCAGAAACACAGGAAGTTGGGCAGACCAGGCAGATCAAGGTGGCAGTGAAAGCGGTGGCTTTCGG
>CAIYDK010000590.1 GCA_903924955.1 uncultured beta proteobacterium | reverse complement strand
TGCTGTCGTAGGAGCCCCATGGCCGGAACACTTTGCGGTGCGCTTGGCCCTCGGAGCGACCATCTGCCTTCAGACGGTCGACAATCTTCTTCACATCCTGCGTCTTGTCCTTGTGCGCCACCAGAATGGCGTCCGCCGTTTCCACCACCACCAGGTCATTCACGCCCACGCAGGCAATCAGTCTGCCGTCGGACATGGCTAGCGTGTTGGTGCAATCCTGCAACAGCACATCGCCTTGGGCCACATTGCCCTGAGCGTCCTTGGGCAGGGCCTTCCACAGTGCTTCCCAGGCGCCCACATCGGACCAACCCGCACTCAGCGGAATCACCACACCCGCAGGTAGAGCCGCATCGGCATCGGGCCGCGCAATGCGCTCCATCACGGCATAGTCAATCGAGTTGGATGGCGAAGCCTCGAACGCCTTTGCATCAAGTCGCAAAAAGTCAAGATCTTCAACCGCATTCAGCAGTGCGGCCCGGCATGCTGCAAGGATGGCCGGATCATGCGCTTCAAGCTCCAGAAGATAGGCTTGCGCCGTAAAAAGAAAGATGCCGCTGTTCCAGAAATAGTCACCAGCGGCGAGATAGCGTTCCGCCGTTTCCCTGTCAGGTTTTTCGACAAACTCAAGGACAGGACAGACTGCCTGTTCACCTTCACTCCCCACTGATGCCCTGATATAACCATAACCAGTTTCCGGGGAGGTCGGCGCAATACCGAACGTCACCAGTTCACCCTTTTCTGCGGCAGACTGACCGACAGCAACCGCAGCGCCAAACGCTAAAGCATCCAGAATAATATGATCAGCAGGCAAAACCAGCATCATGGCCCCTGGATGCTTTTTTTCGACAAGCATTGCCGCTACGGCGGCGGCTGGTGCCGTATTGCGACCTGTTGGCTCAAGAATAATCTCGCCAATGTCAACACCTGTCTCGTGCAGTTGCTCAGCAACCAGAAACCGGTGGCTCTCATTGCAAACGCAGTAGACCGGCCCGATCTCTTCAATTGAGGCCAGCCTGTAGACCGTATCCTGAAGCATGGTATTTTCACCTGTCAGCGACAGTAACTGCTTGGGATACAATGCACGTGAAAGAGGCCAAAGCCGGGTTCCGGAACCACCACTGAGAATCACGGGAATAATCATGTACCAATAAGCTATTTATTAACGGGAAATATACTTCTCGTACATTTTCCAGGTCGTTGAAACAAGGGTGTCGACATCACTGTATTGCGGCACCCATCCAAGCAGTTCTCGCGCCTTGCCGGAAGAGGCGACAAGCTCTGCCGGATCTCCCGCCCTGCGTCCTGTAACTTCAGCAGGAATTGCCCGGCCGGTAATCGCCCGTGCCCTCTCTATCATTTCAATCACCGTAACACCTGTCTGGCTCCCAAGATTTACGGTCAGGCTTTTATCATGCTTCCGAACATATTCAAAAGCAGTAACATGCGCTTCAGCAAGATCACTCACGTGAACATAATCCCGAATGCAGCTCCCGTCCCGTGTCGGATAAT
>CAIYDK010000589.1 GCA_903924955.1 uncultured beta proteobacterium | reverse complement strand
GTCGCTGGGGTCAATGCCCACCACGACGGCGGCGTTGGCGTTGCGCTCATTGCGCGAATACTGGCTCATGCCATTGGTTACCACCCGGCCGGGCTCGGACGTGGCAGCCACCACGGTGCCTCCCGGGCACATACAAAAGCTGTAGACCGAGCGGCCCTTGCCCGCACCGTGCTCGGCGTGGTGCACCAGCTTGTAGTCGGCCGCACCCAGCATGGGGTGACCGGCGTGGCGGCCCCAGCGGGCTTTGTCGATCACGCTTTGCGGGTGCTCGATGCGAAAGCCGACCGAAAACGCCTTGGCCTGCATGGCCACGCCGCGCTGGTGCAGCATGGCAAAGGTGTCGCGGGCGCTGTGGCCCAACGCCATCACCACGTGGCTGGCGGGCAGCTCGCTGATGCTGCCATCATTGGCATTTTATACTGCCAGCCCCCGTAAACAGTGCGTACCATGCTCAGTTTTTAGTAGCACGTCGACGACACGCTGTTCAAAGCGCACCTCGCCGCCCAGGGCGATGATCTGCTCGCGGATGCTCTCCACCACCTTGACCAGCTTGAAGGTGCCGATGTGCGGGTGCGCCTCGTACAGGATCTCGGGTGGTGCCCCGGCGGCAACGAATTCTTGCATCACCTTGCGGCCCAGAAAGCGCGGGTCCTTGATTTGACTGTAGAGCTTGCCATCAGAAAACGTGCCCGCTCCGCCCTCGCCAAATTGCACGTTGCTCTCGGGCTTGAGTGTGTTCTTGCGCCACAGGCCCCAGGTGTCCTGGGTGCGCTGGCGCACCGTGGTGCCACGCTCCAGCACGATGGGCTTGAACCCCATTTGTGCCAGCAGCAGTGCGGCAAACATACCGCAGGGGCCAAAGCCGACCACCACAGGGCGCAGGGCCAGGTCCGTCGGCGCGTGCCCGACCAGGTGGTAGACCATGTCCGGCGTGGCACCAATGTGCGGGTGCTGGTCAAAGCGCTGCAGCAGTGCAGCTTCCTGTTCCGGCGTGGTCAAGGCCAGGTCGACGATGTAGACCACCAGCAACTCGGCCTTGCGGGCGTCGAAGCTGCGTTTGAAGACATCCAGAGTGGCAATGTCGGCGCAGGTAATGCCCAGCGCCTGCGCCGCTAGTGCTTTAAGGGCTGAAATCGGGTGGGGTACTGGTGCACGGTCGGCGTCGGTCTCTGTGGGTGCATCGGCGGCGCGGCGTGCTTCGACTGGGACTGCGGAAAGAGGGAGTTTGAGTTCGGTGATGCGAATCATGGGCATTCGGGCTCGTGGTTATCAAGCAAGCCGCCAATGATACGGCCCCCGCGACCACGCGCAGGGTGTGGGCAGGGCTCAGGCCGGCAAGAAACCTTCAATCGACAGGTAACGCTCGCCGGTGTCGTAGTTGAATCCCAGCACTGTGGCACCCGCTGGCAGGTCGGGTAGCTTCTGCGCAATGGCCGCCAGCGTGGCGCCACTGGATATGCCCACCAGAATACCTTCTTCAGCGGCGCAGCGGCGGGCGTATTCACGCGCTGGTTCGGCATCGACCTGGATCACGCCGTCGAGCAATTCCGTTTTCAGGTTGGTGGGGATGAAGCCCGCGCCAATGCCCTGAATGGGGTGGGGTGCTGGGGCGCCGCCGGAAATGACCGGTGAGGCTGCTGGTTCTACAGCAAAGACCTTGAGTTGGGGCCATCTGGCTTTAAGAACTTGTGCGCAGCCGCTGAGGTGGCCGCCGGTGCCCACTCCCGTAATCAGTGCGTCGATGCCATCCGGGAAGTCGGCCAATATTTCCAGGGCCGTGGTGCGCGCGTGGGCGTCGATGTTGGCCGGATTCTCGAACTGCTGGGGAATCCAGGAACCGGGAATCGTCAGCGACAACTCGTAGGCCCGCGCAATGGAGCCTTTCATGCCTTTTTCACGCGGTGTCAGATCAAAGCTGGCACCATAGGCCAGCATCAGACGGCGGCGCTCGACGGACATACTGTCGGGCATGACCAGAATGAGTTTGTAGCCCTTGACCGCGGCCACCATGGCCAAGCCCACACCGGTGTTGCCGGAAGTCGGCTCAATGATGGTGGCGCCGGGTTGCAGTGCACCGCTTCTTTCAGCCGCCTCCACCATGGCCAGCGCAATACGGTCCTTGATGGAACCCCCCGGGTTGCTGCGCTCGGACTTGATCCACACGTTGTGCGTGCTTCCAAACAGGCGGTTGATGCGCACGTGCGGCGTGTTGCCAATGGTTTGCAGTATGTTGTCGGCTTTCATGCGGGGCTCCTGTGTGTGGTTTGTGCATGATAATCGTGCTGTGAAGCCCGCCAGACCACCGCTGGTGCAATTCTGGAAACAGAGCACTGGAGGAACGTCCGGACTGCATAGGGCAGCGTAGCAGCTAACGGCTGTCCACTGAAGGCATTGCACGCAAGTGCGGCGCCCCAAGGTGAGGATCAGAGCAACAGAGACGAGTCGCACAAAGGCAACTTTGTGCGGGTGAAACGGGCAATCTCTACGCGCAGCAATACCAAGTAGGCCAACG
>CAIYDK010000588.1 GCA_903924955.1 uncultured beta proteobacterium | reverse complement strand
CCGAGGACGCCGCCGAAAAGCCCAATCCGTTCGCGGTTCTGGAGCGTCTGAAAAAGAAGCCCTAGTTCTCTTGGCTGCATTAGGCTATAATTTAAGGCTTCGCGTCAGAAATTGCCGCGCTGTTTACTAACCCCCTGTGTTGCATTTTGCGTGGAGCAATGGCGCAGCACTCTTGCCCAGGAGCGGATCATGGCCGTCCAACAAAATAAAAAATCTCCTTCCAAGCGCGGTATGCACCGCTCGCACAATGCTCTGGTTGTTCCTGGCATTGCTGTGGAATCCACTACGGGTGAAACCCACTTGCGTCACCACATCAGCCCCACTGGTTTTTACCGTGGCCGCAAGGTGCTGAAGACCAAATCTGAAGCCTGACCCAGGTATTTCATGCAAAGCCCGAAGCTGCAGATTCTGTAGCGTCGGGCTTTTGTCGTTTTTGGCCTTTGGCTATTATTTGATGTTCTTATCTTTTTGGGTGCCTGCCCCATGATCACAATCGCTGTCGACTGCATGGGAGGCGACCATGGCCCTAAAGTCACGCTGCCTGCTTGCAGGCAATTTCTCGAACAACACAGCGACGCGAGTCTGGTTTTGGTGGGGTTACCCCAAGCCTTGGTGGAGTTTTCTCATCCGCGCGCTCAGATAGTGTTGGCCAGCGAGGTGGTGACCATGGATGATCCTCTCGAAATTGCCTTGCGTCGCAAGAAGGACTCTTCCATGCGCGTGGCGATCCAGCAGGTGAAGGAGGGCAGTGCGCAGGCAGCAGTTTCAGCTGGTAATACGGCGGCGCTGATGGCCATTTCGCGCTACATACTCAAGACCATCGACGGCATTGAACGCCCGGCCATCGCCGGTCAGATTCCCAATGCCACCGGCGGTGCCACCACGGTGCTGGATTTGGGTGCCAACGTCGACTGTTCGGCCGAACATTTGTTGCAATTTGCGGTGATGGGTTCGGCTCTGGTTTCTGTGCTGACGGACAAAGAGTCGCCCACCGTCGGGTTGCTCAATATTGGCGAGGAAATCATTAAGGGCAATGAAACCATTAAAAAGGCCGGCGAACTGTTGCGATCTGCGGCTAAAGCGGGTGATTTGAACTTCTACGGAAATGTCGAGGGAAATGATATTTTTAAGGGAAGTGTTGATCTCGTGGTTTGCGATGGCTTTGTCGGAAATGTGGCATTGAAGACCAGCGAAGGCCTCGCTGCGATGATCGGTAATTTTTTGAAGGCAGAGTTTTCGCGCAATATTTTCACAAAAATGGCTGCAATTGCTGCTTATTCAGTATTAAATGCGCTCAAAAACAGGGTTGATCACCGTCGCTACAACGGCGCCGCCTTACTGGGTTTACGTGGACTGGTGTTCAAAAGCCATGGCTCGGCCGACGTGATGGGTTTCGGGTTCGCGCTGAACCGGGCGTATGATGCAGCCCGAAACAACTTGCTTGACCGTGTACAGGTTCGCATCGCACACGCTGCTCCTCTGCTGGTGGCAACCGAGAGCGTGCAATAGCCTGAACAGTGGTTTACACCCCCACCATGAAACGATATTCGCGAATTACTGGTACTGGCAGCTTTCTGCCCCCGCGCAGGCTGACAAATGCCGATTTGGTTGCAGAACTGGCAGTCAAAGGTGTGGAGAGCTCCGACGACTGGATCGTGGAACGAACCGGAATTCGTGCCCGTCATTTCGTGTCCGATGGGGTTTACAGCAGTGATTTGGGGCTGGAGGCGGCAAAAAGAGCCCTTGAGGCTGCCGGTCGCAGCGCGCAGGACATTGACCTCATCATTGTCGCAACATCCACACCCGATATGGTGTTTCCGTCGACCGCCTGTATTCTGCAAAACAAATTGGGTGCCAATGGTTGTGCGGCGTTTGACGTGCAAGCCGTCTGTAGCGGTTTTGTTTATGCGCTGGCCGTGGCGGACTCGATGATCCAGACAGGGGCAGCCAAGTGCGCACTGGTCGTGGGTGCCGAAGTGTTTTCCCGCATCCTGGATTTCAAGGACCGCACCACCTGCGTGCTGTTTGGCGATGGTGCCGGCGCGGTTGTGTTGGAAGCGTCAAAAACGCCGGGCATTTTGGCCAGCGATCTGCATGCCGATGGCAAGCACGTGGGTATCCTGTGTGTTCCCGGGCATGTGTCCGGTGGCGCCATTTTGGGTGATCCGCTACTCAAGATGGATGGGCAAGCTGTATTCAAATTGGCCGTGGGTCTTTTGGAGAGCGCAGCGCGGGCCACATTGGCCAAGGCGAATTTGACAGAAGCCGACATCGACTGGTTGGTCCCGCACCAGGCGAATATTCGCATCATGCAAAGCACCGCCCGAAAGCTTAAGTTGTCGATGGACAAGGTGGTGGTTACGGTCGACCAGCATGGCAATACGTCGGCGGCATCCATTCCTCTGGCGCTGGACGCCGCAGTGCGTTCCGGGCAGGTTAAAACAGGCCAAACCCTCTTGCTTGAGGGAGTAGGTGGCGGGTTTACCTGGGGTGCATTGCTCCTTATTTTATAGCGCGGTACGCCCTTTTTGCGGGGGTTGGTTGCCGTTTTGTACATTGAGTAGATATATATGAAACCATTTGCTTTTGTATTTCCAGGTCAGGGGTCGCAGTCGGTCGGCATGCTCGACGCTTGGGGAGACCACGCCGTCGTTTCCCAGACATTGCAGGAAGCCTCCGACGCCTTGGGCCAGGATGTTGCCAAATTGATTCATGACGGTCCCAAGGATGCATTGGCTTTGACGACCAATACCCAGCCTGTGATGTTGGTGGCGGGTGTGGCCGCCTATCGGGTTTGGATGGCCGAGGTGGGCGTGGCTCCGACCGCAGTCGCGGGTCACTCGCTGGGCGAGTATTCGGCGTTGGTAGCGGCGGGCGCTCTGACATTGCAGCAGGCAGCGCCTCTGGTTCGCCTGCGTGCGCAGGCCATGCAGGAAGCAGTGCCCGTTGGCATGGGTGCGATGGCTGCCATCTTGGGTATGGACTCTGCGAAAGTAACCTCCGGATGCCTGGAGGTAACGCAGTCGTTTGGTGTCGGCTCTTCGGAGACCGTGGAAGCCGTCAATTTCAATGACCCTTCGCAGACCGTGATCGCGGGTAGTAAGGCCGCTGTGGAAAAGGCCTGTGAAGTGCTCAAGGCCAATGGCGCAAAGCGCGCGTTGCCCCTGCCGGTATCTGCCCCCTTTCATTCGCGTCTGATGCTGCCTGCCGCAGAGAAGCTCAGAGAGCGGCTGCTGACGGTTGAATTCGCAACACCCCGGATTGCACTGGTCAATAATATTGATGTGGCCGTTGAAACAGATACCGGACGTATTCGCGATGCCTTGTACCGTCAGGCATTTGGTCCCGTGCGTTGGGTAGAGTGTGTGCAGGCTATTAAGGCGCGGGGCTTGACTACACTGGTGGAGTGTGGTCCGGGCAAGGTGCTGGCCGGTATGGTCAAGCGCATTGATCCCGAATTGACGGGCTTGGCACTGATTGATCCGGTTACGCTGCAAGACATCAAAGGTGCATTGGTATGAATGAAGTGAAATTTGAGGGTCAGGTGGCCCTCGTAACTGGTGCCTCCCGCGGAATTGGCGCCGCGATCGCGCTGGAACTGGCGTGTAAGGGCCTGAAAGTTGTAGGCACGGCTACAACGGATGCTGGCGCCACCAGGATAATCGAGGCACTGTCGGCCTACCCCGGTTGCAGTGGTCGTACGTTGGACGTAACACAAAGTGGAGCGGGCGAGGCGCTGGTGGATGCCATAGTGAAGGAATACGGCGGGCTGCAGGTGTTGGTCAATAATGCCGGCATTACGCGTGATAACCTGGCCATGCGCATGAAGGATGACGAGTGGGATGCCGTCATGGATGCCAATCTCAAGGGCGTGTTCCGCATGAGCCGCGCTGTGATGCGTACCATGATGAAACAACGCTTTGGTCGCATCATCAACATCACTTCAGTAGTGGGCGCATCGGGTAACCCCGGCCAAGCCAACTACGCGGCGGCCAAAGCTGGCGTGGCTGGCATGACGCGTGCCTTGGCCCGTGAACTGGGGTCGCGTAACATCACGGTCAATTGCATTGCCCCTGGTTTTATCGAAACCGATATGACTGCCAGCCTGAGTGAAGAACAGCAAAAGGCGCTTTTGGGCCAGATTCCGCTGGGGCACCTGGGCAAGCCGGCTGACATCGCGCATGCTGTTGCATACTTGGCGTCTCCCGGCGCAAGTTATGTGACCGGGCAAGAGTTGCATGTCAATGGTGGCATGTACATGTAAGCTATGTATATTCAGCCGATTTGTCCGTTCGGCCATCTGGTTAGAGTTGCGGCTCTAAGCCCGGGTAAAATGACGGATTCTTTTACAACCCTTAGAGGGAAGCCATGAGTGATATCGAAGCCCGCGTCAAAAAAATTATTGCCGAACAACTCGGTGTTGAAGAGTCGCAAGTCACCAACGAAAAAGCCTTTGTGGCCGATTTGGGTGCAGATTCTCTGGACACCGTCGAGTTGGTAATGGCGCTGGAAGACGAGTT
>CAIYDK010000587.1 GCA_903924955.1 uncultured beta proteobacterium | reverse complement strand
GGCAATATCGATGGTTTCACCCGTGTAATGACGACAGCCATCGCACTGGAGACCAGCAAGGGCGACCTGCCGCTGGCCCTGGGCCTGGGCCTGGTGCTGCTGGGCGTAGTGTTGTTGCTCAATGCCTTGATCACTGGCGTGCGCCACTGGCGCGAACAGGCCGAAGGCAGCAGCCTGACGGTTGCCACGGTGGGTACTGCCGCGTGAAGCCAGTATTTGAACTGGCATCCGCTGGCATTCACTACGGCAGGGCCGCGGCTGGCGTGTCTGCGCTGTGCGACGTGAGTCTGACTGTTCAGCCCGGCGAGCGCATTGCCCTGGTGGGCGCCAACGGCAGTGGCAAGAGCACGCTGTTGCGCCTGTTGCATGGGTTGGCGGCACACACGTCGGGCCAAGTGGTGCGCGACACCGACCGGGCGCACGCCATGTTGTTCCAGCGGCCGCACCTGATGCGCTTGTCCGCAGTGGGCAACATTGCGTTGGGGTTGTGGCTGCGGGGAATGGTTTGGCGCGAAGCAAAGGTGCATGCCCATACGGCCCTGAAGCGGGTGGGGCTGGCCGAACTGGCGCACCGCAACGCGCGCACTCTTTCAGGTGGGCAGCAGCAGCGGGTAGCGCTGGCGCGGGCCTGGGCGCTCTCACCGCAGGTGCTGCTGCTGGACGAGCCCACCGCCAGTCTGGACCCCCATGCCAAGCGCGAGGTGGAGGCACTGATCCACGAGTTTGCCCACCAGAGTGAGGCCATGACCCTGGTGTTTGCCAGCCACAACCTGGGCCAGGTCAAGCGTCTCGCCAGCCGGGTAATCTACCTGGAGCAGGGTCGCGTGCTGGCCGATTTGCCGGTGGGTGATTTCTTTAGCGGGCCATTGCTGCAACAGCGGTTTCCGGCGGCCCATTTATTTGTCAAAGGAGAATCTACGTGAAATTCATTGGGCAATTTAGGCTTGTATCCCCCGTTAAATATGCGTATGCAGCTATTGTTTTTGTAGCGTCAATTGCAGCCCATGGGCAAAGCATTGTGGTTGCATCTACCACATCGACCGAACAGTCGGGTTTGTTTGCACACCTGTTGCCGGAGTTCAGACGCGCCAGCGGCATCGACGTGAAGGTGGTGGCATTGGGAACCGGTCAGGCGCTGGATATGGGCCGTCGGGGTGACGCCGACGTGCTTTTTGTGCATGACCAGGTGGCAGAAGAAAAGATTGTTGCTGACGGTTTTGCAGTCAAGCGCTTTCCGGTGATGTACAACGACTTTGTGCTGGTGGGACCTGCAACCGATCCGGCTCAGACGCGGGGCAAGGATGTCGTCGAGGCGCTCAAGAAGTTGTCGGCCGCCAATGCCAGCTTCATCTCGCGGGGCGACAAGAGCGGCACCCATGCCGCAGAATTGCGTTTCTGGAAGCTGGCAGGCTTGTCGGACACCAAAGGCAGTGGTTACAAGGAATGTGGCTGCGGCATGGGTCCGGCGCTCAATATGGCGTCGGGCACCGCCGCCTATGTGCTGGCCGACCGCGGCACCTGGCTGAGCTTCAAGAACCGGGGTGATCTGGCGGTATTGGTGGAGGGCGACACCAAGTTGTTCAACCAGTATGGCGTGATGCTGGTCAACCAGGCGAAGCACCCGCATGTCAAAGTGGCTGATGGCCAGAAGTTTGTCGACTGGGTGGTGTCTGCCCCCGGTCAGTCGGTGATTGCCAGTTACAAGATCCGTGGTGAGCAGCTATTCTTTCCAAATGCGGGTTCCGCCGAAAAATGAGTAGCCGTTACCGGTGGTGCATCAAAAGAAGTCGACCTCATGGAACTCTTCGGCGGCTTCTGTGAGTTCGCCGCTGGCCACCAGCTCGGGGTAGCTACAAACCTGGTTGCGACCGTGGCCCTTGGCGTAATAAACAGCCTTGTCTGCACGGTCAAAAGCCGCGCCCGGCGTGTCATCCTGCATGAGTGGCGCGTAGCCAATGCTGATCGTAATGCGCCCGGCCTGCGTGAATTCGCGCGTTTCTACGCAGGCCCGAAAGCGCTCCAATGCGCCAAGTGCATCCTGTGCGCCGGCGCAGCGCATGAGGACTACAAACTCCTCGCCACCAAAACGGTAGAGCTGGTCTGCAAAGCGAAAACTTGCGCGCATCAATCGGGCAATCAGCACCAGCACTTCGTCGCCTATGAGGTGTCCAAATGTGTCATTGACCCGCTTGAAGTGGTCTATGTCGATCACAGCCAGCCAGTACGATCCACCGTGGGCCGCGCGGCGATCGGGGAGCGCGAGGTTTTGCCGCTGTGACTCGTGCAACGTGGCCGCAATGAATGCGCCGTCAAACGTTTTGCGATTGAGCAGTTCAGTGAGTGAATCCTTTTCGCCATAGTCCAACAGTCCCTGAAGATTACGGTAAATCTTGAGTACGTTGACAACCAGGTTTATGCTGGTGGAGTCCAGGCGGTCGGCAGTTTGAATCTCCAGTACGCCCTGTGCCTTGCTCTGAGGGTCGGTTGGAAACAGCGTAAAACACGGCGCGCTACCCTGGTATTGAATTTGACCACTGACAACACAGGATTGTCGATCGGGGTAGTCGTTAGCGCAGGGAAGGGTGTTGAAGTTGACCCACACGCGGTCGCGCGTTGGTTCGGCTTCACCCGCCAGCAGACAGGCCCCGGTAAGCCAGCGCTGGTCGCCGGTTTCTCCTGCCAGTGCCAGAACGCGAATGGCCTTGATCGGGGTCGACACAAACTTGCGCAGGAGCGTGACAAGCTTGAAGTCCAATGCCTCGCGGTCGCGCAAACTGCTCAGCCCCGCAACGGCTTCGACGATATCGTTCATGGTGCTCCAGTTTACCTGTATTGAAACATTTCATGGGTCATCAGTGCAGTCATCGGGAGCGGCCTATCACGGGCGGTTTATCAGTCCGTTCGCGCGGTGCTCAAATTTTGGAAAACCATGAAAGCTTTTCAGGACTATTACCCCGAAAGGGAAATGGACTCGCTGCCACCATTTCGCTTTGTGACCGGGTCCTTGCATGTGGACTATCTTAAGCCCACGCCCATTGACGGCGCGCTGGAACTGCGTGGCCGGGTCAAGGAAATCAAGGGCCGCAAGGTCATTGTGGAGACCACCGTCTACGCACAGGGTGTGGCCACGGCCCGTGGCGAAGTGGTTGCCGTGCAAATGCCGGAGAGCTTTGGCAGCAAGTAGACGCAATAATGCGGTCAGTTCCACTTACCCGTATCCCACCATGGCAACCATCGCATTTCTTGGCACCGGTCTGCTCGGCGCCGCATTCGCAGAAGCCGCAGTCAAGCGCGGCGACACCGTGTCGGCTTGGAACCGTTCGCCTGACAAGGCGCTGGCCTTGGTGCCGTTTGGCGTTAAGGCTGCCGCAACGCCAGCTGAGGCCGTGCAGGGCGCGACGCGGGTGCATCTGGTGCTCAAGGACGATGCGGTGGTGGACGATGTTATCGCCTCTGCGTTGCCCAAGCTGTCGTCCAATACCATCCTGATCGACCACACCACGACATTGCCGGTGCTGACGGCCGTACGGGCCACCCGCCTTGCGGCGCAAGGTATTGCCTATTTGCATTGCCCTGTTTTTATGGGACCACCGGCTGCGCGCAACGCGCAGGGCTCCATGATGGTGGCCGGGCCGCGGGTGCTTTTTGAACGTGTGCAGCCTGAGCTGGCCGCCATGACCACGCGGCTCGAATACATGGGCGAGCGTACGGACCTGGCGGCCGTGAACAAGTTGTTTGGCAACGCCATGATCATTGGCGTGTCGGCCATGATGGCCGACATCCTTACCCTGGCCCAGGCCAGCGGTGTGGACCCACAAAATGCCGTCAAGTTGCTGGGCATGCTGGACCTCAACGCCATGGTGGCCGGGCGTGGCGTCAACATGGCAAAGGGGAATTTTGCCGCCAGTTTTGAGCTGACCATGGCGCGCAAGGATGTACGACTGATGCTGGAGACCGCCGGTGACCGCCCGCTGGCCGCACTGCCGGCAATTGCATCGCGCATGGACCAACTCATCGCACAAGGGCACGGCGCTCTGGACGCAAGCGCCCTGGGCCTTGACGCGGTGCGAGCTGCTTAGCCTTCAGTCGCGCAGTCGCCGGTACAGCGTGTTGCGGCTGATGCCCAGCACCCGGGCAGCTTCGGATAAATTCCCTTCGCATTCGGCCACGGTGCGTTCAATGGTTTGCCGCGACAGGGTGCGTAAATCCGTTGGCATCTCTGTGGCCGTTCCAAGGTTGTCTGAACGTGGAGCCGCGCTATGGGGCTTGAGTGCCAGCAGCAAATCATCGGGCAGATGCTCCCAGTCGATCACCTCGTCATCGGGCTCCAATAGCGCACAGGCGGTTCGCAGGCCATTGAATAGTTGGCGTACGTTGCCAGGCCAGCGGTAGCCCTGCATGGCGTTCAAGACCGCTGGTGAGACGGTCATGGCGCGCTCTGGCAGGAGGCTTTGCAGTTCGCGTTGCAGCAGATGATTGAGGTCGGTACGCTCGCGCAGCGGCGGCAGGCGCAAAGTCAGGCCGTTGAGCCGGTAGTACAGGTCTTCACGAAAGCGCCCTGCCTGCATCTCGGTGGGCAGGTCGCGGTGGGTGGCGCATACCAGAGCAAAGTCCACGCTGACCGGCTTGCCGCCGCCCAGTGGCACCACCACGCGCTCTTGCAATACGCGCAACAGACGCGCCTGCAAGGGCAAGGGCATGTCTCCAATCTCGTCCAAAAACAGCGTACCGCCATGGGCCTCACGAATGCGCCCGGGTGCGCCCTCGCGCCGGGCCCCAGTAAAGGCGCCGCCCTGGTAGCCAAACAGCTCGGCCTCAATCAGGTTTTCCGGCAAAGCGGCACAGTTCACCGCCACAAAGGGTTGCTCGCCACGCGGGCCACTGCGGTGGGCGGCGCGGGCAAAGACTTCCTTGCCTACACCCGATTCACCTTGTAAAAGAATGGCAATGGGCTTGCCCATGAGCTTGCGGGCACGCGCTATGGCGGTCTGAAAAACAGCGTCTCCGGTGTCCAATACAGCCAGCGCATCTGCGCCTTGCACAACGGACACCGACGCCCGAATGTCGGTGACCAGCCCGTGGCGCGCTACATGGGGCAGGCGCCCTGCTTCCACCCGCACCCACACCGCGCGAGCCCCCCGCGTATGCACAACGTGCGGCGTGGCTGACGCGCGCTGTCCCCAGTCCATTAGCTGGGCCAATGACTCGGCCAGCACCGCATCCACTCGCGTGTGGGTCAGGCGCTCCCAGTCCAGATCAAGCCATTCCAGCGCGGCTGCGTTGGCCCCCGCCAGTTGGCCATCTTCGGTGACTGCCAACAGCCCCTCGGCCACCGTACCTATACCCTCTGGCTGAACGTGAAAGCGCAAGCGCAGGCCGCTCCATTGCCGCGGGTCGTGTCGGGTGTCAAAAAGTCGGTGCTCGATCATGCGGGCCGCCGAACGCACCAGGCCCAGCGTGTGACGGTGGTAGCCCCGATGGTCACCCGAGACATCCAGCGCGCCCAAAATGCGTCCCTTGGGGTCGTGGATGGGGACGGCTGCGCAGGTCAAAAAGCCGTTGCGTTCCAGATAGTGCTCTTCAGCGTGTACCACCACGGCACGTGCATCCGCCAGTGCGGTGCCAATGGCGTTGGTACCACGAAATTGCTCCTGCCAGATGGCGCCCAGGCGCAACGCCACGCGCTCGGCGCGGCCAACGAAATGCGGGTCGCCCAGGGTGTGCAGCAGCATCCCATCGGCACCGGCAAGGATGCTCATGCTGTCGGAGTCCCGGGTTTGTTCATGCAAAAATTCCATCACCGGGCGGGCATGCGCGACCAACTCGTGCTGGCGCTCCAGTTCACGGGCCAGTTGCGCGCCCGAGGCGTTGGGTGCGCCGGGCATGCGACCCATCGGTTGCAGGCCAGCCTGCCAACTGCGTTCCCATGACCGTGCCAGGTCACTCTGGATCAGGTCGACTGGCAAACGACCGTTGCTCACCAGTTGTCGGCGAGCCTCTCGCAGGCGCGCGGGCACAGAGCGGTCCTGTAGCAGGGGTGTGGTCATGGCCGTTGTCTCCTATTGGGTAGCGGGACGGGTGTGCCATCTCCTGCTGTGCTGCTACGGCGATAGCGGCACATGCTGAATTGTGCGCCTGCGCTGACTGCGATTTCAGCTGAATTGTGCCTTGCTGTGTGCCGTTTTGGCACAGTGTGTGCCGCGTGGCAGCGCAGTCTGCACATCCCGACAGGCATGGCAGGCCAGCGCAAGCGCCGGTTGACCCGGTTTGTTCTCATTTTTGGGTCAAGTAGCGCCTTGGCACAACCCGTGCAAACAGTGTCCCGCGAAACCGCAATGTCCAGAGGACCTGTGGGATCGCCATTCCAATTCAACCAGCAGGAGACACGACATGATTTATGCAGCCCCCGGCGCCGCCGGTGCCAAGATTGCCTACAAGCCCCAGTACAACAATTTCATTGGTGGCAAATGGGTTGCCCCGGTCAAGGGCCAGTACTTTGACGTCATCACCCCGATCAGCGGCAAGGTCTACACCCAGGCCGCCCGCTCGACCGCTGAAGACGTCGAACTGGCGCTGGATGCCGCCCACGCAGCAGCCGACGCATGGGGCAAGACCGATGCCGCCACGCGCAGCAACATTCTGCTCAAAATTGCCGACCGCATTGAAGCCAATCTGGAACTGCTGGCTTATGCAGAGACCGTCGACAACGGCAAGGCCATTCGCGAAACGCTGAACGCCGACATTCCATTGACCGTGGACCACTTCCGCTACTTTGCGGGTTGCGTGCGTGCGCAAGAGGGCGCCTTGAGCAACATTGACGAGAACACCGTGGCGTACCACATTCAAGAGCCTTTGGGCGTGGTCGGTCAGATCATTCCCTGGAACTTCCCCATCCTGATGGCTGCCTGGAAGCTGGCACCGGCCATTGGCGCAGGCAACTGCGTGGTGCTCAAACCCGCTGAATCCACACCCATCAGCATCCTGATCCTGGCCGAGTTGATCGCCGACATCCTGCCCGCTGGCGTGCTCAATATCGTCAACGGCTATGGCCGTGAAGCCGGTCTGCCCCTGGCCACCAGCAAGCGCATCGCCAAAATCGCGTTCACCGGCTCCACCAGCACGGGCCGCGTAATTGCACAAGCTGCCGCCAATAACCTGATTCCAGCCACGCTTGAACTGGGCGGCAAGTCGCCCAACATCTTCTTTGCCGACATCATGGACAAGGACGACGGCTTCCTGGACAAGGCTATCGAAGGTCTGGTGCTGTTTGCCTTCAATCAGGGTGAGGTCTGTACCTGCCCAAGCCGTGCGCTGATTCAGGAATCGATCTATGACAAGTTCATGGAGCGTGTGTTGAAACGTGTGGCAGCAATCAAGCACATGAACCCGCTGGATACCGACAGCATGATGGGCGCTCAGGCATCCAAAGAGCAGTTGACCAAGATCCTGTCGTACCTGGACCTGGGCAAGCAGGAAGGTGCAGAAGTGCTGTCCGGCGGCAACCAGGCACATCTGGGTGGCGATTTGGAAGGTGGCTACTACGTGCAGCCCACGCTGTTCAAGGGCCACAACAAGATGCGCATTTTCCAGGAGGAAATTTTTGGACCGGTGCTGGCCGTGACCACCTTCAAAGACGAAGCCGAAGCACTGGCGATTGCCAATGACACGCTGTACGGCCTGGGTGCCGGTGTCTGGAGTCGCAATGGCAATGTGGCCTACCGCATGGGCCGTGCTATCAAGGCCGGTCGTGTGTGGACCAACTGCTACCACGCCTATCCCGCACACGCAGCGTTTGGTGGCTACAAGGAATCCGGCATTGGCCGTGAAACCCACAAGGTCATGCTCGACCACTACCAGCAGACCAAGAACCTGTTGGTAAGCTACAGCGAGAGCAAGCTCGGTTTCTTCTGAAACTGAAGCGCATCGCACAGTGAAACGGAAGGGGCGGGCAACTGCCCCTTTTTTACTTGGAGACAGACATGGTTGAAAAAGTGGTTGCCACGCCAGCAGCATTGGAGTTGGTGGCGTTTCTCAAGACCAAGCATGGAGCCGACCTGATGTTTCACCAGTCAGGGGGATGTTGCGATAACAGCGCCGCGAACTGCTTTCTGCCAGGTGAGATCACCATGGGGGCGGGCGATGTGTATTTGGGTGAAATCGGTAGCTGCCCGTTTTACATAGGCAAGGCGCAATACGAGACCTGGAAGCACACCCAACTCATCATCGATGTGATTGAGGGGCATGGTGGGACGTTTTCGCTGGAAGGGCCTGAGGGCAAGGCCTTTCATACCCGGTCACGGGTGTTCACGGCCGAGGAAATTATAGAATTGGAAGAAAGCGTTCAGTAGTCCTCATTTTGATTACGTTGTTTTGATTACATAGGCCGCTACACCCAATGAAGCAAAAGTCGATTTATGTGACGGCCGTTCTGGCGCTTGTCGCAGCAATAGCCCTTGTGGCGTTTTACTTCACGAATCAAGATTCACAGAAGTCACAAACGGCCTCCGTCGATAGCGCGGCGCTGGTGCGTTCGCACTCACCCAGTCTGGGTAAAGGTGGTGCAGCTGTGGTGATCGTTGAGTTTTTTGATCCTGCCTGTGGTACCTGCAGCACGTTTTACCCGCTGGTCAAGCAGTTCATGGCGGAACACCCGGACAACATTCGGCTGGTGATGCGCTATGCACCTTTTCACAAGGGGTCGGACAAAGTGGTGGCTGTTTTGGAGGCCGCACGCCGCCAGGGAAAGTTCTGGCCGACCCTTGAAGCCTTGTTAGCCAGCCAGGCAGATTGGGTCTTGAACCATACCGCCAACGTCGATATGGTGTGGACGCATCTAAATCAGGTGGGGTTGAACATGGAGCAACTGGCCATTGACATGACGTCCCCAGACCTTCAGAAAGTTATCGCACAAGACCTGAGTGACGCTAACACTCTGGGTGTGTCTCAAACGCCAGAATACTTCGTGAATGGAAAGCCGCTGCCTACTTTTGGATTTGAGCAATTGAAACAACTCGTTATTGCTGAACTCTCTGGAAAGCGCTGAAAAATGGGCGTAAGCAGCTATCGATATGATAGCTAACCGCTAAAGAATGCGTAGCGGTTGCAGGAGCACCAGCAGCGCGCCAGCACCACCCTGGGCCGGTGGAGCCTGCACAAAGGCCACTACTTCCGAGCGCTGAACCAACCATCGGTGCACCTTGTCTTTGAGCACTGGCGTCTTGCCGGGCGAGCCAAGACCTTTGCCAGTGACTACGCGCACGCAGCGAATGCCCTGTTTGTGTGATTCGCGGATGAATGAGGCCAACGCCTCCCGTGCATCATCGCTGCGCAGACCGTGCAGGTCAATCTGGCGCTGGATGGACCACTTGCCCTTGCGCAGTTTCTGCGCTACGTCCGGGCCCACGCCGGGGCGGCGAAAGCTCAGGTGTTCGTCGGTGTCGAGCAGCGTGGTGACGTCGACTTCGTCGCTGATGGACTCCATCAGCGCAGCGGCTTCATCCAGCAAGTGTTGCATTGGCACAGGCTGTGGCGCGGCAGGCTTGAGGCTGGCAGTGCCGTGCTCTGGAAGGCGTTTGACCGAGCCGACTGCGGCCTGAAACAGGCTGCGGTGCTCGCGTACGCGCTTGGCATCAAGCGCCTGCTGTGCCGCTGCCTTGGCCGCGTGCTCGGCTTGTGCGGCAATCTCTTTTTTCACCCGCTTGAGGTCGGCAACAAATTTTGCCTCCACGCTGTGCGGCTTGGCTGGCGTCACATCAAACCTTTTTCAGCCATGGACAGTGCCTGGCCTGGCCCGACGATGATGTGGTCCAGCACCCGCACGTCCAGCAAGGCCAGTGCTGCTTTCAGGGTTTGCGTGAGCGCTTCGTCGGCGCGTGAGGGTTGCACCGTGCCGCTGGGGTGGTTGTGCGCCAGCACCACGGCGCTGGCCTGGTGGTGCAGGGCGCGCAGCGCCACTTCACGCGGGTAGACGCTGGTTTGGGTCAGCGTGCCGCGAAACATCTCTTCCATCGCCAGCAAGCGGTTTTGGGCGTCCAGGAACAGCACGGCAAACACCTCATGATTTTTTACCGCCAGATGGAGCTTCAGGTAATGCTTGATGGTCTCGGGGTCGGCAAACACGGTGCGCTCTTTGAGCTGTTGCGCCATGGCCCTACGGGCTAGCTCCAGCACGGCGATCAGCTCCGCTCGCTTTGCTGGCCCTAACCCCTTGATCCGCTTCAAATCGTCGGCCGTGGCATGCAGCAAGCCTGAAATACCGTCGAACCCCCCGTCAATACTGCCTGATGCGCTATCGTTTTTGATGTGCAGCAGTTCGTCTGCCATTTGCAGCACGCCCTTGCCCTTGATGCCGGTGCG
>CAIYDK010000586.1 GCA_903924955.1 uncultured beta proteobacterium | reverse complement strand
CTGGATTACCAACAATATTCTGTCCATCCTGCAGCAGTGGATCATCAACACCCGCATGGGCGTGCCGCCGCAGTTCAATCTGCCGAAATTCAAGTAGTCCCCTGAGGCGCCCGGGGCGCCTCCTTCTGGCGTGCTCCAGCGACCTGGTGCAACCAGTTTCGCGGTGTTTCTGATAAGGACTTCCCCAATGCTTGCAAGGCACCACGATCCCATCGTCGCTATTGCCACCGCAACCGGGCGCGGTGCTGTGGGCATTGTGCGTGTCAGTGGCAGGGGTTTGGTGCGCTGGGTTACGCACTTGCTTGGGCGCAGTCTGAGGGCGCGGGAGGCGACCTACCTTGCTTTCAAGGACAGGCGCGGCGTACCGATCGATCAAGGTTTGGCGCTGTTTTTCCCTGGGCCCCAATCGTTTACCGGCGAAGACGTGCTGGAACTGCAGGCGCACGGGGGGCCTGTTGTGCTGCAGCTGCTTGTGGCGCGTTGCCTGGAGGCCGCCGCAGATATCGATCCGTTGACCGGGCTGAGTTTCTCCGCAGCAATGCGCATTGCCCACCCGGGCGAGTTTTCTGAGCGCGCTTTCCTGAATGACAAGATTGATTTAGCCCAGGCCGAGGCGATTGCCGACTTGATTGATGCCGGTACAGAGGCGGCTGCTCGCAGCGCAACACAGTCACTTTCGGGCGCCTTCTCCCGTGAAGTTCACGCCATGCGGGATGCCCTTATCCATTTGCGCATGCTGGTGGAGGCGACGTTGGATTTTCCTGAGGAGGAAATTGATTTTCTGGAAAAAGCAGATGCCCGGGGGCAACTGGCGCGCTTGCAGCAGGCCCTGCACACTGTCATGCAGCGTGCCACGCAAGGCGTGCTGCTGCGCGAAGGCATCACGGTGGTGATAGCGGGCCAGCCCAATGCCGGCAAGTCGTCCTTGCTCAATGCGCTGGCGGGTGCGGAGCTGGCCATCGTGACTCCAATCGCCGGCACTACGCGCGACAAAGTGCAGCAGACCATTCAGATTGAAGGCGTGCCCATCCATGTGGTTGATACTGCCGGACTGCGCCCTAGCGATGACGATGTTGAGAAAATTGGCATCGCAAGGGCCTGGGAGGCGATTGAAGAGGCTGACGCGATTTTGTTTTTGCATGACTTGACGCGGGCAAATGCTATTGATTACATAGCTAATGACGCAGAGATCACGGGGGCTATTGCCCAGAAGCTTTCAAGCAACGTGCCGGTGATTGATGTCTGGAACAAGGCGGACGCCATGCCCGTGACCGTGCAACCGCCAACCGGAATCACGTTGTCGGCCAAGACGGGGGATGGTTTGGACCGATTGCGGCGCCTGCTGCTCGAGACGGCCGGTTGGCAGGCACCCAGCGGGGGCACTTTTATTGCGCGAGAGAGGCATGTGCAGGCGTTGCGCAGGGTAGATGCCCACTTGGACAAGGCTGCTCGGCACCTTGGTGTTCAGGACCAAGCGCTTGATTTGATGGCCGAGGAGTTGCGGTTGGGGCAGAACGCTCTGAGCGAGATCACCGGGGAGTTCACATCGGATGACCTGCTGGGTGTTATATTTTCCAAGTTTTGCATTGGTAAATAGCTGGAATACACTGCAACGGTCGTCGAAACCGAAAGATTGCCCCATGTCCCTATTGAACTGGTTCTCGAGAAAACCTCCGGCCCGGCATTCCGTGCCGGCATTGAGTTCGGGACTAGGACATATTGATGCCACGGTTCCGTTCAATCCTTCTGGCAAAGGTCGAGCACGGTCGCCCAGCACTCCACCCGGGAGCGCAGCCAACCGCAAGAGTGAGCGGCTGGAGCGCCGCGAATTGTTATACGCGGTGGTGCGGGAGGCCATGATCAAGGCGGGGGTGCTTTCGTCAAGTTACAAATTCAAGGTGCTGTCTCTGGACTCTCGCGGGCGACAGTATCTGATCATGATGGACTTGGCCCGCCAATATGTGGGTGAGACAGCCCGACTCGCCGAGATGGAGGGATTGATTGCGCAGCATGCAAAGAGTCGACACGACATTCTGGTGACTGCTGTGTATTGGCGGGTGAATGAGCACGTTACAGCGGGGCTGACCCATCCGGGCAACGTGGCGCCCACTCCAGTGCCAGTCCCGGTGAGCCCTCACGGGACGGCTGCGCCGCTAGCGGCTCCAAAACCTGCCTATGAGCCGCTGCAAGCTGATGAAGTTGCAGCATTCAAGCAGGCTTTAGCTTCAGTCGCTGAATCCAGGCCGCTGTCGGCTCCGGGTGAAATTGTGCACTCCGGGCGCCGCAACCCTGCACCAATGCCCAATTTTGAAGACACCGAGTTGGATGATCGGCCATCACCCCTGAGTGGTACCCAGTACGGCGAATTGAACTGAACCCTCACGCGCAATGCGACCCGCGTGTGATATGGCTAGTGTCCGCTGAAGTCCATTAAGGTGAACAGGGGCAGCCCCGAATCGCGCAGTTTCTGTGAGCCGCCCAGTTCGGGCAGGTCCACGATGGCCGCACCTTCCATGACGACCGCCCCCAGGCGTTCCAGCAATTTGCGCCCTGCCATCATCGTGCCGCCGGTGGCAATCAGGTCGTCGATCAGCAGAACGCGGTCACCGGTTTTGACAGCATCCGTATGCAACTCCACTGTGGCACTGCCGTATTCAAGTTCGTAGGTTTCTTCGACCGTGGTGAAAGGGAGTTTGCCTTTCTTGCGAATGGGAACAAAGCCGACATTGAGTTCGTAGGCGACGACTGCTCCCAGAATGAAGCCACGCGCGTCCAACCCGGCAACGATGTCGGGGCGCATACCGGGGTCCATGTAGCGGTGCACAAAGGCGTCGATCAGCACGCGGAATACCTTGGCGTTTTGCAGTAGCGGCGTGATGTCGCGGAACTGCACGCCGGGCGTTGGCCAATCCGGCACAGTCCGTATGTTGTCGCGGAGGTACTGGTTGATGCTGATGTGTTGCATGGTCAGGTTGGTTTGGGTGATGAAGCAATACTGGGACAGCCGCCATTGTGCCCCTGCAGACGTTGGTGTTTGGCAACTGCGCCTTGCACGGCGGTGAGTTTGTAGTGCTGGGGGTCTATAAAATGGCTGCATGAAAGACCACGCAACGCCGCATCCAGGATCCTTGGCTCAGCGCGCGATTGCGTTGGCCCATGAGACGTTCGATATCGAGGCCGCAGCTGTTTTGGGACTTAAGAGCCGGGTGGGCGAGTCCTTTGCCAAGGCGGTTGAGATGGTGTTGGCAACGCAGGGTCGGGTCGTGGTGATGGGTATGGGCAAAAGCGGGCATATTGGTCGCAAGATTGCGGCAACCTTAGCGTCCACCGGAACGCCTGCCATGTTTGTGCATCCCGCAGAAGCCAGCCATGGCGATCTGGGGATGATTACTGCCGGTGATCTTGTTCTCGCTATTTCTAACAGCGGTGAGTCCCAGGAGATGGCTGCGATCCTGCCCGTCCTTAAGCGATTGGGCGCGCCTTTGATCGCAATGACCGGAAATCCGCAATCCACCATGGCGGTGTATGCCGATGTATGGCTTGACACCGCAGTCGACAAGGAGGCCTGTCCATTGAACCTGGCCCCTACCGCCAGCACGACTGCACAGTTGGCGTTGGGTGACGCACTTGCCGTCGCGCTGCTTGATGCCAGGGGGTTCAGGGCCGAGGATTTTGCACGCTCTCACCCTGGTGGCGCGTTGGGACGCAAGCTGCTGACCCATGTCAGTGATGTGATGCGTGTGGGAGCTGCCGTGCCCCAGGTGTTGCCAGCAGCCCGTTTTAGTGATCTGATGCGCGAGATGAGCGCCAAGGGCTTGGGAGCGACGGCTGTGGTGGACCGTGAAGCGAAGGTGTTGGGCATTTTTACCGACGGCGATTTACGTCGTCTGGTGGAGTTGGGTACGGACTTGCGGGGGAAGACTGCACAGGACGTCATGCACCGCGCGCCCTTCACGGTGGATGCACATGCCTTGGCCGTTGATGCGGCCGAGCTGATGGAGCGAAACCGTATTACCAGCGTGCTGGTCGTGGATTCTGGTGGTCGGCTGTGCGGTGCCCTCAACAGCAACGACCTCATGCGCGCGAAGGTGATCTGATGAAGCCCGCAATCCACTTTGATCCCGTCCTGCTGCTCAAGGCGCAGGGAATTAAAGTCGCCTTTTTTGATGTTGATGGCGTGCTAACGGACGGTGGCCTGCTGTTTTCTGAAGCCGGTGAAACTATCAAACGCTTCAATACGCTGGATGGGCATGGCCTGAAGCTGTTGCAGCTGGCGGGCATTACGCCGGTGGTCATTACCGGGCGCGATTCCAAGCCGTTGCGCGCCCGTTTGCAAGCGCTGGGCATTGTTCATACCCACTTTGGTACGGAAGATAAGCAGCCAGCCGCTGAACAGTCGCTGAGGGCTCTTGGGCTGGAGTGGGGTGAGGCAGCGGCCATGGGAGACGACTGGCCGGATTTGCCAGTGATGCGCCGTTGTGCCTTCTCCTGTGCGCCTGCCAACGGCCATGTGGAAGTTCTGGCTGTGGCTGACCATGTCACCACTTCGCGGGGTGGCGACGGTGCTGCGCGGGAGTTTTGTGATGTTCTGCTGGTGGCCAGTGGCCGCTATGTGGATTTGCTTGAAAAGTACCTGACGTGATGGGCATTTTTCGGGAGACCTGGGAGCGGTTTTTACTGTATTTCCCCTTGATTTCCATGGGTCTGTTGGCGTTGGGAACTTACTGGCTGGTGCGCAGTACGCCACCCGGCAGTGGCCCGGCGCCGCAGCGCGTGGCGGTCCATGAGCCGGATTACTTCATGCATGAGTTTTCAGTCAAAACGTTTGATGCGGCGGGTCGCGTAAGGACCGAAATACAAGGTGCCAGAGCAAGGCATTACCCCGATACGCTCTCGCTTGAAATTGATCAGGTGCGGGTGCGATCGTTTGATGCCCAGGGCCGGATCACGACGGCAACGGCGGAGCATGGCCTGACGAACGAGGACTCATCGGAGGTACAACTGACAGGCAATGCCGTCGTCGTGCGCGAGGCCGATGCAAGTCAGGGTGGCATGGCGTCTCCCAGGATGGAGTACCGGGGCGAGTTTTTGCACGCCTTCATGAACACCGAGCGGGTTCAGTCCCATAAGCCCGTGGAGTTATTGCGGGGTAAGGACAGGTTTACGGCAGACCGCATGGAGTTTGACAATGTGGAGCAGGTCCTGCAGTTGAAGGGGCGCGTTCGAGGTACTTTGATGCCGGTTGTAAATTGACTTGTTGGAGGATTGCGCCGTGACCCCATTGATCTTTATTACCGGCGCGTCCAGCGGAATTGGGCAGGCGCTGGCATGGCGCTACTACCAGGCCGGCTTTAGCCTCGCACTGGTTGCCCGTCGTACTGATGAAATACAGAAATGGGCGGACGGGCGCGCACTTGATGCATCGCGCTACCGAATTTACAGTGCGGACGTGGCTGTAATTGACAGCATTGTGTTCGCGGCGAAGCAATGTCTGCAGGACCAGGGAGTGCCCGACATCGTCATTGCGAACGCCGGCGTCAGCGTCGGTATCGATACAGCCGTGCGTGATGATCTGGACGTGCTGGCTCGCACATTTGCTATTAACAACGTGGGCCTGGCTGCCACGTTTCACGCGTTCGTCGAGCCCATGTCACTCCGTGGCTCCGGTGCGCTGGTGGGTGTCGGCAGTGTGGCGGGTATTCGGGGTTTGCCCGGCCATGGGGCCTATTGCGCCAGCAAGTCCGGCGTCATTAGTTATTGCGAAAGTCTGCGGGGTGAATTGCGGCACGCGGGTGTCAAGGTGGTCACGATTTGCCCGGGCTACATCGACACACCACTGACGCAAAAGAACCGTTATGCCATGCCGTTTTTGATGCATGCTGACGTTTTTGCTGAAAAAGCCTATGCAACCATCGGCGCCGGGGTTGCTTACCGTGTCATTCCGTGGCAGATGGGTTGGCTTGCCAAGGGCCTGCGCTTGTTGCCCAACGCGCTTTTTGACAAGCTGCTTTCCGGACGACCGCGTAAACGGCGTATCACTGGTGACTGATGGACAAGCCAACAAAAAAGGACCCGAAGGTCCTTTTTTGATTGGAGATGAACTCCGGTAGCTGCTTAGTAGCTGCTACGGCCACCGCCGTAACCACCGCCGCCGCCGCCGCCGCTACGGCCACCACCGCCGCCGCCGCCGCCGTAACCACCGCCGCCGCCGCCACCACCGTAGCCGCCGCCACCACCACTACGACCGCCGCCAGCACCGCCGCCAAAGCCGCCGCCACCCGTGCGGGGGGGACGTGCTTCCATTGGACGTGCTTCGTTAACCACGAGACCGCGGCCACCGAATTGTTGGCCGTTCATGCCGCCGATAGCTGCTTGTGCTTCTGCATCGCTGCCCATTTCCACAAAGCCGAAGCCTTTGGAACGGCCAGTGTCACGTTCCATCATGACTTTGGCGCTGGAAACGGAACCGTAGGCTGCAAATGCTTGTTGCAAGTCTTCATCACGGAAAGAATAAGGCAGATTGCCCACGTAAAGTTTGTTGCCCATGTAAGGACTCCTCAAAATAACTCTCAAAACGCGATGGTGTCCAAACCCGCAATCAACAAACCAATGAAGACTTAAAGCAGACGCGAAACTGGTAAATCACCGCAAACTCGTAGCGCCGAAATTTCGGCAATACTGCACCATTATGCGGGTAAATTGGTGGTTCGCCTAATTTTATTTTGGATATGCCCGGCCTGGGCCTTGAGCTCCAGGCCTTGCGCAAACCTCAACAGTTAGTTCTGCAAGTCAACAATCGGCTCGTCCTAACTTCAATTGACCTAAATCAATTTGTCATATTTCAGCAGGCCTACAGTGGGTACGTTCTTCTTTGCACATGGCCGCGCGCTCTGGCGAGGTTTCACGAATCTGGCAAAGAGACAAGCTACTCAATTAGGAGTCTGCATATGAAAACGAAGTTATTTGCTGCGGTGATGGGCACCGCCCTGCTGGCGTTGGCCGGTTGCCAGGCCGTTGAGGAAAAGATATCGCCCGATACTCTCGTGGCCACATTCACCACCACGGCGCCTGACCTGGCAGCGGGTGCCGCCGATCCGGTCTGGGTCAAGGCCAAATCCCTGTCTGCACCCCTTACTGGTGGCGCCAACTTTGGCGCCAAACCGGGTGAAAAAGGTGAAACGGTGGTCGCCCTGAAGGCAGCCTATACCGCTGACATGCTGTACATGCTGATTCAATACAAAGACCCCACCAATTCTGTGCGCCGTATGCCCTACCAAAAACAGGCCGATGGTTCCTGGAAGAAACTCACCGATCCATCTGACAAGGGTGGGGACGACAACATGTACTACGAAGACAAATGGGCCATGCTCTGGCCAGTGAACGAGGCCACCGCCAAACCGTTTGCCAAGGAGGGCTGCGCCATGGCCTGTCATGAGGGACAGGGCAAGCCCTTCGGCAACAAGTACACCAATCTGCCAGGCCAGTTGCTGGACATGTGGCACATGAAAGGCGTGCGCACAGGACCATGGGGCCTGGTGCACGACCAGTACACCGACGACACCCGCTACGATGCCAAAACTGCTGCCAATGCCGGCCGCAAGGGCGACCCCGGACCCAGTGAATACGCCAACATCAAGCTGGTCAACGGCAAGCCAGAGTTCATGAACTCCGAGGGCAAAGCCGCCAATGCCGGCGGTACTTACTACATCAAAAAGGGCAACGAAGTGGCCTTTGACGACAGCAAGTTCAAGGCGGGCGATGAAGTGGCCTCGATTTTCATCATGTCGCAGGCGGGAAGCGATGCGGGCGACATCAAGACCGCCAACACCTATGCCAACGGCACACACACCTCGGTGATCAGCCGCAAGCTGGTAACGGGCAGCAAATTTGACGTGCAGTTCTCCGACATGGCTGCTCGCTACGGGTTTGGCTTTGCTGCTTTTGACAACGCACAGGTTCGACACGCTACGTCTGATGATCCTATGTATTTGGTGTTCGGCAAGAAATAACGCCGAGTGAGGTGGCGCCGTATTGCGCGCCCTTCGTTTTACTGTTGCGGTACTACGCGATCAGCCCTTCGGCCTTCATGGCCGCAATGACGGCAGGGCGTGCGCCTACCCGTGCGCGATAGGCCACGAGGTTCGCGTAGGGACTCAGGTCCAGACCCACGTACTGGCCCCAGTTGGTGACTACGAACAGATAGCCGTCGGCCACGGTGAACTGATCGCCCATCAGGTATTGCTTGCCAGCTAATTCACCGTCTACCCATTGAAGGCGACCTTTCAGGCGCTCAATGGAGGCGGCTTTGGTCTCGGCAACCGTGCCAGGCGTGAAAAGAGGTGAAAAAGTTTTGTGCAGTTCGGTGCCGATGAAGGTCAGCCACTCCTGCAGTTTGTATCGCTCGTAGGTTCCGTTTGCGGGAGCTAGCTTCTTTTCGGGCACCTGATCGGCGATGTATTGCACGATGGCGGGGCCTTCGTGCAGACCGCGACCGTCGTCCAGCGTCAGGTAAGGCACGTAGCCCAGTGGATTGACGGTGTAGAAGTCAGTGCCGTCGGGTAGTTGGTGGGTCTTGGTGGGCGCGGCAATGGCCTCAAATGCCAGACCGGCTTCGTACATGGCGATGTGGGGTGACAGGGAACAGGCGCCGGGGGAGTAATAGAGTTTCATGGGGGTCCTTGGTACATGGGTCATGCAAAAGCGCAGACCATGATGCTAGCGAGAAAACGGATTCGGTGCAGCGTCCTGTCTTTACCTGCGCTTCACGCGGATTTAAGGCTGACTTCAGACACGGTCTGTACAGTTCGGGTTTTCTAACCCTGTCAAGGACCATGATGTCTTCACAACCAGCCCCAGCGCGCTACAGCACACCCAGCATCGTCATGCACTGGGTCATGGTGCTACTTTTTGTGGCGGTTTATATATTGATCAATGTGGCAGAAGGGTTTGAAAAGGGCAGCGCCGGGCGGCAGATGGCGCGTGACTGGCATTCCATGTTCGGGCTGTTGATTTTTGCGCTGGTTTGGGCGCGTGTTGCCTTGCGTCTGATGGGTACAACGCCATCCATTCAGCCGGCACCTTCGGCATTGATGGCGAAACTGGCCAAGGCCGGCCACCTGGCGCTGTATGGTCTGATGGTGGTTTTGCCAGTCGTGGGCTGGCTGGTGCTGAGCGCGCGCGGCAAGCCCATTCCCTTCTTCGGTCTGGACTTGCCAGCCCTCATTGCGCCTGACAAGGCCCTGGGCCGGCAGCTCAAGGAAATCCATGAACTGGGCGGCAACCTGGGCTACTTCCTCATTGGTGGCCACGCGGTGGCCGCCCTGTTCCACCACTATGTGCTGAAGGACAACACCTTGCGCCGGATGAGCGCTATGCGCCAGCCTTAATAAGGTCGGCCGCTTTCTCCCCGATGACCATGGTCGGCGCGTTGGTGTTGCCTGAGACCAGATTGGGCATGATGGACGCATCGACCACGCGCAGTCGCTGGACCCCCCGCACGCGCAGCTGATCATCCACGACCGCCATCGGGTCGGACTCCGGACCCATGCGGCAGGTACCTACAGGGTGGTACTCGGTGTCGCAGTTGGCGCGCAGGAAGGACTCCATAGCCTTGTCATCATGGATGTCAAACGGGTGCAGCCGTTTACCGCGGTAAGGTGCCATCGCCTTCGCTTCCAGTACTTCAAAACCCATGCGCGCACCCTTGATGGCAACGGCCATGTCATCGGGGTGGGTGAAGAAACCGGGGTCAATGAGTGGTGCCTGGTAGGGGTCGGCGCTTTGCAGCGTGACGCTTCCGCGGCTCTTGGGTCGCATGAGTGTGGTGTGCAGGGTGTAGCCATGGCCCAGGTGCTGTTTGCGGGTGTGGTTGTCTACGATGCTGGGCAAGAATGCGAACTGGATGTCAGGGTGCGCGGTATTGCCGCAAGTGGAAACGAAACCATTGGATTCGGACACGCAGGTGGTGACCCAGCCTTTGCGGTCATTGCGCCACTGGAAGATGGACTTGATGATCTCCCAGGCGCCGCGCAGCGACATGCCCACCGTGTCCTGCCAGCGCAGAGTGCGGTAGATGAGGTTGGACGTGACATGGTCTTGCAGGTTCTGGCCAACGCCGGGCAGGTCGTGCACCACGGAGATGCCGTGCTGCTGCAGGTGGGCCCTGGGCCCCAGCCCTGACAGCATGAGCAACTGCGGCGAGCCATAGGACCCGGCACTCAGAACCACCTCTTTACGGGCACGCACCTGTTGTATCTGACCGCCGCGGCGAAACTCGACACCGACCGCCACCTTGTTGTCCAGCACCACCTTGCGGCTGTGGCAGCCGGTCCAGACGGTGAGGTTTTTGCGGTCTGCGTTGGCATGCAGGTAGGCCCGTGCTGCATTCCAGCGTTCACCGTTGTACTGGGTCGCCTGTGTGGGCGAAATGCCATATTGCTGCGCCCCGTTGTAGTCCGGGTTGAAGGGAATGCCTTTTTCCACGCAGGCCGCACGGAAAGCCTCGTTGGCGGGCGAGGGACTGCGCAGGTGACTGACGTGCAGCGGGCCACTGTTGCCGTGGTACTCGTTGTTGCTGAAACAGTGGCTGTTTTCCGCGCGCTTGAACAGAGGCAGCAGGTCGGCGTAACTCCAGCCGGTGTTGCCCAGGCTTGACCAGCCGTCATAGTCGTTGCGGTTGCAGCGGGTGTAGACCTGCGCGTTGACCGAGCTTGATCCGCCCAGGACTTTCCCCCGGGGCTGGAAGCCTTTGCGCCCACCCAGACCTTTTTGCGGGATGGTGAAGTAGTGCCAGCTGTTCATCAGCCCGTAGGGGAGCATCACGGCAAAACCAAGCGGTGCGCGCACGAAAACGGAGCTGTCGGGGCCACCGGCCTCCATCACGCAGACGGTTGTTTGCGGGTCTTCGCTCAGGCGAGCGGCGAGTGCACAACCGGCGGAACCGCCGCCAACAATGACATAGTCAAACTCTTGCATAAATAAGCCTTGGAAAAAGTGGCCAGACTA
This sequence comes from uncultured beta proteobacterium, assembly GCA_903924955.1. Taxonomy (GTDB): domain Bacteria; phylum Pseudomonadota; class Gammaproteobacteria; order Burkholderiales; family Burkholderiaceae_C; genus Allorhodoferax. The sequence continues at coordinate 5,191 of CAIYDK010000586.1, read as the reverse complement.
CCGGCCTGCCTTCAATTACTTGGTCAGGAAGTCGAGGTATTTGGTGGCGAACTTGCCATACGGGGGCCACAAGAATTTGATGCCACTGAAGGACGCCTGGTAGAACACCGGACGCAATTTGGAGAAAGTCACAAACCCTTCATACCCGTGATAGTGGCCCATGCCGCTTTCGCCCACGCCGCCGAATGGCATGTCATGTTGGCCGGTGTGCAGCACGATGTCGTTCACCGTGACACCGCCCGACATGACACGGTGTATCAGGGTATGGATCAGACCTTTGTCGTTGCTGAAAGGGTAGAAGGCCAAAGGCCGTGGCCCGCTGTTGACCGTGTTGATGACGTCTTCCACGGACGTGTACGCCACTACGGGCAGCACCGGGCCAAAGATCTCGCGGGTGCGCAACTCACAGTCGGCCGGGGCGTTGAGCACGATGTGGGGCGCAATCTTGTGCGTGGCCGCATCCCATTTTGGGCCGGCGGTGAGTTGCACCAGCGTGGCACCGCGTGATTCGGCCTCTTCCATGGCGCGGGTAATGCGGTTGAAGGCCCGATCGTCAATGACGGCGGTGTAATCCGGCGTTTCCAGGTTGACGTAACGGGCCGACACCACTTGCTTGGCCAGGTCCACAAATTCAGACACCTTGGCTTGTGGAACGAACACATGGTCGGCCGTGGTGCAGATCTGGCCTGCGTTGAAATATTTGAAGAACGTGATGCGTTCTACCGCCTTGCGCAGCGGGAAATCGTCGCACACCAGGGCAGGAGCCTTGCCGCCCAACTCCAGTGTCACAGGGCACAGGTTTTGCGCGGCAGCAGCCATGACGGCCCTGCCAGTGGCGCCCGACCCGGTGAAAAGGATATGGTCGAACTTGAGCTTGGAGAACTCAATGCCCACACCGCCGGTTTCGTCAAAGAATGCCAACTTCTCCCTGGGGAAGTAGGCGGGTGATTTTTCGATCAAGAGCTTGGCCAGGTGGCGTGAGTTTTCCGACAGTTTGACCATGCAGCGGTTGCCTGCGGCAAAGGCGGAAGTGAGACCTCCGAAGCACAAAAAGATCGGAAAGTTCCACGGCACGATCTGGCCGATGACACCCAATGGTTGCGGAATGACCCGGTTTTTTGCGCCGAAAAAATTCAGCATGTCTATGCCGCGTCGTTGCTGTTTCATCCATTTAGCCAGGTGGCCTACGGCATGGTCTACGCCATCGACGATGCCGTAGACCTCGGCAAACAGGGTCTCGTGGCGTGACCGGTTGCCGTAGTCGGCGCTGATCGCGTCCACGATGGCATCGCGGTTGTCCTGGATAAAGGCTTTGAGCTTGAGCAAGTCTGCCTTGCGCTCGGCCAGGCTGGGGTAAGAGTGCGCAAAGTAGGCGGCGCGTTGCAGCGCCAGGGTTTCTTCCAGCGTGGTGCGGATGGTGTCGGCAGGCGTGACGCTGTGCAGGGGTATGACGGACATGGTATGTGTTTCTCGTGTTAATTGATGGGCAGCACGCCACGTTGCTGGGCACTCACCGCCAGATCGACACGCAGTTGCCAGTCTTCGGCGCTGACGTTGTCCTGTAGGGAGGGAATGTTCATGAGCGGTTCTTTAGATGGACAGTGCGTGACATTAACCCCGCGCTTGACGCAAGACTGTTAAAAATTTAACAATCTAGGGTAATCACTGGGTGGAAATGGATGCTGTACTCAAAAGACGAATTACTGACGACTTTGTCAATCAACCCGTGGTTTGGAGCGCTTCCCCTTGCCGAGCGCAAACTGATGCTCGCTGCGGCGGACGTTCAGCACCTGCGTGCTGGCGAAATGCTCTACCGCAAGGGGGATCCGGTCGGTGGTTTCTATGGGGTGGTGCAGGGTGCGATCAAGGTGTCCACACTGGGCGAGGACGGGCGCGAGGGCATTCTCTCGGTAGTGGAGGCGGGCGTCTGGTTTGGTGAAGCGTCGCTGGTCGACGGCTTGCCCCGACCGCACGATGCCACAGCAGTGCAAGCTGGCGTGGTGTTGGTCATCAGTCAGCCGGCATTTAACCGGCTGATGCAGCGTGGTGTGTTTGCCCGCGCCATCGGGCGTTTGCTTTGCGGTCGGTTGCGTGCACTGTACGGCATGGTCGAAGACTCCATGTTGCGCTCAACCCGAACCCGTATTGCACGGCGTCTATTGACCCTGGCCCGGGGCGATGCGACCATGTCCAGCAATGCACGCGCCAGTGTGACCGTGTCGCAGGAAGCGCTGGCCATGATGCTGGGCATCACCCGGCAAACCCTGTCCAAGGAATTGAAGGTCCTGGTCCATGCGGGCGTGTTGAGCATGGGCTACGGGCGCATCGAAATTGTGTCGTTGCCCGACCTGGAACTGTGTGGTGCGTTGGCCTGAGCGCAATGCACCGCAGGCCACCGAGCTTGCCGTGATTGCGGTTGCGGCTTGTGTTTACGACGTCAAACGCTGTGCGGCCCAAAGCACCTGGCGCACCACGGCCAGCACGCCGTCGCGCTGGGCTGGCAGTGCGAGCTCGCCATTGTCTGTGAAGGCGTCACCGGCCCGACCCAAAGCGTATTGCTTGGGCGCGATCCAGCACTGGGCGTTGGCCATCAGCGGGTTCAAGTGGCTGAGCGAGCGCAGGCCACCCAGAGCGCCGGGGGATGCACTCATCAGGCCCACGATCTTGCCGCGCATGGATCGGTCGCCGTCGGACCAAACCGGGTCTCCTGCAACCGGGCTGCTGATCCAGTCAATGGTGTTTTTCAAAAGTCCGGTGTACGAGCCGTTGTACTCGGGGGAGCAAATGATCCAGGCCGGGTGTTCGTAGGTAATGGCCTTGAGGCGCATCACATCGGCCGGTGTCCCTCGTGCTTCCAGGTCGGCGTTGTACAGCGGCACGTCAAAGTCTGCCAAATTGATGTGGTTGACCTCGGCGCCTTCAGCGGTTGCCATGGTGGCTGCAGCCGCGGCCAGGCGGCGGTTGAAGGAGTTTTGGCGGGTGCTCCCCGCAAAGATGAGTAGTTTCATGGTGGTGATTGTCGCCAAAGAAAGGGCCTGCCGTCTGCACTTTGGCAGCCAATGCGCCCCACAGGTAAAATTGTCAGCTTCTCCCTCGACCCCTGTGCGCCGGGTGCGCACCCCTCTATCCCATGTTGTATCCACAAGAATTTGATGTCATTGTCGTCGGCGGTGGACATGCCGGTACCGAGGCGGCGCTGGCTGCGGCCCGAATGGGTTGCAAGACTTTGCTGCTCAGCCACAACATTGAGACACTGGGGCAGATGAGCTGCAACCCGTCCATCGGAGGCATAGGCAAGGGCCATCTGGTGAAAGAGGTGGATGCATTGGGTGGCGCCATGGCGCTGGCCACGGACGAAGGAGGCATCCAGTTCCGCACCCTCAACTCCAGCAAAGGCCCGGCCGTGCGTGCCACTCGGGCCCAGGCGGACCGTGTTCTGTACAAGGCCGCCATTCGCCGGATGCTGGAAAACCAGCCAAACTTGTGGCTATTTCAGCAGGCGGTGGATGACCTGATGGTGGAAGGCGACCGCGTAGTGGGCGCTGTGACCCAAGTGGGTGTTCGCTTTCGCGCCAAAACGGTGGTGCTGACAGCGGGCACTTTTCTGGACGGCAAGATCCATGTGGGCCTGAGCAATTACGCTGCAGGCAGGGCAGGCGACCCCCCGGCGATTTCTTTGAGTGCCAGGCTCAAAGAGCTGAAACTTCCGCAGGGCCGTTTGAAAACCGGCACCCCACCACGGCTGGATGGTCGCTCCATCGATTTCACCAAGTGCCAGGCGCAGCCCGGTGATGGGATGCCTGGCGGCATGAGCCCGGTCATGCCGGTGTTCAGCTTCATGGGTCGATTGGACATGCACCCGCAGCAAATGCCGTGCTGGATCACCCACACCAACGAGCGTACCCATGACATCATCCGCAGCGGGTTTGACCGCAGCCCCATGTTCACCGGCAAGATCGAGGGCGTGGGCCCACGCTACTGCCCCAGCGTGGAAGACAAGATCAACCGCTTTGCCGACAAGGACAGCCACCAGATTTTTCTGGAACCCGAAGGGCTCACCACGCACGAGTATTACCCCAATGGCATCAGCACCAGCCTGCCATTTGACATTCAGTACGAAATGGTGCGCAGCATGGCAGGGTTGGAGAATGTGCACATTCTGCGTCCCGGCTACGCCATTGAGTACGATTACTTTGATCCCCGCTCGCTCAAAAGCAGCTTCGAGACGCGCCAGATCAGCGGACTGTTTTTTGCGGGCCAAATCAATGGCACGACGGGTTATGAAGAGGCGGCAGCCCAGGGTTTGTTTGCCGGAGTCAATGCGGCGCTGCAGGCGGGTGCCAAAACGGCATGGGCCCAGGACAGCTGGGTGCCTGGGCGCAACGAGGCCTATTTGGGCGTGCTGGTGGACGACCTGATCACCAAGGGCGTAACCGAACCTTATCGCATGTTCACCAGCCGGGCCGAGTTTCGGTTGCAGTTGCGTGAGGACAATGCGGATGTGCGCCTGACCGAAACCGGGCGCAAACTGGGCCTTGTGGACGATGCCCGTTGGGGCGCGTTTTGCCGCAAGCGCGATGCGGTGTCAGCCGAGACCGAGCGGCTGCGCAGCATCTGGGTCAGTCCGAAGAATTTGCCTGCGGAAGAGTCTGAGCGGGTGTTGGGCAAAGCCATAGAACATGAATACAACCTGGGCGACTTGCTGCGCCGCCCCAATGTGGGTTATGCGGCACTGATGTCGCTCGATGGTGGGCGATACGCCAGCCCGGGTTTGCCAGTGGCGCTCGATGTTTCACGTGAAACAAATTCGGCTGATGCGTCGGCAGCTTCGCTTGCGCAGGACGTGTTCGTGGCCGCCGTTGTGGAGCAAGTGGAAATTGCCGCCAAATACTCCGGCTACATCGACCGCCAGAATGACGAAGTGCAGCGTGCGGCCCATTACGAAGATCTGCGTCTGCCAGACGAGTTGGACTATATGCAGGTCACGGCCTTGAGTATCGAAGCGCGCCAGCGTCTGAGTAAGCAGCGCCCTGAAACTTTGGGGCAGGCCTCGCGTATGTCGGGCATTACCCCGGCGACTATTTCTCTGCTACTCATCCATTTGAAGAAGGGCAAGTTCCGGGGGTTTGTGGGGAATCCGGTAGTGGATGCTGCCTCTGCTGTGGAGGTGCCTGTCTGATGCACGCGCTGG